>NZ_JBEXVF010000080.1:0-39228 GCF_040629235.1 Amycolatopsis sp. NPDC005961 | reverse complement strand
GTAGCGGCGGCCGGGGTAGCCCTCGGCGTACTTGTTGGTCAGCACCGAGCCCTGCGCCTCGAGCACGCCCACCGGCGCGAAGTTCTCGGAGGCGATCATCTCCAGGGTGGACTGCTGACGGGTCAGTTCGTCGGCGACGGCCGCGGCGACCTCGGGGTCGACTTCGGACAGGTGCTGGTCGAACGTCGTCATCAGTTCTCCTGGGTGAGCGCGGCGTACGCGGCGGCGTCGAGCAGGTCCGGCACGTCCCCGGTCAGACGCACCTTCAGCAGCCAGCCTTCCGTGTACGGGTCGGAGTTGATGACCTCGGGGGTGTCGGCTGTGGTGCCGTTCACCTCGACGACCTCGCCGGACACGGGCGCGTACAGCTCGCTGACCGACTTGGTCGACTCGACCTCGCCGAACACCTCGCCGGCGGTGATGGTGGCGCCGGCCTCGGGCAGCTGGACGAACACGATGTCACCGAGCGACTCGGCGGCGAAGGCGGTGATGCCGACGGTGGCGATGCCGTCCTCGACGGACAGCCACTCGTGTTCCTTGGTGTACTTCAGGTTCTCGGGGATGCTCATGGCTCAAAAGTCCTTACGCGCGGGAGTAGAAGGGCAGGGCGACGACCTCGACGGGCTCGATCCTGCCCCGGATGTCGACGGACAGCTCGGTGCCGGGCTCGGCGTACGCCCGATCGACGTACGCCATGGCGATCGGGTAACCGAGCGTGGGCGACAGCGCGCCGCTGGTCACCTCACCGATCTCGGCGCCGTCGGCCAGCAGCTGGTAACCGTGCCGCGGAGCACGACGACCGGCACCTTTCAGCCCCACTCGCACGCGCGGGACGTCCTGCTTGGACCGCTCTTCGAGGGCCGCGCGGCCGACGAAGTCGCCAGGCTTCTCGAACTTGACGACGCGCCCGAGCCCGGCCTCGAACGGGCTCTGGTCGAGCGTGAGTTCGTTGCCGTACAACGGCATCCCGGCTTCGAGCCGCAGCGTGTCGCGGCAGGCCAGCCCGGCCGGGACGAGCCCGTGCGGCTCGCCCGCGTCCATGAGCAGACGCCAGACCGCCGGCGCCTCGTCGGCGTTCACGAACAGTTCGAAGCCGTCCTCGCCGGTGTAGCCGGTGCGGGCGAGCAGGACGTCGTGGCCCTTCACGACCGCCGGGACGCTGGCGTAGTACTTCAGCGCGTCGAGGTCGGCGTCGGTGACCGACCCCAGGATCGTCGCGGCGTTCGGGCCCTGGACGGCGATCAGCGCGGTCGTCTCGCTGCGGTCGTCGACCACCGCGTCGAAGCCCGCGACCCGCTCGGCCAGCGCGTCGGCGACGACCTTGGCGTTGCCCGCGTTCGCGACGACGAGGTAGTGCTCGTCTTCCAACCGGTAGACGACCAGGTCGTCGAGGACGCCGCCGGAAGCGTCGCAGATCATCGTGTACCGCGCCCGGCCCGGCTTGACCCCGGTGAGGTTGCCGACCAGCGCGAAGTCCAGGACGTCGGCCGCCTGCTTGCCCGTGACGTGGATTTCGGCCATGTGCGAGAGGTCGAACAGGCCGGCCGCCTCACGGACCGCCTTGTGCTCGGCCAGCTCGCTGGCGTAGCGGACCGGCATGGACCAGCCGGCGAAGTCGGTGAACAGCGCGCCGAGTCCCTTGTGGACTCCGTGCAGGGAGGTCTCTTTCGACACTGGAGCTCAGCCTTCGTAAGCGTTGAGGGGCGGGCAGGAGCACACGAGGTTACGGTCGCCGCGGGCGCCGTCGATGCGCCGCACCGGCGACCAGTACTTGTTCTTGCGGGAAACACCCGCCGGGTACACGGCCAGCTCGCGGTCGTAGGGCTTGTCCCACTCGCCGACCAGCGTCTCCGCGGTGTGCGGCGCGCCCCGCAGCGGCGACTCCTCGGCGCTCCAGCGACCGGCAGCCACCTCGTCGATCTCGGCGCGGATGGCGATCATCGCGGCGATGAACCGGTCGATCTCGCCCAGGTCCTCGGACTCGGTCGGCTCGACCATCAGCGTGCCCGCGACCGGGAACGACATCGTCGGCGCGTGGAAGCCGTAGTCGATGAGCCGCTTCGCGACATCGTCGACCGTCACGCCGGTCTCCTTGGTGATCTGCCGCAGGTCGAGGATGCACTCGTGGGCGACCAGGCCGTCCTGGCCGGTGTAGAGCACCGGGTAGTGCGGGGCCAGGCGCGAGGCGACGTAGTTCGCGGCGAGCACCGCGACCTTGGTGGCGGCGGTCAGGCCGGGCGCGCCCATCATCCGGACGTAGGCCCAGGAGATCGGCAGGATCGACGCCGAGCCGTACGGGGCGCCGCTGATCGGGCCGACGCCGGTCGCCGGGCCGGCCTGGTCCAGCAGCGGGTGGTTCGGCAGGTACGGCGCGAGGTGCGCGCGCACCGCCACCGGGCCGACGCCCGGGCCGCCACCACCGTGCGGGATGCAGAAGGTCTTGTGCAGGTTCAGGTGCGAGACGTCGCCGCCGAACTCGCCCGGCTTGGCCAGGCCCAGCAGGGCATTGAGGTTCGCGCCGTCGACGTACACCTGGCCGCCGCCGTCGTGGACGATCTTCGAAAGCTCGTCGATGTCGTGCTCGTACACGCCGTGCGTGGACGGGTAGGTGACCATGATCGCCGCCAGGGTGTCGCGGTGGGTGTCCACCTTGGACCGCAGGTCGGCGAGGTCGACGTTGCCCTCGTCGGTGCACTTGACGACGACCACGCGCATCCCGGCGAGCACCGCGGACGCGGCGTTGGTGCCGTGCGCGGACGACGGGATCAGGCAGACGTCGCGAGCCTCGTCGCCGTTCGCGCGGTGGTACGCGCGGATCGCGAGGAGCCCGGCCAGCTCGCCCTGGCTGCCCGCGTTCGGCTGCAGCGACACCTTGTCGTAGCCGGTGACCTCGGCCAGCCAGTCGGCCAGCTGCCCCACGAGCGTGTGGTAGCCGGCGGCGTCCTCGGCCGGGGCGAACGGGTGGATGCCGGCGAACTCGCGCCAGCTGATCGGCTCCATCTCGGTGGTGGCGTTGAGCTTCATCGTGCAGGAGCCGAGCGGGATCATGCCGCGGTCGAGCGCGTAGTCCAGGTCGGACAGCTTGCGCAGGTAGCGCAGCATCGCCGTCTCGGAGCGGTGGGTGCCGAAGACCTCGTGGCCCATGAAGCCGCTCTCGCGGGCGAGGCCGTTCGGCAGCGCGACGCCGTCGTCGACCTCGGCCTCGATCTTGAACGCGCCCAGCACCTTGGCGGTGATCGCGGGGGTGCTGACCTCGTCGAACGCGACGCGGACGTGGTCGGCGTCGACGTGGCCGAGGTTGATCCCGGCTTCGCGGGCGGCCGCGTGGATCTCGGCGGCCCGGCCGGGAACGTGCGCGACGACGGTGTCGAAGAAGGACTCGTGCACGACCTCGACACCGGCCTGACGCAGGGCGCCGGCGAAGCCCGCGGCGAGGCCGTGGACGCGCCGGGCGATCTTCTTCAGGCCGTCGGGGCCGTGGTAGACCGCGTACATCGCGGCCAGCACGGCGGGCAGGACCTGCGCGGTGCAGATGTTGGACGTCGCCTTCTCGCGGCGGATGTGCTGCTCACGCGTCTGCAGCGCGAGCCGGTAGGCCGGGTTGCCGTCGGCGTCGACCGAGACACCGACCAGGCGCCCGGGCAGCGAGCGCTCGAGCCCGGAGCGCACCGACATGAACCCGGCGTGCGGACCGCCGTAGCCGAGCGGGACGCCGAAGCGCTGCGTCGAACCCGCCGCGACGTCGGCGCCGAACTCGCCGGGCGCGGTGACCAGCGTCAGCGAGAGCAGGTCGGCGGCGACGGTGAACAACGCGCCCGCGGCCTTCGCCGACTCGGAAATCGCGTGGTAGAAGCCGCGGCCACGCAGCACGCCGGACGCGCCCGGGTACTGGACGACGACGCCGAAGAAGTCGTCCGGCAGGCCGGTCAGCAGGTCGCGGACCTCGACCTCGATGCCCAGCGCTTCGACGCGGGTCCGCACGACGGCGATGGTCTGCGGCAGGCACTCGGCGTCGAGGACGACCTTGTTCGACTCGGACTTCGACGCGCGGCGCATCAGCGTGACGGCTTCGGCGACGGCGGTCGACTCGTCGAGCAGCGAGGCGTTCGCGGTGGCCAGGCCGGTCAGGTCGGCGACCATCGTCTGGAAGTTGAGCAGCGCTTCGAGGCGGCCCTGGGAGATCTCCGGCTGGTAGGGCGTGTACGCGGTGTACCAGGCCGGGTTCTCGAGGACGTTGCGGCGGATCACGCCGGGGGTGACGGTGTCGGAGTAGCCCAGGCCGATCATCTGCGTCATCGGCCGGTTGCGGGCGGCGAGGGCGCGCAGCTCCGCGGTGGCCTCCTCTTCGGACGCGGCCGGCGGGAGGACCAGGTCATGGGTGGCGCGAATAGCGGTCGGCACGGCCGCGCCGACGAGGGCGTCCAGGCTGCCGTAGCCGCACTCGGCCAGCATCTTCGCGCGTTCGGCCTCGGACGGGCCGATGTGGCGGGCGTCGAACTGCGTGGAAGTGATGGGGAGCTCCTCGGGCCTGGGCACACAACGGTGCGCTGGGAACTCCCCCTCTGTCATGGCACCTGAGAGTTTCACCGTGCGGGACACGGCTTTCACCTTGGGTGAGGCGCGGGTGCGCCTGCTTTCCAGAGTGGCCTCGCACGAAGCGGTAACAGGTACCTGAGAGATTCTGGGGAGTTTGCTCCTTCGGTGCCCCACTGACTTCGTGGAGGCTCTCCCGCCCCGGCTCTACGGCCCGATCTGCAGTTGTGACGGTCACGGTACCTGCCGGGTTCGAGGTCCGTCTACTTCACCCGGGCAACGCCACATCACCCTTCGAGCGCGGCTCGATCCGCGACGCGCCGCACGACGCCCCCGGCCAGCGCCGGTGGCCGGCGCACCCGGCCCGAGGGCAGGACCAGGCGTTTCAGCGGGCCGCCCACCGGCACCGGCGGGTGCCCGGCGCCCAGCAGCACCTGCTCGACGATCTGCTCGGCGAACCAGGCCACCGAGTCGTTGAGCCGGTCCAGCGAGGGGCGGTCGCCGTCGAAGACGTCCTCGTCGGCGAGCGTGACCTCGAAGTACGCGCAGCCCGGCGGGACCGAGATCGCTTCCTCGATCGCCCGCGCGCCCGCCAGCGGGTCCGCGAACCCCGCTTCGAGCAGCGGCTCGCGGTAGATCCGCGCGGCCCGCTCGCGCATGCGGGGGCCGTAGCGGACCACGACCGGGAGCCGTCCGGTCAGGTCCGGCACGCCCAGGCCGTGCAGCAGCATGATCGGCGGCACCGAGTGCACCAGCCGCGGCGCGGGCTCGGCCAGCTCGCGGGCGGTGATCCGGACGCGGTCGGCCATCGCGTCCGGGAGGCCGAAGTAGCGGAAGTCGACGTTGCCGAACCCGAGGCCGTCGGCGACCAGCGACGCGAGCAGCTCGCCGTACCCCCAGATCGGCGACAGCACGACGACCGGCGGCGCGGCGACGACCGGCGACGGCACGGGCGGACGCGTCGCCTCCTGTTCGGGCACCTGGATCACCAGCCGCGGCGGCTCGTGCCAGTCGTGCACCTCGGCGACCCGCCAGTACAGCCCGAGTGGCCGCCACAGCTCGCCGAGGACGTCGTGCTCGAGGATCCGGCGCACCTCGGCGTCGTCATGGGGGAAGCCCGGCGGCGGCACGATCCCGACGTAGTGGTGGTAGGTGACGCGGACCTCGTCGCCGCGGGTCGCGGAGCGGATCCGCATCTCCCAGTCGACCGGCGACGCGGCGATGAGGTTGGCCACCTGCGTGCCGGGCGAGGAGTAGACGAGCGCGGTGGCCTGCCGGAGGAACTGCCCGGCCTGGTCGATGCCCTCCCGCAGTGCTTTCGCGGCCTGCGCGACGTGCACCGGGCTGGCCAGGCTGTCGGGCAGCACCCCGGCGACGCGCAGCAGCTCGGCCTCCCCGAGGCCGGTGACCTCGGCGAGCTGGGCCCAGTGGTCGAAGACGGTCACCTTCGGCGCGTGCCGGTGTTCGATCCAGCTCCGCAACGTCGACGTCGGAACGCCGATCCGGCGCGCGGCCTCGTCCAGGGACAGGCCCCGCGAGCGGATGCCGGTCCGGACCGCTTCCGCCCACTCGTCGGCGCGCCAGTGCGTCACCTCACAAAGCTAACGAAACCCGCTAGCTTTGCGCAGGGACGAATCGCCCACCCGGCGTCGACGCTGGTCACCATGACCACCACCGTCGTCGTCCTGACCCTGATCGTCGGCGTGCTGACCTTCGCCGCCGGCGCCTTCCTCGCCTCCGAGATCGCCGTCCGCGTGCTGCGGCGCCGCGAAAAGCTCGTCTCCGAAGAGCGCCGGAAGCTCAACGCCGCCTGGAACTACCTCCGGGAGGTCTACGGCGTCAAGAAACCGACGTCACGCCGTTAGAGCGGGGTGACGTACGCGCCGGAGATGCCGCCGTCGACCAGGAACTGGGACGCCGTGATGAAGCTGGCGTCGTCGCTGGCCAGGAACGCCACCGCCGCCGCGATCTCCGACGGCTCGGCGAACCGGCCGACCGGCACGTGGACCAGCCGTCGGGCCGCGCGTTCCGGGTCCTTCGCGAACAGCTCCTTGAGCAGCGGCGTGTTCACCGGTCCCGGGCACAGCGCGTTGACGCGGATGTTCTCCCGCGCGAACTGGATGCCCAGCTCACGGCTCATCGCGAGCACCCCGCCCTTGGACGCGGTGTAGGAGATCTGCGACGTCGCCGCGCCCATCACCGCGACGAACGACGCCGTGTTGATGATCGACCCGCGACCCTGGCGCTGCATGTGCGGCAGGACGGCCTTGCAGCAGTAGTACACCGACGTCAGGTTGACGCGCTGCACCCGCTCCCACGCCTCGATGCCCGTGGTCAGGATGGAGTCGTCCTCGGGCGGTGAAATCCCCGCGTTGTTGAACGCGACGTCGACCGAGCCGAACTGCTCGACCGTGCTGTGGAACAGGTTCTCGACCTGCTCGGCGTCGGTGACGTCGGTCTGGATGAACGCGCCGCCGACCTCGTCCGCGGCCGCCTTGCCTTCGGCCGGCGTCAGGTCCCCGATGACGACCTTCGCGCCTTCGCTCGCCAGACGGCGCGCCGAGGCGAGCCCGATGCCGCTCGCGCCGCCGGTGATCACCGCGACGCGGCCTTCGAAACGCTGGACCATTACTCCTCCGTGCTCAGAAAGACGTTCTTGGTTTCGGTGAACGCCGCCGCGGCGTCGGGGCCCAGCTCGCGGCCGAGGCCGGACTGCTTGAACCCGCCGAACGGCGTCCAGTAGCGCACCGAAGAGTGCGAGTTCACCGACAGGTTGCCGGCTTCGACACCGCGCGCCACCCGGAACGCGCGGCCGGCGTCGCGGGTCCAGATCGACCCGGACAGGCCGTACTCGGTCGCGTTGGCCATCCGGACCGCGTCGGCCTCTCCGTCGAACGGCACGACGGCGACGACCGGGCCGAAGACCTCGTCCGCCACGGCCGGGTACCGCAGGTCGGGCGGGGTGAGGACGGTCGGGGGGAACCAGTAGCCGGGGCCCGACGGCGCGCTGCCGCGGAACGCGACCGGCGCGTCGTCCGGCACGTAGGAGGCCACCTTTTCGCGGTGCGCGGCCGAGATCAGCGGGCCCATCTCGGTCTTCTCGTCGCCCGGGTCGCCGACGACGACGCCGTGCACCGCGGGTTCGAGCAGCTCCATGAACCGGTCGTACGCGCTCGCCTGCACCAGGATCAGCGACCGCGCGCAGCAGTCCTGGCCCGCGTTGTCGAAGACGCCGTAGGGCGCGGTCGCCGCGGCCTTCTCCAGGTCGGAGTCGGCGAAGACGATGTTCGCGTTCTTGCCGCCCAGCTCCAGCGTCACGCGCTTCACCTGCGCCGCGCAGCCGGCCATGATCTGCTTGCCGACCTCGGTCGAGCCGGTGAAGACGACCTTGCGCACGCCCGGGTGGTCCACGAACCGTTGCCCGACCACGGATCCCTTGCCCGGCAGCACCTGGAAGACGTCCTCCGGGATGCCCGCCTCGCGCGCCAGCTCGCCCAGCCGGACCGCGGTCAGCGGCGTCAGCTCGGCCGGCTTGAGGACGACGGTGTTGCCGGCCGCGAGCGCGGGCGCGAAGCCCCAGCCCGCGATCGGCATCGGGAAGTTCCACGGCACGATCACGCCGACCACGCCCAGTGGCTCCTGGAAGGTGACGTTGACGCCGCCCGGGACGGGGATCTGCTTGCCGATCAGGCGTTCCGGCGCCGCGGAATAGTAGGTGAGGACGTCACGGACGTTGCCCGCTTCCCAGCGGGCGTTGCCGATGGTGTGCCCGGAGTTCTCGACCTCGAGCCGCGCGAGGTTCTCGAGGTCGGCCTCGACGGCGTCGGCGAAGCGGCGCAGCAGCCGCGCGCGGTCGCCGGGGGTGACGTCGCGCCAGCCCGGGAACGCCGCCTGCGCGCGGGCGATCGCCGCGTCGGTCTCCTCGGCGCTGGTCAGCGGAATCGTCCGCACCACCTCCTCGGTGGCGGGGTTCAGGACGTCGAACGTGCTGGTCATGTCCTCTCCTTGCTCGCGTCGACGAGGGCGGCGAACAGCCGGACGTCGTCGCTGTCCTGCTCGGGGTGCCACTGGACGCCCAGGGTGAACTCACCGGGCACTTCGGCGGCTTCGATGGTTCCGTCGGCGGCCCAGCCGACCGGTTCGAGGCCGTCGCCGAGCCGGTCGATCGCCTGGTGGTGGTAGCAGAGCGTCTTGGTTTCCGGGCCGAGGATCGCCGCCGCCCGGCTGCCGTCGGCCAGGGTGACGGTCCCCCGGCCGAACGTCGCCGGCGCGGGCTGGTGCTCGGTGGACTCCGTCGCCTCCGGCAGGTGCTGGGTGAGCGTGCCGCCGAGGGCGACGCTCATCACCTGCAGGCCGCGGCACACGCCGAGCACCGGCTTGCCCTGGCGCCGCGCCGCTTCGAACAGGCCGAATTCGAACGCGTCCCGCTCCGGCCGCGTGTAGGTGGCCGGGTGCGGCTCCTGGCCGTAGCGCTCCGGTTCGACGTCCGCGCCGCCGGTGAGCACCAGGCCGTCCACAGTGGACACGAGCCGGTCGTACGCGTCGGACACCGGCGGCAGCAGCACCGGGATGCCGCCGGCCGCGACGACGCAGTCGACGTAGACGCGGTGCAGCAGCGCGGCTTCGGTCTCCCAGACCAGGAACTTCGCGGGCTCGAGGTAGCTGGTGAGACCGATGACCGGCTTAGAGTCGCTCGAAGCCACGAACCCGCTCCCAGTCGGTGACGGCGGCGTTGTAGGCGTCGATCTCGATCTTCGCCGCGTTCAGGTAGTGGTCGACGACGTCGTCGCCGAACGCTTCCCGCGCCAGGGTGCTCTCCGCCAGCGCCGCGGCGGCCTCGGGCAGCGTGGTCGGGACCGTGCCCCGGTCGGAGTGGTAGGCGTTGCCGACGAAGGGCTCTTCCAGCTCCAGTTC
The DNA here is from genome assembly GCF_040629235.1 of Amycolatopsis sp. NPDC005961. Lineage (NCBI taxonomy): Bacteria > Bacillati > Actinomycetota > Actinomycetes > Pseudonocardiales > Pseudonocardiaceae > Amycolatopsis > Amycolatopsis sp. NPDC005961. Next base: position 29,781 of record NZ_JBEXVF010000080.1, on the reverse strand, counting down.
GTTCTCGATCCCGTGCAGGCCGGCGGCGATGAGCGCGGCGACGGCCAGGTACGGGTTGACGTCCCCGCCGGGCACGCGGTTCTCGACGCGCAACGACTCGCCGTGGCCGACGACGCGCAGCGCGCAGGTGCGGTTGTCCGTGCCCCACGCGATCGCGGTCGGCGCGAAGCTGCCGGGCACGAACCGCTTGTAGGAGTTGATGTTCGGCGCGAAGAAGTAGGTCAGCTCGTGCAACCCGGCGAGCTGGCCGGCGAGGAACTGCTCCATGAGCGTCGAGAAGCCGTGGTCGTGGTCGCCGGACAGGACGGCCCGGCCTTCGGTGGAGCGCAGGCTGATGTGGATGTGGCAGGAGTTGCCCTCGCGCTCGTTGTACTTCGCCATGAACGTGAGGCTCTTGCCCTCCTGCGCGGCGATCTCCTTGGCGCCGTTCTTGTAGACGCTGTGGTTGTCGCAGGTGCTCAGGGCATCGGTGTAGCGGAAGGCGATCTCCTGCTGGCCGGGGTTGCACTCGCCCTTGGCGGACTCCGGGTAGAGCCCGGCGCCGGACATCTCGTTGCGGATGCGGCGCAGCAGCGGCTCCAGCCGCGCGGTGCCGAGCATCGAGTAGTCCACGTTGTACTGGTTGGCGGGCTTGAGGCCGTGGTAGCGCTTGTCCCAGGCGGCTTCGTAGGTGTCGTCGAAGACGATGAACTCCAGCTCGGTCCCGACGTACGCGGCGAGCCCGCGCTCGGCGAGGCGCTCGAGCTGACGGCGCAGGATCTGCCGCGGCGACACGCTGACGGCACCGCCCTGCACGCGCTCGACGTCGGCCAGCACCAGCGCGGTGCCCTCCTGCCAGGGGATCTCCCGCAGCGTGGCGAAGTCGGGGCGCAGCACGAAGTCGCCGTAGCCGCTCTCCCACGACGAGAGCGCGTAGCCGTCGACGGTGTTCATGTCGACGTCCACGGCCAGGAGGTAGTTGCAGGCCTCGGTGGCGTGGCCGACGACCTCGTCCAGGAAGTACTCCGCCGAGCAGCGCTTGCCCTGGAGCCTGCCCTGCATGTCCGTGATCGCGACGAGCACGGTGTCGATCGTGCCCGCGTCCACGCGCGCCCGGAGCTCGTCCAGCGTGAGCATGCCTCGTCTGCGTGCCATCTGCCGCCCCAAAGGTTTGATGCGAATCCTTTGCGGGTCCTTCCTACCCGGTGACGTCGCCGGGGTCAACCGGAACAAAGGTACTTTATTGAACCATTGAATCGAGGTGTGGTGAGCGGTTCCGCCCGCCCGGGTCCGGCGCGGCGGATTGCGCGGTTTGCCCGTCTGAGAAGAGTCTGTGAATTCCGCGCGAGCGGGAGGAATCCGGGGTACTCCCACGTTGAACGGGGCAGGAGAGGTGAGATCGATGACCACAGCATTCACGCAGCAGAGCACGATCGGACAGCAGCAGGCCCGGCCCCAGCTGCCCACCCTGCCCACCGGCTGGCCGATCGGTTCCTACGAGTCCTACGAGCAGGCCCAGCGCGCGGTCGACCACCTCGCGGGCACGGACTTCCCGGTCACCGACGTCACGATCGTGGGCGTGGAGCCGATGCTCGTCGAGCGCATCGCCGGCAAGATGTCCTGGGGCAAGGTCCTGGGCAGCGCGGCGACGTCCGGCGCGATGTTCGGTGTGTTCCTCGGCCTGGTGCTGAGCCTGCTGAACCCGGGCGCGGGCCTGGTCCCGATCGTGATCGGCCTGGTCGCCGGGCTCGGGTTCAACCTGCTCTTCGGCGCACTCGGGTACGCGGCCAACCGCAACAAGCGCGGGTTCGTCTCCCAGAGCCAGCTGGTGGCGCGCCGCTACGACGTCCTGTCCCAGCCCCGCAACGCCGAGAAGGGCCGCGCACTGCTGGCGGACCTCGCGGCCCGCAGCGCTTTCGGCCACTGACGCACTGACGCACTGAGGAGCGAAGGCCACCTCCCTTCCGGAGGTGGCCTTCGTCGTGCCTGGGGACAACTCCGCCGGCCACCCCGGAAACTGTCGGTGCCCGCCGGTAGCGTGGAAATCGGGGGCTGCTCAGGTCCCCGACGACACCGCAGGCGCGTCCGGGAGCGCAGCCGGGTCCGGCAGCCGCGCGGCCCGGCCCTCGCGCAGCAGGTCGCCCCAGCGCGTGCGGTCGTACTCCGCCGGAGGCGTCTGCGCCAGGAACTCGCGCAGGATCTCGAGGAACCGCTTCGGGTCCGACCGGTGCGGGAAATGGCCGGCGCCCTCGAACAGCACCAGCTTGCTGCCCGGCATCGCCCGGTGCGCGCGCCGGGCGTGCCCGCTCGGTACCACCCGGTCGTCGGTCCCCCACACGAGCAGCGTCGGGATCCCCTCGGTCAGGTAGCAGCGGTCCAGCATGTTGACGACCTGACCGCGCCAGTCGACGACCGAGCGCAGGGTGCGCAGGAACGCCGAGCGCGTGCCCGGTTCGAGCAGCCGGACGTAGCGGGTCAGCACGTAGTCGAGGTCGGGGCCCAGCCCCAGCCCTTCGGACACCCGCAGCAGCTCGGCGAACCCGCGCAGCACCGTCAGCGCCGGCCGCGTCCCCAGCAGCGGCAGCGCCAGTCCCGCGCCCGGTGCGGCGGCCAGCCGCAGCAACGGGTGCACGCTCGCCCCGACCCCACCGGAGCCGACCAGGACGAGCCGTTCGCAGCGTTCCGGGAACTGGTAGGCGAACTGCATCGCGACGCCGCCGCCGAGCGAGTGCCCGATCACCGTGACCCGGTCGACGTCGAGCGTGGTCAGCAGATCGCGCATGCCGCAGGCGTAGGCCGCGACGGAGTAGTCGGCGCGCGGCTTGGCCGAGGCGCCGTGGCCGAGCAGGTCGGGCGCGATCACCGTGTGGTCGGCCGACAGCGAGGCGAGCAGCTCCAGCCACGTCGCCGAGTCGTCGCCGATGCCGTGCAGGAACAGCAGGGCCGGGCCGCGCCCGGCCATCCGGTAGGCGCGCTCGTACCCGTGGATGACCCGTGTGCGCGGGGCGAAGGTGTCCGTCCCGACCTCGGTGAGTGGCACGCACCCAGCTCAGCACGCCCGCGTTCGCGGGACGTTTCGCGCACGTTGGCATCGGGTGAACGCCGGGAGCGGCCCCGACCCGGCTCCCGGCGTTCGTTCCCCCGTTACTTCGTCGGCGTCGGCGTGGCCGGCGCGGACGAAGACGTCGGTGTGCTCGACGGAGAAGGCGCGGTCACCTTCGGGATCGCCGCGCTGAACGGCACGCCCGCGTTCTCGCGGCAGGACGAGCGGTACCCGTTGTAGCCGTTGTAGTTGCCCTGGTCGTCGGTGACGCCCTGCTCGATCTTCGGCCGCGGGAACCGGTTGTCCGCGCCGATCTTCTCCTTGGTGCCGCTCGAGCGCTCGCAGCCGTAGCGGGTCACCGTGAGCGGCCGGCCCTCTTCGTCGTAGAGGTAGATCTCGGTCAGCGGCTTGCCCTCGGCGTCGAACGCGTAGACGTTCTCGATCTCGTGGTTGCCGTAGGTCAGCTGGTCGTTGCCGTACCGGTCGGACGTCTGGTAGTACGACGGCGAGTTCGAGTAGGAGTTCCGGTTCGAGATCAGGTCGACCGCGGCGCCGAACCCGCCCAGGATGCCGCCGATGACGAACGCCGAGATCGGCACGGTCACCCACAGCAGCCGCCGGTCGCCGCGCAGCCGCGGGCCCGCCCACACGGCCGCGCCGCCCGCGACGAGCAGGAACGGCAGCAGCAGCACCGCGGTGCGCGAGCGCAGCATGAGGAGCAGCCCGAAGGCGAGCAGCACGACGGCGCACACGATCCACCAGGCCGGCTTGAGCGAAGCGAGGTAGCTCAGCGCCTTGCCCGAGTCCTCCTGCTGCCGCCCCTTGTTCAGCGTCCGCCGCAGCCACACCACCTCCGGCAGCGCGAGCACCGGCTCGACCCCGCCCTTCAGCAGCAGGAACAGGCTGATCAGGAACACCGGCAGGAAGAGCACCGCGCCCAGCAGCCCGTCGGGGTCGACGCGGACGGCGGCCGCGAACGCGAACAGCGCGAGCGCCACCGCGCAGAGCACCAGGCCCCAGAACGCGATCCGCGGCTTCGCGAGGCTCGGGTTCCTGGTCGCGGCGAGCACCTGCGTCGCGCCTTCGGCCGCCGGCGGGTACCCACCCGAGGCGCGCAGCTCGGCGGCGTAGCTTTCGGGCGTGCCGAGCCGTTCGATCAGGGCCTCGACGCGGGCCCCCTCCCCCAGCTCGGCCTCCAGCTCCGTCAGGTGCGGGCGGACGTCTTCGAGGATCTCTTCGATCTCGCTCGCGGGCAGGTCGGCGAGCGCGGTGCGGACCCGCGCCAGATAAACCCGCACGGCGGTCGGCTTGTCGCTCATGCTGCCTCTCCCAAAAGCATGTTCATCGTCGATGCGAAGCTCTGCCAGGTCTTGCCCGACTCCGCCAAGCGGAGCCGGCCCGGCTCGTTCAGGCTGTAGTACTTGCGGTGCGGGCCCTCTTCGCTGGGCACCACGTACGAGGTGAGCAGGCCGGCCTTGTAGAGCCTGCGCAACGTCCCGTACACCGACGCGTCCCCCACCTCGTGCAGGCCGGCGCCCCTGAGTCTTCGCAGGACGTCGTACCCGTAGCCGTCTTCCTCGCGGAGCACCGCGAGCACGGCCAGATCGAGCACCCCTTTGAGCAGCTGACTGATCTCCACTGCACCCTCCAGTCTTACGCTTGGAAAGGTACCACGCATTGCGCAGTAGTGCGCACGGCGGAGGGCCAGCCGCCATACTTGCCGGGGAATCTCATGAGGGGTGATCGATGGATCTGGTGAAGACGGACTTCGAGGTGCTGGACGAGCGCTTCGCGCGCGTCAACGGCGACGAGTGGATGCAGCGCCTGCACACCGGCTGCCGCTGGACGGAGGGGCCGGCCTACTTCCCGGCCGGCCGCTACCTGGTGTTCAGCGACATCCCGAACGATCGCACGCTGCGCTGGGACGAGACGACGGGCCGGGTCGGCGTCTTCCGTCAGCCGTCCGAGTACTCGAACGGCCACACTGTCGACCGCCACGGACGGCTGATCAGCTGCGAGCAGGGCCGCCGGCGGGTGACGCGCACCGAGCACGACGGGACGATCACCGTGCTGGCGTCGGAGTTCGAGGGGAAACGCTTCAACAGCCCGAACGACGTCGTCGAGCACTCGGACGGGTCAGTCTGGTTCACCGACCCGAGTTACGGCATCGACAGTGACTACGAGGGGTACCAGGCGGAGAGCGAGATCGGGGCGTGCCACGTGTACCGCATCTCCCCTTCGGGTGACGTGCGGATCGTCGCGGACGACTTCTCCCGGCCCAACGGCTTGGCGTTCTCGGCCGACGAGTCGCTGCTGTACATAGTGGACACGCGGCAGAAACCCAGCCACATCCGGGTGTTCGAGGTGGGCCCCGACGGCGCGCTGACCGGCGGATCGGTGTTCGCGACGTGCGACAACGGCGTGTTCGACGGAGTCCGGGTGGACAGCGAAGGCCGACTCTGGGCGGCGGCCCACGACGGTCTGCACTGTTTCGCGGCGGACGGTACCCGGATCGGCAAGCTGCGGATACCGGAGATCTGCTCGAACTTCACGTTCGGCGGCCCGCGCGGGAACGACCTGTTCATCACCGCTTCCAGCTCGCTGTACACGCTCCGGGTGACGGTGAGCGGAGCACGCTACCCGCGCTGACGGGCACGCCGAGGTGGCCTCGGTTGCGTTGACGCTCAGCCGAGCGCGCTCGTCCGGAGGCGCTCGACCACCGCGTCGCGCTGCCAGGCCCGGCTCACCCGGACCAGCCAGGCCGCTTCGGCGCCGACGTCCGCGTCCGCTTCCGCCAGGGGCGCGGGCTCCGTCTGGCCCGGCTCGAAGCGGCGTCCCTGGCGGCCCGCCTCGATCGCCGCGGCCAGGGTCACCGCCTCGACCGTCGGGGCCAGGTCGGCCTCCGGGACTCCCGCCCGGCGGGCCGCCGTCTCCGCGCGGGCCGGGAGGTCCGGGTCGAAGTGGGCGCGCAGCGCCAGGTGACCGTCGCGGATCTCGATCACCCTGCGGTACAGCGCGAACTCGGCGCCGCCCGTCAGCTCGCGGCCCGGGTCCAGCGCGATGCCCGGCACCGCCGCGCGCAACGCCGTCCACAGCGGCTCGATGCGGCGGTAGGCCCGGTACGCCCGCACCCGGCCGATCACCGACGTCACCGCCGGCGACCACGCGCTGAGCGTCGCGCCGGCCGTCACGAACCCGATCGTGGCCGCCGCGAGCACCGAGGACGGCAGGTCCTCGCGGGCGCCGATCCGGCCGGTCTCGGCGAGGCGGCGGACGTCGTCGATGTCCCAGAACGTCCACGCGAACGCGGCACCCACGCCGACCACCAGCAGCCACAGCCCGGTGCGCAGCGGGCCCGGCTCCGCGTGCCACGCGCTGCGGCCGAACACCGCGATCAGCAGGCCGAGGCTGATCAGGCTGTAGGCCAGGAAGACGATCTTGTCGGCCAGGGCGAACCCGACGCCGGCGTCGGAGAAGACCGTGTCGTCGCCGACGCGCCGCGGTTTCGAGAGCGTGAAGCACACCGCGAGCAGCACCATCGACGCGCCGGTGAACAGCGCGTGCGGGGCGAGCCGGGCGCCTTCGCCGCGCCACACCGACTGCGTGAACGCCACGGCGAAGCCGATCGCGCCCAGCTTCAGCTCGTCGCCGGCCAGGCTGAGGACCCACTCGGCCACCGGGCCCGGGCCGGCGAGGGCGGCCATCGCCGGGGTCAGCACGAGGATGCCGGTGGCGATGCAGATGCCGAACCCGGCGAGCAGCCACATGGTGCGCACCGGCTGGCTGCGGCGCGCCTCGACGAGCTTGTACCCGAACCCGGCGAACCCGACCAGGCACAGGTGGTAGGCCAGGGTCTCGATCACGGCGCCCGGCGGCGGGACCGGCCGCCGAAGAGGGAGTCGAAGCGCCGCAGGCCGTCCGGGGCGTCGGGCGCGAGCTCGCGCGGCTCCCCGGGCCGGACGACGCGCTGGGCGAGCAAACTCGCGACCAGTTCGGCTTCGCGTTCCTCGACCTCGGTGTAGGTGGTGCGGCCGAGCACGCGCCGGACCAGCTCGGGCGAGAGGCTCGGCATGAGCTGCCGCCCGGCGGCGGCGTCGAGGGCGACACCGTCCGCGCCGCCGGCCGGGCCGGTGTGGCCGCAGAGCAAATGGCCGACCTCGTGGAGCAGGATGTGCTGCCGGTGCAGGGCGGTGGTGGTGGTCGGGTAGAGGATGTAGTCGGCGCGTTCGGTGCTCATGAGCAGCCCGCACGGAGCGCCTTCGGGCGCGCTGACGGGCATGAGCTCGATGGGCCGCCCCCGCTCGGCGGCCAGGCTCGCGACGAACGTCTCGGCATCGAAGGGCTCCGGCAGGGTGACGGCGTCGGCGACCTCCCGGGCCCGCTTCCACAGCACCCGTCCCGGTCTCCGCCGCCACGACGTTCGCGCCACGTCAGCCCTCCCTCACGCCGCGACCCCACGGCTCCGGCCGGTTCAACGCGGCGACGTCGGCGGGGATACGCGGAAGGAGCAAGATCGGTCGCACGGTTTCCGGGTCGGCGGACGAGGTGGCGCTTCGATGGCTCGCGAGAGAGCGCGACCGGCTGCGCGACTTCCCGCGCAAGCCGGCGTCTGGCCGCTCGACCTCGGCGAATCCCGCTGTGCCCGGCATCGCGAACGCCGTCACCTCAGGCCTCCTTCTTCGGTCCGCCGCGACCGGCCTCCCTCCGGGCGATCGCGTCGACCATGTCGCTGATCGTGTCCAGTCCGTCCGCCGACAGGGTCACCGCGCGCAGGGCCAGGTCGCGGACCCCCGCGTCGCGAAGGGCGCCCAGCAGGGCCAGCTCCTCGGCGATCTTCGTGCTCTGCTCGTCGTCGAAGAAGTATGCCGGAGGCACTCCGAAGAACTGGGCCAGTGCCTCGAGGTGACGCTTCGTCGGGTTGTCACGGCGGCCCGTGCGCAGCTGCCACAAGTACGTCGTCGAGAAGCTCTCGCCTGTTGCCTCGCGACAGGCCTTCGCGACCTCTTCGTTGCTGTACGGCTCCCGATCGGGCCTGCGGACCACGTGGAACAGCCGGTCGATCTTGTCGGCCAGCGTCGACTTTCCGGGCTCCTTGGCCACGATGCACTCCCTCAGCTACCAGGCACATTCATCTTAGCTGAAAGCTGAACACCATTTATCTACCCAAGTTTGGCCCGAGGGCGTGGCTGACACCGTGGACACGAGAACGACGACCGGTTCATGAACGGCTCCCGCCGGATCGCCGTGCCGCACCGGTGGCACGGCAGCCCCTCCTGGCCGTACGCGTCCAGCGACCGGTCGAAGTACCCCGACTGGCCGTTGATGTTCACGTACAGCGCGTCGAATGAGGTCCCGCCCGCGCCCAGCGCCGCGTTCATCACGTCCGACGCCGCGGACAGCAGCTCGCGCCCCTTGGCCAGGGTCAGCTTCTCGGTCGGCCGGGACCAGTGCAGGCGGGCCCGCCACAGCGCCTCGTCCGCGTAGATGTTGCCGATGCCCGACACCAGCGTCTGGTCCAGCAGCGCCCGCTTGACCTCGGTGCGCCGCGACCGCAGCGCGCGCACCGCCGCGTCGAGGTCGAACGCCGGGTCCATCGGGTCGCGCGCGATGTGCGCGATCGTGTCCGGGAGCAGCACCTCGCTGCCGATGTCGCTGAGGTCGTCGAGCGCCAGGCCGCCGAACGTCCGCTGGTCGACGAAGCGCAGCTCAGGACCGTCGTCGTCGAAGCGCAGCCGGACGCGCAGGTGCTTCTCGTCCGGCGCGCCCTCGGGCTGGACGAGCATCTGCCCGCTCATCCCGAGGTGCGCCAGCAGCGCCTCCTTGTCGGACAGCTCCAGCCACAGGTACTTGCCGCGGCGCCGCGCGGCCTCGACGCGCGTGCCGGCCAGTCGCTTCGTGAAGTCCTCCGCGCCCAGCGCGTGCCGGCGGATGGCGCGCGGGTGCAGGACCTCCGCCTCGCGGATGGTCCGGCCCGCGACGTGCGCCTGGAGGCCCACGCGGACGACTTCGACCTCGGGGAGTTCGGGCATGCGTTCATTGTGCCCGTGAGGTACGACAGTTTTCGCGAAGGCTACGGAGCGGCCGGTCCGACGTCGGCCTTCGTCAGCGGAACGCGGGTGGCGCCGGCGAGGAACTCGTCAGCCCCGACGTCGAAAGCGCCCGAACGGGACTGCAGGTCGAAGTCCTTCGCCGCGAACGGGTACGAACCCACGCCCGCGTCGATCGCCGGGCTCCCCGACGCCAGCCGGTACAGCCCGGCCGCGTCCTTCACCAGCTTCGGGTCCACCGAACGGGACGGGATCCCCGCCGACCCGCCGAAGGTGATGTTGCCTTCGTACTTCACCGTCGACCCGCCGGGCAGCGTCACGAGCGGGCCGGACGTCCCCTTGACGATGTTGTCCGCGACCACGCAGTCCTTCGGCTTGAAGTCGCCGCCGTCACCGTCGATCACGCTCTTCGAGCCCAGCACCGTGTTGTACGCGACCGTCACCCGATCGGGTCGATCGTGGAGCTTGCTGGTCGGCCCGCTGTCGGCCTCGTCGCCGGACCCGAACACGATCGCGCGGTCGCCGGAGTTCGCGACGTAGTTGTTCACGATCTTGTGGTCGTTCCCGTGGAACCGGATTCCCGATCCGAAGAGGACATTGCCCTCGACGGTGCTGCGGTTGCCGTGGCGCAGGACTATGTAGCCCTTGCTGTCCCGGATCGTGTTGTACCGCACCACGTTGTCCGACGACTTGACGGAGATCGCCTCGCTGTCGCCGTCCGCCTTCTCGAACAGGTTGTTCTCGATCAGCGCGTCGGCCGTGTACGACTGGTGGTCACTGAGGCCCAGCCGGATCGACTCGCCACCGTTCGAGCCGCTGAACTGGTGGTTGTAGAAGTAGTTGTGGTGCACGTGGACGTGCTTGGCCATCGCGCCGGACGGCCCGAGGATCTGCAGGAACACGCCCTGGGTGGTGCGGTTCTGGAAGACGTTGCGATCGACGACGGTGTCGTCGCCGCTGACCGTCACCCAGTTGCCGTCGGTCGAGAGCTGGAAGTCGTTGCGGGTCAAGCGGTTGCCCGGCGCGCCGGCCGGGACGCTCAGCTTCGCGCTGCCCCGGAACTTGAACCCCCGCAGCACGACGTTCGAGACGCCGCTCGCGAAGGCGAACGTCTTCGAGCCGGTGATCGTGGCCTGGCCGGTGTGCTCCGCGGCGACGGTCACCGGCGCGGCGCTCGTGCCGGACCGCTTGATCGACAGCGTCGAGCCCGCGGAGTAGGAGCCGTCGGCGAGCACGATCGTGTCGCCGGGGTTCGCTTTGTCCACAGCGGACTGCAGCGCCGAAAGCGACGTGACGCGGACCTGCGCGGCCGAGGCCGCCGGTCCGGGCACGACGAAAAGCGCCACCGCGAGCAAGGGGACGAAGAACAGACGCATTCCGCCAAACCTCTCAGTCAGGTACGAGCGCGGCGGATCGCCACACGCTACTGAGCGGTTCGGGAAATCGTCAACGGAGGTTCCCGGTGATCAGGACTCCGGTTCGTCCTTCTTCTCGGCTTCGAGCTCGGCCGACAGCGAGCGCCAAGCCGTCTCGGCGGCCTTCTGCTCGGCTTCCTTCTTCGTCGACCCGTTGCCGTTGCCCATCGGGCGGCCGGCGACGAGCACGGTGGCCGTGAACTCCTTGCGGTGGTCCGGACCGGTGTCCTCGACGCGGTACTCGGGCACGCCGAGACCGGCCGACGCCGTCTGCTCCTGCAGGCTGGTCTTCCAGTCGAGACCGGCGCCGCGCAACGGGGCTTCGGCGAGCAGGCCGTCGAAGAGGTGGTGCACGAGCTTGCGGGCGATCTCGATGCCGTGTTCGAGGTAGACGGCCCCGATGACGGCTTCCAGGCCGTCCGCGAGGATGCTCGCCTTGTTCCGCCCGCCGGTGAGCTCTTCGCCCTTGCCCAGCAGCAGATGCGCCCCGAGCCCGCCCTCGCCGAGCCCGCGGGCGACCCGCGCCAGCGCGTGCATGTTGACGACGCTGGCGCGGAGCTTCGCGAGCTGACCTTCGGGCAGGTCGGGATGCGTGGTGTACAGGTGATCGGTGACGACCAGGCCGAGCACGGCGTCACCGAGGAACTCCAGCCGCTCGTTCGGCGGCAGGCCCCCGTTTTCGTACGCGTACGAACGGTGGGTCAGCGACAGCTCGAGCAGCTCGGGGTCGAGTGTGACCCCGAGCGCTTCGAGCAACGGCGCCGGATCGGCTGGTGGTCCCCCGGGCGTCTTGCCCCCCATGTCGGCTACCCGATCAGGCGGGCTCGACGACCTGGCGGCCGTTGTGCTGGCCGCACGACGGGCACGCGATGTGCTGGAGCTTCGGCTGCTTGCAGGCGCGGTTGGAGCAGGGCACCAGCTGCACCGGAGCCGCCTTCCACTGGCTGCGGCGGGAGCGCGTGTTGGATCGCGACATCTTCCGCTTCGGGACGGCCACGAGTAGATCTCCTTAAGACGGTCTGCTCGCGGTGCGAGCGAACTTCCTCCGCAACGAGCTGGGGCGCTCGTCAGGCTTGCTCGGCGGGACCCGGCGCAGGCTGCTCGCCCGCATTCTCGTCGAAGCGCTCGACCAGTGCGGCCCACCGAGGGTCTATCTTCTCATGCCCGTGTCCGGGCTCGAGATCGGCCCACTTGACGCCGCAGTCGATGCAGAGCCCGGCGCAGTCTTCGGTGCACAGCGGCGCCAGCGGCAGGGCGAGCACGACGGCGTCGCGCACTATGGGCTCGAGGTCGATCCGGTCGTCGATCAACCGGGGGATCTCGTCCTCGTCGGTGGTCTCCTCGGTGGCCGAGCCCGGGTAGGCGAACAGCTCCTGGACCTCGACCTCGACCTCCTCGGTCAGCGGGTCGAGGCAGCGCGCGCAGGTGCCCTTCGCGGTCGCCGTGGCGGTGCCGCTGACCAGGACGCCTTCGACGACGGACTCGAGCAGCAGGTCGAGCTTGAGCTCGGAGCCCGCGTCGATGGTGATGACATCGGGGACGCCGAGGGGCGTCTCCACCGGCACGCTGCGCGTGAGGGCGCGGCTCAGGCCGGCGTGACGGCCGAGCTCCCGGGTGTCGATCACCCAGGGGCTGCGGTCGTCGAGCTGGGGGGTCTTGTTCTCGGACATCCAGTCCAGAGTACGCACCGGGTGCCACCCCTTTCGAGCTGGCACCCGCGCAGGTCGGACCTACCGGGCGAGGCGCGGACGGCGTCCCGCGAGAGGTGAGAGACTCGTCACACCTGGTAGTCGTAGAGCGTCGGCCGGCCACCCGAGCTCGGCAGATTCGCCGGGGAGCGCAGGTGGTTGCGGCCCGAGTCGACCGTCCGCAGCGTCGTCGCCAGCAGCTCCGAGAACTCCGCGAGCTTCCCGTCCACGTACGCGTCGCAGTCCGCGCGCTGGCGGTCGGCCTCCGCGTGGGCCTCGTCGACGATGCGCGCGGACTCCGCGTGCGCCGCCTGGACGACCTCGGTCTGCGCGACCAGCCGGGACTGCTCGAGACGGCCGTCCTCGATGGCGCGGTCGTAGGCGTCGCGGCCGGCCTGGATCATGCGCTCGGACTCGGCGCGCGAACGGTCGGTGAGGTTCTGGTACTCGGCCTGGCCCGCCGCGACCGTGCGGTCGGACTGGTCGTGCGCGTCGGCGAGCATCTGCTCGGCGCGGGCGCGGGCGTCGGCCAGGATGCGCTCGGCTTCGTCGGTGGCATCGGCGATCGCGCGCTCGGCCTCGGCGTTCGCGCCGGCGACCGTCTCCCCCGCCTCCTTGCGGGCGGCGTGGATCAGGTCGTCACGCTTGTCGAGCACGTCCTGCGCGTCGTCGACCTCCGCCGGCAGTGCGTCGCGGACGTCGTCGAGGAGTTCGAGGACGTCTCCGCGGGGCACCACGCAGCTGGACGTCATCGGGACGCCGCGCGCCTCCTCGACGATGGTGACGAGCTCGTCGAGCGCCTCGAAAACCCGGTACACGGCAACTCCAATCCCCTGTCGCTGAGATCAGTCTGCCCGTTTTCCGCGCGGAACCGGTGAACGCCACCGGCACCGGGCGTGTCCCCCTGGACCACACCCGGCGCCGGCGTCCCCCTACTGGGCGACGAACCCCGGATCGGTGACGAGCGCGATCAGCTGCCGGTCGTCGAGCACGAGCCCGTCCCCGGCGGGGGCGTCGATCCGCGGAGCGGGGAGGCCCAGCTCGGCCGCCGTCATCGGGGCGACCCGCCCGAGGTCGCTGACGTCGACGGAGGTGCCGTCGACGCGGTAGTGGGCGGCCGCGCGCCCGGCCACCGTGGTGGACGGCGGCGCGCCCGGCAGTCCTCCTTCGGAGACCTCCGAGATCACGACCGTGCTGCCGTCCGGCCGGGGGATCCTGTCGCACCGCATCCGGCCGCCCGGCGGGCACGCCTGCGACACCGGCAGCGTGTTCCGCGCCACCGTGAGCTTCCCCAGGATCGCGAGGGTGAAGCTGTGTCCCTTCCCCTCGTGGTCGACGAAGGAAATGCTCGTGCTCATCTCGTCGGCGTGCAGCTCGCCACCCATGCTGTAGAAGCTGTCGATGACGATCTTGCGCGCACCCGGGATCACCGCGGGCAGCACTTCCTCGAGGTGCGCCAGGTTCCGCAGTTCCAGCGGGGTCTGCGGCTGCTGCGGCGGCTTGACCACGATCACCGGCGGCAGGTACGTCGCCGCCGGGGGTGTGGGCGGCGGCGGTGACGGCCGCAGCGCCACGACCGCGGCGCCGGCGATCCCCAGCGTCACGGCCACGGTCGCCACGGTCGCGCGGCGGTTGCGAAGCCGCTTCGCCGCCTTCGTCGCGACGTCGTCGGGGTCGAACCCGAGGGGAGGCTCGGCGAGCACCACCTCGCGCAGCCTGGTCTCCAGGTCGGTCATCACACGCTCCTCTCCGCGGCCGAGGACTCCAGCCGCGTCAAAGCCGCGCGCAGCGCTTCGAGCCCGCGCGCGGCTTGGCTCCGGACGGTTCCTTCCGAGCAGCGCAGTGCCTTCGCGACGTCGGCGACCGGGAGATCGGCGCAGTAGCGGAGCACGACGGCCGCGCGCTGTTTCGGCGGAACCTCGGCGAGGGCGCGGAGCAGGTCACCGGAGATGCCGGCGTCGGCCGGATCGAACCGCGGCTCTTCGGGGACGACGCCGTCGCGACGCTCGTTGCGCCGCCAGGGTCGCCGCCGCTCGTCGAGCCAGCAGCGGAGCAGGACCTGTCTCGCGTAGTTGTCGACGGGCCCCGTCCGGGCGACCTTCGGCCAGACCCGGTAGAGCTTGATGAGCGCGACCTGGACGAGGTCTTCGGCCAGGTGCCAGTCACCGCACAGGAGGAACGCCGTCCGCCGCAGCGGCAGCGCCCGTTCCCTGGCGAACTCCCGGAACCCCGCCTCGTTCCCAGACCGCATCGCGCCTCCCCGTCCGATGTTCCACCGGTACTCACGGGCGGGGAAGCGCGGCGCGTTGCACGGGAACTCAGGAATTCAGGTCGATCCGCTTGAAGGTGACGTAGTGGTCGGGCGTGTAGGCCAGCTCGCCCGCCTTGCCGGAGATCACGCGGTCGTTCGTGCCGACGGTGAAGAGCTTGTAGTAGCCGGACGCGCAGGCCGGGAGGACGCCTTCGCGGTTCTCGTAGGTCGTGCTGCTGGTCGCCCCGCCGCGGACGTTGTCGACCACCGTGCGAGCCGCCGCCGACAGCTGCGAGTAGCCGATCTTCGTCAAGCCGGAAAGGTCGCCGCAGGCGTGGGTCGTGCCGCCGCCGCTGATGTCGATGACCTTGAAGGTGGCGTAGTGGTCACCGGTGTAGAAGTACTCGCCGCCCGAGCCGGTGATGATGCGCCGCGTGCCGCGGTTGCTCGCGCCGGGCGTCGGCACCGTGTACTCGTGGTAGTAGCCCGACGCGCAGGACGGGAGGATGCCCTCCCGGTTGTCGAAGACGACGCCGTCGTTCTGCGGGTATGGGAAGGGGCCTCCCTTCCGGATCAGGTTGTACGTCGTCGTCGCCTCGGCGGGCAGGGCCGAGAGGGTCGTGTGAGAGAACCCGGAGAGGTTCCCGCAGGCGTTCTGGGCGGCGACGGCCGGAGCCGCCGCGTCGGCGGCGGTGACCCCTGTGGACAGCATGGCCAGGAGCGCGAAAAGGACCGCGACCAGGCGTGATCGGTAGTTGGTCATTTTCGGACCGTAACCCGATCGGATGATCGTCAGAAGGCGCCGAAGTGAACTCACAGCGGGGTGGGGCGAAGTTCCGACCAAGGTCGCGGTCCATCCGGCTGACCCGGATTGAAAAATCCCTTGTGGAGGGTCAGCGGCCGAGCTTCGGGAACTTCTCCGAGAGGCGTTCGTAGACGACGGCCGGCACCAGGTGCTCGATGTCGCCGCCGAGGGCCGCGACCTCCTTGACCAGCGAGCTGGACACGAACCCGTACGCCGGGTTGTTCGCCATCAGCAGCGTCTCGACGCCGGTCAGCTCGCGGTTCATCTGCGCCATCTGCAGCTCGTAGTCGAAGTCGCTGACCGAGCGCAGGCCCTTGGCGATCGCCGCGATGTCGTTCTCGCGGCAGTAGTCGACCAGCAGGCCTTCCCACGAGTCCACCCGGATGTTCGGGAGCTTCGAGGTGATCTTCCGCAGCATCTCCAGGCGCTCCTCGATCTCGAAGAGGCCCTTCTTGCTCTTGTTCACCCCCACCGCGACGACGACCTCGTCGAACAGGATGCTCGCCCGCTCGATGATGTCGAGGTGCCCGTTGGTGGCCGGATCATAGGAACCGGGACAGACCGCACGCCGCATGGCGCGGACGCTACCGTGCCGCAGGTCGCGGCGCCCGCTCTGCCGCGCGTGGGCCGCGTCACGAACTGCGGTAGTCCGCCCAGAAGACCGCCGTGTCGCCGTACTTCTTCGCGCGCGAGGGCTCGAAGGCCGCCGGCCAGTCCGGCTCGCCGTCGCGGGCCGCGCGCTCGACGACGACCAGCGCCGCCTCCCCCAGCCAGCCGCCCGCCGCCAGCGAGGCCAGCACCTTGCCGAGCGCGGCCGCGTCCACGGCGTACGGCGGGTCGGCCAGCACCAGGTCGTACGGCCGGGGCGCGGGGGCCGCGACCACCGTCTCGACCTGCCCGGCGCGGACCGTGCCGCCCAGGCCCAGTGCCGCGACGTTGCCGCGCAGGACGTCCACCGCGCGCCGGTCGGCCTCCACGAACAGCGCGTCCGCCGCCCCGCGGGAGAGCGCTTCGAGACCGAGGGCACCGGAGCCCGCGTAGAGGTCGAGGACGTGGGCGCCGTCCAGCTCGCCCGCCGTCTCCAGGGCGTTGAACAGGGCTTCCCGCACACGCTCCGACGTCGGCCGGGTGCCCTTCGGCGGCACCTTCAGCCGCCGCCCGCCCGCCGTCCCGGCCACGATCCTGGTCACCCCTTGATTGTGCGGGGATGACACGCGGCACTGATGGCCGGGACATCGGTGTGCCCGCCGGAGCCAACGCGTAGAGTCGTTCTTCGCCCTCGGAGGCGATCCAGAGCTGTCAAGGAGCCATGCGTGTCGGAACCTCGGGTCAGACGGGCCGAGATCGCCATCGAACAAGCCCACGTCGATCGCGTGTACACCCGTCTGGACGAACTGCGCACCCAGGCCGAGGCGATGCGCACCAAGGGCTACGAGATCGGCCAGGGCGCGCAGCGCGAGGCGATCTTCGAGCAGGCGTCGATGCTGTTCGAGCGCGACATGATGGTCTACCACGCGAACCAGACGCTCCAGACGCTCGACGCCGAGTACGAGGGGCTCGTCTTCGGCAGGCTCGACGACCGTGACGGGGAACGCAACTACGTCGGCAGGCTCGGCATCCGCGACGCCGAGTTCGACAACCTCGTCACGGACTGGCGCGCGCCGGCCGCGGCCGCGTTCTACCAGGCCACGGCCGAGGAACCGATGGACGTCGTGCGGCGGCGCGTGATCCGCTGCTCCGGTCAGAACGTCCTCGACGTCGACGACGACGTGCTGATCGCCGACGCCGTGCCCGAGGACATGCAGATCGTCGGCGAAGGCGCGCTCATGGCCGCGCTGGGGCGCTCGCGCGGCGAGAAGATGCGCGACATCGTCGCGACCATCCAGAAGGAGCAGGACGAGGTCATCCGGGCGCCGTGGCGCGGGGTCACCGAGATCACCGGCGGCCCGGGCACCGGCAAGACCGCGGTCGCCCTGCACCGCGCGGCCTACCTGCTCTACCGCTACCGCCGTCAGCTGGGCGGGGCCGGCGTGCTCGTGATCGGGCCTTCGGGCGTGTTCACCAGCTACATCTCGCGCGTCCTCCCCTCGATGGGGGAGACGAACGTCGAGCTGCGCGCGCTCGGCGAGGTCCTCGACGGCCTGGAGGCGACGCGGCAGGACGCGGCGCCGCTGGCCGCGATCAAGGGGTCGCTGCGGATGCGGAAGATCCTGCTGCGGGCGCTGCGGGACACCCCGCCGGAAGCGCCGGAGGAGATGCGGATCGTCTACCGCGGCGAAGTGCTGCGGCTGAACGCTCGCGAGCTGGAGAAGGTGCGCCGCAAGGCCCACACCCAGGGCGCGCCGCCGAACCGGTCGCGGATCCGGGCGGCGGAGCTGCTGCTCGACGCGCTGGCCGCGAAGGCCGAGGAGTACGCGAAGGCCGACGGCAAGCCGTTCGAGCGGGCCGAGCTGATCACCGACCTCGGCGAGCGGATCGACTTCCACCGGTTCCTGGTGGTGTGGTGGCCGGTGCTGTACCCGGCGCAGATCCTGAAGTGGCTGGGTGAGGAGAAGCGGCTGGCGTCGGTCGCGAAGGGCGTCCTGAACCGGCAGGAGATCTCGCTGCTGGCCGCGGACCTCGCGGACCGGTCGCGGGGCTGGTCGATCGCGGACGTCGCGCTGCTCGACGAGCTGCGCGTGCTGATCGGGACACCGCCGAAGCGCAAGCGCCGTCAGGTGCTCGAGGTGGAGCCGCAGCGCTCCGGCGGCGCCCCGACGCGCCCCGAGCACTACGAGGAGTACTCGCACGTGGTCGTCGACGAGTCGCAGGACCTGTCGCCGATGCAGTGGCGGATGGTCGGCCGGCGCGGGAAGTACGCGAGCTGGACGGTCGTCGGCGACCCGGTGCAGAGCTCGTGGCCGGACCCGGCGGAGGCGGCCCAGGCGCGGGACCAGGCGTTCGGGGTCAAGACGGCCCGGCGGCGGTTCACGCTGCGGACGAACTACCGGAACTCGGCGGAGATCTTCGACCTCGCGGCGAAGGTGGTGGCCGGGCACGCGGAGGCGGGCGAGCTGCCGGTGGCGGTGCGCAAGACGGGCGTCGAGCCGGACGTCCGCCCGGTGGAGGCGGCGGGCCTGGCGCCGGCGACGCAGGCGGCGGTGAAGGAGCTGCTGGGCGCGGTCGAGGGCACGGTCGGCGTCATCACGGCGATGGACCGGGTGCCGGAGGTCACGGGCTGGCTGTCGGGGCAGGCGGACGAGCGGCTCAAGGTCGTCGGCAGCCTGGATTCGAAGGGCCTGGAGTACGACGCGGTGGTGCTCGTGGAGCCGAACGACCTGATTCGCGAGTCGACGACCGGGCGGCGGGTGCTGTACGTGGCGCTGACCCGGGCGACGCAGCAGCTGATCGTGCTGGCCTCGAACCCGGACTGGATCCCGGGCGGCTGACCCCGGACACGCTGAAGGGCCCCTTCGAGGGGCGGGAGGCAGGTTCCCGTGCCCTTGAAGGGGCCCTTCAGACCCCCGGTCAAGAAACGTCTCGTGGGACGGAGCTCGTCCGAGGGCATGTCTACTGGACAAAAGTTGTTCGGTGTCCGCGTGCCGGCACCGAACAACAACACCGGACAACTCGTTACGGGCAGGGCGGGGCGTAGCCGATGCCCGGGAGGTTCGCCGACCACTCCGCCGCGGTGATCCGGGGTGCCGCGACCGCGCAGATCTTCGCCGCCGCCCGGTCGGGGTCGGTCTCCGAGAACCGGACCGTGCCGTCCGCGACCGTGCCCGCCAGCGTATGGCCGTCCGGGGCGTACTGCACGGCGTAGACCCGGTCGCCCTCCTCGGGCAGCACCGCGTACGGCTCGCGCCGGGCGACGTCCCACAGCCGGACCGTGCGGTCGTAGCTGCCGGAGGCCAGCACCCGGCCGTCGCCGCCGAACGCCACCGACATGACGATGTCGGTGTGCCCGGCGAGGATGCCCGACCCGTGCGCGGCGGCGGGGTCGGAGACGTCCCACAGGCGGATCATCCGGTCGGCGCCCGCCGTCGCCAGCGTCCGGCCGTCCGGGCTGAACGCGACCGAGAAGATCGTGTCGGTGTGGCCTTCGAGCTTGGCGAGCGACCGCGGGGTCCGCGGCACCGAGACGTCCCACAGCCGCGCGGTGTGGTCCCAGCCCGCGGTCGCCAGCGTCCGGCCGTCGGGGCTGAAGGCGAGCGTGTGGACGTCGTCTTCGTGCCCGTCCAGCCGGGCGATCTCCACCGGGTGCAGGCGGTCGGCGAGGTCCCAGAGCCGGGCCGTGTGGCCGTCGCCCGCGGTGGCGAGCAGCTTCCCGTCCGGGCTGAACGCGACGGCGTCGATGTCGTCGTGCGGCCGCGCGAACACCACCGGTGGCCCGGGGCGGGCGGGGTCGGAGATGTCCCGCAGCGTCATCGTGTGGTCCCAGCTGCCGGTGGCCAGCGTCCGGCCGTCCGGGCTGATCGCGACGCCGCAGACCGCGTCGCCGAACCCGCCGACCGTGGCGACGGTCCGGGGCGCGCCCGCGTCGGCGAATTCGTGCAGCCGGACCACCCGGTCGTAGCCGCCGGTGGCGAGCACGCCGCGGCCGAACGCGGCGTGGCACGCCTGCGCCGTGTGGGCGGGGATCGCGGGACCGGGCAGGTCCCAGAGCCGGGCGGTCTGGTCGTCGCTGGCCGTGGCGAGGGTGCGGCCGTCGCGGGTGAACACCACCGAGCCGACCGCGCCGGTGTGCCCCGGCAGGGATGACAGCTCGCGCGGTCGCCGCGGGTCGGCGACGTCCCACAGCCGCGCGGTGCGGTCGAAGCCCGTCGTGGCCAGGGTGTGCCCGTCCGGGCCGAACGCGACCGACCGCACGATCGCCTTGTGCGCGACGAGGGACGACAGCTGCGCGGGCGCGGCCGGATCGGTGAGGTCCCACAGCCGCGCCGTCTCGTCGGCGCTCGCCGTGGCGAGGGTGCGCCCGTCGGGACTGAAGGCGACCGAGTGGACGACGCCGGTGTGCCCGGTCGCGACACCCAGCGGGCTCCGCGCCCCGACGTCCCAGACGCGCGCGGTCTTGTCGGCCGAGGCGGACGCGAGCAGCCGGCCGTCGGCGCTGAAGGCGAGGTTGTTGACGTAGGACGTGTGCCCGGTCAGCTCCCCCGCCGGCCGCGGGCGGGCCGGGTCGGTGGTGTCGTACAGCCGGAGCGTGCCGGCCACGTCGCCGGTCGCGAGCAGCGGCCCGGCCGGGCTGAACGCGACCGCGTACGCCTTGCCCGCGTGCTGCTCGACGACCACCCCGGGCCCCGGCCGTGCCGGGTCGCCGACGTCCCACACCCGGACGGTGCCGTCGAACCCGGCGGTGGCCACGGTCCGGCCGTCGGCGCTGTAGGCGACGTTGTTGACGTTGCCGGCGTGCCCGGCGAGGACGCCGAGCGGGACCGGGTGGTGCGGGTCGCGGACGTCCCACAGGCGCGCCGTGCCGTCCCAGCTGGCCGTGGCCAGGACCTGCCCGTCCGGGCGGAGGGCGACGGTGTTGACCCGGCCGGTGTGCCCGGTGACGCGGGTCGAGTACGGCGTCGCGAACGTGCCGAGCACGCTGCTGCGCGCGTCGGCGCCGGGGTCGAGGCGGTACGCGGCGAGCGCGAGCTGCGCGGCCAGCGCGGGGTTGGTGGCCCGCATGGCCAGCGCCTGGCCGGCGACCTTCTGGGCGAGCGCGCTGTTGCGCTGTCCGGTGGCGGTGTTCTCGGCGCGCACGGCGTACGCCGTGGCCGCGACGGCGAACACCAGCAGCACGGCGAGCAGCGCGACGAGCTGCCGCAGCCGCCGCGTGCGACGGCGGTCGCGCTCCTGCTCGGCGTGTTCGACGGCGAGGCTGGCGTCGAGGAACCGCCGTTCCCGCCGGGAAAGCGCGGTGTCCTGGCGCGCGGCCCACTCCCGCGCGATGGCCAGCCGCGTGCCGCGGTAGAGCCAGCCGGGGTCCTCCTCGACGGACTCCCAGGCGTCGGTCGCCTCGGTGAGCTGCCGGTGGACGCGCAGGCCTTCGCGGTCCTCGGTGAGCCATTCGCGCAGCCGCGGCCAGCCGCGGATGAGGGCCTCGTGGGCGATCTCGATGCCGGTGTCGTCCAGGGTGACCAGGCGCGCCGACGCCAGCTCGCCGAGCACGACGGCGGTGTCCTCTTCGTCGGTGTCGAGCTCGGTGCGGCTGATCCGGCGCTTGGTGTCTTCGGTGCCTTCGCCGAGCGCGGTCATCCGGAGGAAGATCTGCCGCGCCAGCCGCTGCTGACGCGCCGAGAGCGTCGCGAAGGTGCCCTCCGACGTCTGCGCGACCGACCGCTCGATGCCACCGACGGCCTCGTACCCGGTCAGGGTGAGCGTGGTGCCGCGCCGCCGCCGCCAGGTTTCGAGGAGCGCGTGCGAGAGCAGCGGCAGCACACCGGGCTGGCCGGTGGCGTCCGCGACGAGCCGCGAGACCAGCGCGTTCTCGACGCGGTACCCGGCGTCGACCGCGGGCCGCGAGATCGCCTGCCGGAGCTCCTCGGTGGTCATCGGGCCGACGAGGACCTGCGCGTCCTGCATGGCTTCGGCGAGGTCCGCGTGCCGCGCGCAGTGGGTGTAGAAGTCGGTGCGGATGCCGAGGACGACCCGGGTGCGGCTGCCGGGCTCGGTGGTCGCGGTGACGAGCGCGCCGACGAACCGCGCGCGTTCCTCTTCGTCCTGGCAGAGGGTGAAGACCTCTTCGAACTGGTCCACGATCACGACGACGTCGGTGTCCTCGGCGTCGGCGAGCTGCCGGGCGGCGAGCCCCAGGTTGCGCGGGTGTGCAGTGAAGTCGTCGAGCAGCGCGCCGGGCGCGAGGCCGAGCGCCGCGGCGAACTTGACGGCGCACTCCTGCAGCGGCCGGGCGCCCGGGGTGAGCAGCACGACCGGGTCCTTCACCGACGGCAGCAGGCCGGCGCGCAGCAATGAGGACTTCCCCGAACCGGACGCGCCGAGGACGGCGAGAAAACGCTGTCTCGAAAGGCGCCCGACGAGCTTTTCGACCAGCCGCTCACGGCCGAAGAATCGGCTCGCGTCGGCAGGGCCGAATGCGCCCAGCCCGACGTACGGCGGCTTTTCCCCGCTTTCCGGCTCGGGTGGTGAATCATCACCGTCGCCGCGTGCTCCGCCGGCGACGGCGTGCCAGCGTTCTTCCCATTCGCCGGGCACTCCGCCGCAGGCCCGGACGTAGGCCAGCGTCACGGCCAGGCTGGGGAGTTTCCGCCCGCCGGCGGCCTCCGAAAGCGTCCCGGCCGAGTAGTGCGCGCGCCGGCCGAGCTCGCGGTACGTCGGATTCCCGGCGCTCTCCCGCAAACGCCGGAGATCGGCGGCGAATTCGGTGAGCGGGTCGTCGCCCGGATCCAAGGGGCGCTCCGGACGCGGCACCTCGTCCTCCCTTTCCGCCGGTTCTTCCCCAACCGTATCGGGTGCCGCCGCGGGTCAGGGTTCGTTCGGCGAAACCAGCCGTCGGTGAACGGCCGCGGCGTCGACGCCGAGCTCCGCCATCAGGTCGGCGGCCGGATCGGGCGGGGTCACCTTCAGCAGCGCCCGCAGCAGTTCGACGGGCTCCCGCGGCTTCCCGCGAATCGCTTCGTTGACGACCGCACGGGCATTCGACGTCAGCGCGCCCGGGGTCAGCCGGCCGCGCTTCACCGGGACCTCCGCCGGCCGCAGCCCTTCCACCTCGATGCCGAGCGCCGCCAGGGCCGCGCGGTCGAGGCGGTCGAGGGCCGCGCGAGCCTCCTCGACGTCCGTGCCGAGGGCCCGCGCGCACTCCGGGTCGCGGAGGAGACCGAGCAGCAGGTGCTCGGTGCCGAGCCGCCGGTCGCCGCGGCGGCGGGACTCCTCCAGGGCCGCCGTCACCACCACGGCGAACGGGCTCTTGGCGATCAGCCGATCGAGCACCACGGCCTCACTTCCCGTACTTCGCGTGCACGGACTGGCGGGCGACGCCGAGGGCGTCCCCGATCTGCTCCCACGACCAGCCGCGCTCCCGCGCGTGCGCGACGGCGGCCGCCTCGACCTGCTCGGCCAGCCGGTGCAGCGCGCCGACCGCCCGCAGCGCGACCGCGGGGTCGGTTTCCGAGATCCGCCCGGAAAGCTCTACCGCTTCCATGGTGTGTCAGTCTAGCCTGACAGTCATCCGTCAGTTCAAACTGACAGCAGTATCCGAGGCTTCGCCACCCGGAGCCCCCACCTGACACGAGGAGGACGTCATGGATGTCGCGGTGATCGGCGCGGGCCCGGTGGGCCTCATGCTGGCGGCGGAGCTGCGGCTCGGCGGGGCCGAGGTCGTGGTCCTGGAGCGGCGGGCCACCCCGGACGAGCGGCCACGGGCGAACGGGCTCGGCGGCCGGATCGTCGAGCAGCTGGACCACCGCGGCCTGCTGGCGAGGTTCCGCGCCGAGGCGGCGTTCGCCGGGCCGTTCCCCGGGTTCCCCTTCGGGCCGGTGCCCCTGAACTTCGCCGGGCTGGACACGCCGATGCGCGGCCTGATGCTGCAGCAGCCGCGGATGGAAGCCCTGCTGGCCGAGCGCGCCGTCGAGCTCGGCGCCGAGATCCGGCGGGGTCACGAGCTGGCCGACCTCGACACCGTCCGCGGCCCGGACGGCTCCTACCGCCTGGGCGCGCGGTACGTCGTCGGCTGCGACGGCGCGCACAGCCGCGTCCGCGAGCTGGCCGGGATCGGGTTCCCCGGCACCACCGACGACGAGCTGATGCGCCTCGGGCACTTCCGGACGGACCTGCCCCTCTTCACTTCGGAGTTGCGGCGGGGCTGGAACCGGCGGCCCGGCGGGCGCGTACTGGTGACGTCACTGACCCCGGGCGTCCTGATCGCCGGCGTCCGGGAGGTCGCGCCGGAACCGGCCGGGGAGCCGACGCTCGAGGAGTTCCGGGCCGCCGTGCGGCGCGTGCTCGGCACCGACCTGGCGCTGGGCGAGCCGCTGTGGCTCTCGCGGACGGTCAGCTCCGCCCGGCTCGCCGAGCGGTACCGCGCCGGGCGCGTGTTCCTGGCCGGGGACGCGGCGCACGTCTTCCCGGCCGGCGGCTCGTCGCTCAACGTCGGGCTGCTGGACGCGGTCAACCTCGGCTGGAAGCTCGCCGCCGTCGTGCGCGGGGCCGCCGGCGAGTCCTTGCTCGACAGCTACCACGCCGAACGGCACCCGGTCGCCGCGCGGACGTTGACCCAGACCCGCGTCCAGGCCCTGCTCGACCGCCTGACCGGCGAAGACGGCGACGCCCTGCGGACGCTCTTCGGCGAGCTGGCGGCCCTTCCCCCGGCGACGCGGCACCTGGCCGGGCTGCTGCGGGACGCCGACGAGCTGCCGTACGTCCCCGACCTGCCGCTGACCGTCGGCGGCCGCGCCACCCGCGTGGCCGAGGTCATGCGCGCGGCGCGTCCGGTGCTGTTCGACTTCGCCGGCCGCGCCGACCTGCGGGAAGCCGCCGGCCCGGACGTGAAGATCGTCACGGCGGACTGCCCGGAAGCCCCGGCCGACGCGCTTTTGGCGCGGCCGGACGGCGTCATCGTGTTCAGCGGCGACGATCCGGCGGCGTTGCGGGAAGCAATGACGGCACCGGGGCGTTGACCCCGGTTGTGAGCTCACTGCCTGACGTACCGCTGTCCGTGCTCGACCTGTCCCCCGTTTCCGAGGGGAACACCGTCGGCGAGACGCTGCGAAACACCCTCGACCTCGCCCGTGCCGCGGAGCGGCTGGGCTACCACCGCTACTGGCTGGCCGAGCACCACAACATGCCCGGCATCGCCAGCTCCGCCACCGTCGTGCTGATCGGGCACGTCGCCGACGCGACCGAGCGCATCCGCGTCGGGTCGGGCGGGATCATGCTGCCCAACCACGCGCCGCTGGTGGTCGCCGAGCAGTTCGGCACGCTGGAGGCGTTCCACCCGGGCCGCATCGACCTCGGCATCGGCCGCGCGCCGGGCACCGACCAGCGGACGGCGCTCGCCCTGCGCGGCCCCGGCGGGCTGTCCGCGGAGAACTTCCCGGAGCACCTGCAGGAGCTGGTCGGCTACTTCACCCACTCCGAGGCGCGCGGCGTCAACGCGGTGGTGGCCGAGGGCAACCAGCCGCCGGTGTGGCTGCTGGGTTCGAGCGGCTTCAGCGCGCAGCTGGCCGGGCGGCTCGGGCTGCCGTTCTCGTTCGCGCACCACTTCGCCGCGGAGAACACGATCCCGGCCGTGCAGCTCTACCGCGAGAACTTCCGGCCCGGGGTGCTCGACGAGCCGTACGTGATGCTCGGCGTGTCCGTGGTCGCCGCGGAAACCGACGACCGCGCGCAGTTCCTGGCCGGGCCGTCCGGGCTGACGTTCCTGAGTCTCCGCCGCGGCCGCCCGATCGCGCTGCCGACGCCGGAGGAAGCCGCCGAATACCCGTACACGGAGATGGACCGCGCGTTCCTGGCCGAGCGGTTCGGCTCGAGCATCGTCGGCTCGCCGGAGACGGTCCACAAGGGACTCGAACAGCTCCTGGCCGACACGGACGCGGACGAGCTGATGGTCACGACCATGGTCCACGGCCACGCGGACCGCGTCCGCTCCTACGAGCTGCTGGCCGGCCTCAAGTCCTGACCCGGACCCGGACGGACGACACGCGTACCCAGCGGGACGACACGCGTACCTGGCCGGACGACACGGCGGGCGCCCACCTGCCCCGCGTGTCGTCCATCCGCGTACGCGTGTCGTCCGCCGGTGTACGCGTGTCGTCCGGCTGGGTACCCCCTGGACGGACGGCACGCACCAGGCTTACCGTGTCCTCCGTTCGGCGGTGTCCCGTCCGGACGGAAATGGGTAACACCCCACACCTCCCGCATTCGGGACGGGAATTTCTTTTCCTTCTTTGACAACAAGATCGAGTCCGTTTGTCAACGCCGGACAAGAAATGCGCGGTTACCAGCCCGTGACCGCGTGATCCTGCTCAAGTTCTTGTCTCCCAACAAGGCCGTGGTTAACGTACCGACCAGTAGGAACCGGCACGGTGACCCCCGAGACCGTGAATGGCCGTCCATTATTACGCCGTTCGGACCATTTCCCCTTGCTCATCTCGGGTGCGTTCGGCGTGCCGCCGAAACGGCTGGGGAGGCACACGAATGGCCGAACGGACGACGACGCCGTCGTTCCCCGGGGCCGCCGCGCTGCGGCAGACCGGACGGCTCTACGGGCTCGGCCTCGACGTCGTCCGGCTGACGTTCCGCCGCCCGTTCCAGCTGCGTGAGCTGATCCAGCAGTTCTGGTTCATCGCGAGCGTCTCGATCCTGCCGACGGCGCTGGTCTCGATCCCGTTCGGCGCGGTCATCGCGCTGCACATCGGGTCGCTGACCACGCAGATCGGCGCGCAGTCCTTCACCGGCGCGGCCAGCGTGCTCGCGATCATCCAGCAGGCCAGCCCGATCGTCACCGCGCTGCTCGTCGCCGGCGCGGGAGGAAGCGCCGTCTGCGCCGATCTCGGCTCGCGCACCATCCGCGAAGAGATCGACGCCATGGAGGTCCTCGGCGTCTCGCCCGTCCAGCGGCTGATCGTGCCGCGGGTGCTCGCCGCCATGGGCGTCGCGATCTTCCTCAACGGCATGGTGAGCGTCGTCGGCGTGCTCGGCGGCTACTTCTTCAACGTGATCATGCAGCACGGGACGCCGGGCGCGTACCTGGCCAGCTTCTCGGCGCTGGCCCAGCTGCCCGACCTGTGGATCAGCGAGATCAAGGCGGTCATCTTCGGCTTCGTCGCCGGGGTCGTCGCCGCCTACCGCGGGCTGAACCCCAAGGGCGGGCCGAAGGGCGTCGGCGACGCCGTCAACCAGTCCGTGGTCATCACGTTCCTGCTGCTGTTCGTGCTGAACCTCGTGCTCACCACCGTCTACCTGCAACTCGTGCCGCCCAAGGGGAGCTGAACGTGACGACCACGGAAGTCCCCAAGACCGCGCGCGTGCGCGAAGCCGTCGACCGCCGGTTCGGGTTCCTCGACACCCTCGGCGACCAGATCCTGTTCTTCCTCCGCGCGATCGCGTGGACGCCGCGGGCGGTCCACCGGTACCTGCGCGAGATCACGCGCCTGCTGGCCGAGGTCAGCTTCGGCAGCGGCGCGCTCGCCGTCATCGGCGGCACGATCGGCGTGATGATCGGGATGACCGTCGCCACCGGCACGGTCGTCGGCCTGCAGGGCTACTCCGCGCTCAACCAGGTCGGGACGTCGGCGTTCGCCGGGTTCGTCTCCGCCTACTTCAACACGCGCGAGATCGCGCCGCTGGTGAGCGGGCTCGCGCTGTCCGCCACCGTCGGCTGCGGCTTCACCGCGCAGCTCGGCGCGATGCGGATCTCCGAGGAGATCGACGCCCTCGAGGTCATGGGCATCCCGAGCGTCCCGTACCTGGTGACGACGCGGGTGATCGCCGGCTTCCTCGCCGTCATCCCGCTCTACGCGATCGGGCTGCTGTCGAGCTATCTCGCTTCGCGGCAGGTCACCGTGTGGTTCTTCGGCCAGTCCGCGGGCACCTACGACCACTACTTCCTGCTGTTCCTCCCGCCCGGCGACGTGCTGTGGTCGTTCGGGAAGGTGCTCGTCTTCAGCGTCGTCGTGGTCCTGGCCCACTGCTACTACGGCTTCCGGGCGAGCGGCGGCCCGGCCGGCGTCGGTGTGGCGGTCGGGCGTGCGGTGCGCACCGCGATCGTCGCGATCAGCGTGCTCGACTTCTTCCTGTCCCTGGCGATCTGGGGCGCGACGACCACCGTGCAGGTGGCCGGATGAGACAGGAGACCCGCCGCAAGGCCGGGATCCGCACCGCGGGCGTGCTGTTCCTGGTGGTGATGGGCGTGCTCGTGACGCTCTCGATCAAGGTGTACGACAAGGACTTCGTCAGCACGGTCCCGGTGACGCTCAAGGCGAGCCGCGTCGGCAACCAGCTGTCCCCCGGCGGCCAGGTCAAGGCCCGCGGGGTGCTCGTCGGCGAGATCCGCGAGGTCCGGGCGACGCCGCAGGGCGCCGAGATAGCGCTTGCCCTGGAGCCGGGCAAAGTGGACATGCTGCCGCGCAACGTTTCCGCGTTGCTCGTGCCCAAGACGTTGTTCGGCGAGCGGTACGTCCAGCTGTCCATCCCGGACGGTGTCCGGGCCCCGCACCTCGCCGCGGGCGACACGATCGAGCAGGACCGCTCGGCCAACGCGATCGAGCTGGAACGCGTCTTCGACAACCTGCTGCCGCTGCTCAAGGCCGTCCAGCCGCAGAAGCTCGCGACGACGCTGACCGCGGTGTCGACGGCACTGCAGGGCCGCGGCGAACAGCTCGGGCAGACGATCGGCACCGCCGCGGACTACCTGAAGGACTTCAACCCCGACCTGCCGACGCTCACGAAGGACATCCGCGACCTGGCCACGGTTTCGCACCTCTACGGCGACATCGCCCCCGACCTGCTCGACGCGCTCACCTCCTCGGCGGTCACGCTGAACACCGTCAAAGAGAAGCAGGCCGACCTCGCCGGGGTCTACCAGCAGGTGACGTCGTCGTCCCAGGAGGTCACGAACTTCCTGCAGAACAACCGCGACAACCTCATCGCGCTGGCGGCCGACAGCCGCGCGCCGCTCGAGGTCGCCGCGAAGTACTCCCCCAGCTTCGCCTGCACCATCAGCTCGCTGAGTGCCCTGAAGGGATCCATGGACAAGGTCCTCGGCGCGGACCGCGGCGAACCCGGCCTGCACGCCGAGATTTCGGTGACCGCCGACAGCGGCAAGTACCTGCCCGGCCGCGACGACCCGCGCTTCACCGGCGGCGGCGAGCCGCGCTGCTACCCCTCCGGTGTCGCCCCGACGACGGGGACCGCCGCCGCGGCCCCCGGCAGCGCCGGCCACCCGCTGCTCACCGGCGGCGAGGGCGACCTCGGTGTCGCGAACTCGCCGCAGGAGGAGCAGCTGCTGGCCACGCTGGTCGCACCGTCGATCGGCGTGCCGGCCGCGCAGGTCCCGGAGTGGAGCTCCGTGCTCGTCGGGCCGCTCTACCGCGGCACGGAGGTGAAGCTGAAGTGAGGAACATCGCCTCCCCGCTCATCAAGAGCCTGATCTTCATCGTCATCACCGTCCTGGCGACCACGCTGCTGGCCGTCTCCATCACGAACTCCGGCGTCGGCGCCACCCAGCGGTACACGGCGAAGTTCCTCGACGCCACCTCGCTCAACGCCGGCGACGACGTGCGTATCTCCGGCGTCCGCGTCGGCCAGGTCGAGTCCCTCGAGATCAGCGACCGCAACCGCGCGCTCGTCGGGTTCTCCCTCGACCAGGGCCGCCGGCTGCCCGCCGACGTCCACGCGGTCATCAAGTACCGCAACATGGTGGGCCAGCGGTACATCGCACTGGAACGCGGGAACACCGGCACGCGCGACCAGCTGCCCGAGGGCGGCGAGATCCCGCTCGACCGCACAACCCCCGCCCTGGACCTCACCGACCTGTTCAACGGCTTCAAGCCGCTGTTCCAGGCGCTGTCGCCGAACGACGTCAACGAGCTCTCCGGCGAGATCGTCCAGGTGCTGCAGGGCGAAGGC
>NZ_JBEXVF010000079.1:0-39689 GCF_040629235.1 Amycolatopsis sp. NPDC005961 | reverse complement strand
GTGCGCTGGAGGCCGCGAAGGCCGCGGACGACGAACTCGCGTCGGGCGCGGAAGTGTCCTCGCGCGTCAGGTACGCCATGGTGGTCGAGCCCTTCGCGGGCACCCACTTGTCGTACTTGCCGCCGTTCCACGCCGCGTGCGTGTCGTTCCAGCCGTGCGGCAGGTCCTGGATGAACTGCAGGCCCAGGTTGTCCGCTTCGGGGCGGAAGGGCAGGATGTCGCGCTTGCCGTCGGACTGCGCCCAGACGGACTTGCCGGAGGCCAGCGTCGCCGGCCGCGGGTCGCCGAAACCGCGG
The DNA here is from genome assembly GCF_040629235.1 of Amycolatopsis sp. NPDC005961. Taxonomy (NCBI): domain Bacteria; kingdom Bacillati; phylum Actinomycetota; class Actinomycetes; order Pseudonocardiales; family Pseudonocardiaceae; genus Amycolatopsis; species Amycolatopsis sp. NPDC005961. Next base: position 39,393 of record NZ_JBEXVF010000079.1, on the reverse strand, counting down.
ACGCCACGCAGCGTGCCGAAGTAGTGGTCGAACGACCGGTTCTCCTGCATGAGGACCACGATGTGCTCGATGTCCTGCAAGGACCCGGTGCGCCGGTGGGCGGGGATTTCGGCGGCGCGGGCGATGCTGGTGGAGAGTGCGGAAAGGGCGGCGGTGCCGCCGGCCAGCTGCAGGAAACGCCGTCGGTTGACGTCCGTCATGGGGACTCCGGGGGTGTCGTGGTGGAGAGCCGGGTCAGTATGTGCGGGACTTCGAGAACCTGTGCCGGGCCCGAGGCTAACGCCGGGCGAAACCCTGGTAAACGACTGCGGTCGGACATGATCTTGACAGAGTTACGGAAGTACGTACTAATGTAGTACTTCACTATGAATGACTTCGCCAAAGACCCGGACGACCACCTCTACTCCCCCGACGTCCGCGACGCGCTGGCCGGGTTCACCCTCGGCGAGGACACCGGCGTGCTCGAAGCCGCGGCGGCGGTCCGCGTCGCCGCGCGGAGCCTCGACCAGCTGCGTTCGCTCGGCACCGGCAGCCGCGGCCTGAGCCCCGGCGCCCTCGACATCCTCATCCGGCTGAGCGGCGCGGAAGCGAACATCAAGGACCTCGCCGCGTCCGCCGGCGTCAGCTCGCGCAACGTCACCGGCCTGGTCGACACCCTCGAGCGGGCCGGGCACGCGGTGCGGGTCCCCGACCCGCGCGACCGGCGGTCGGTGCTGGTCCGCATCACCGAAGACGGCCGGACGTGGCTCGCGGAGTTCCGCCGTCCGTCGCAGCTGGCGATGGCGGCGCTCTTCCGCGGCTTCACCGCCGCCGAGACGACCCAGCTGCGGCACCTCTGCCTGCGTCTCGCCGAGAACCAGCAGCACCTCGCCCGTCACCTGGAGGACCGATGACCACCCGTGAGACCGTCCTGGCCTACTCCCGCGCCCGCTTCGCCGGCGACGTCACCGCCGCGGCCGACCAGCTCGCCGCCACGTTCACCTTCCGCAGCCCGCTGATCGGCTCCGACGACGCCCGCGGCCACCTCGCCGGGCTCGGCGGGTTCGTCAGCGTGGTCACCGGGGTGGACATGCTCAGCGAGCTCTACGGCGAGTCGGAGGCGACGCTGGTGTACGACGTGCACACGGCGACCCCGGTCGGCACCCAGCGCACGGCCGAGCACTTCCGGCTGAGCGACGGCAAGATCACGGCCATCACGCTGATCTTCGACGCCACGCCGTGGCACCCGATCATGGCGGCCGCCGGCCTCTGACCGCGGCGCCCGGAAAGCACGGTGTGGCCGGAAATCCGGCGCGAGACAGGAATTGTCACCACGCAAGCGCAGCGCCCTCGACGCGAACAGGCCATCTGCTGTTCGCGTCGGCTCCAGCAGGCGGGAATAGCGTCCGGGTCGGCGAACAATTCTCCCCGGAAACCCGAATGAGGCAGATCATGCGCGAAAACCAGGCAGGCCCGACCAGACGGTCCTTCCTGCGCAACGCGGGGCTGGCCGGCGCCGGCGCGACGGCGCTGGGCGCGCTCGGCGTCGCACCGGCCGAAGCCGGCACCCCGGACACCGCGGACAGCGCTCGCAGAGGCGGCGGCAGGTGGAGCCCGGACGGCGAGAGCCGCCAGTTCACCGTCGCCGTGATGCCGGACACCCAGTACCTCTACTGGGGCAGCCAGAACAGCATCAACCCGGAGCCGCAGGAAGCGTCGCTGCGGTACGTCATCGAGAACAGCGGCAAACCGGACAACAACATCGTCTTCCTGGCCCACCTCGGCGACCTGACGCAGGACGCCGACATCACGTCGTTCCAGGCCGTGGACAAGACGTTCGAGATCGCCGACTCCGCCGGCGTCGCCTACAGCGTGCTCGCGGGCAACCACGACGTCTCCGGTGACGACACCCGCGGCACCACGCCGTACCTCCGGACGATGGGCCCGCAGCGGTTCCGCCGCCAGAAGTCGTTCCTCGGCTCCGACGCTAGCGGCTACAACACCGCGCACGTCTTCCGTGCCGCCGGGCAGGAGTGGCTGCTGCTGGCCATGGACTGGCGCACGTCGCCCGCGGGCTTCGCGTGGGCCAACGATGTCATCAAGAAGCATCCGCGGCTGCCGGTGATCCTCACCTGCCACGAGATCGTCGGATCGACCTACGGCGACGAGGTCTACCCGTACGAGGCGGGCGATCCCGAGAACAACGCCGAGCTCTCCGGTTACGGCCAGACCGTGTGGGACTCGCTGATCAAGGACAACGACCAGATCTTCCTCGCGCTCAACGGCCACTACTGGCCTTCGGGCCGCATGACGAAGAAGAACGCCGCCGGCCACGACGTGCACCTGCACATCACGAACTACCAGAACCGGTACATGAGCGGCGGCGGCATGCTGCGCCTGTACCACTTCGACCTCGAGCGCGCCACGATCGACGTCGAGACGATCTCGCCGTGGATCCTCGAGAAGGATCCCGCGAAGCGCAACCGCATGGAGGTGCTGGAGTCGCGGCTCACCACGGCGGTCGACCGCTTCTCGATGCCGTTCGACTTCGAGCGGCGCTTCGCCGGCTTCATCCCCGTGCCGGTCCGCCCGGCGCGGCCGGCCGGCAAGGTGCTCGTGCCGGGCACGCTCGCGTACTGGCGCTTTGACAACGTTGGCGCGAACGGCAGCGCGGTCACGGCCGGCCAGCAGGTCCGCGACCTGTCCGGCCACGGCAACGACCTCACGCTGCAGGCCGTCGCCGGCACCGCCCCCGACGCACTGACCTGGACCGACGACCACCACCCCGACCAGCCGGGGCACGCCAGCCTCCGGTTCGCCGGCGGCCGGAACCCGCTGCACGGCGCGTACCTGACCACGGGCGCGAGTGCGCCGCTGAACGCCGAGACGTTCAAGCGCGGCTACACCATCGAGACGTTCGTGAAGATCCCGCGCGACTGGGACGGCGGGAACAACGGCAACATGCCGGTCCTGGTCCGCCGCGGCGCGTCCGGCGACGCGGGCAAGCACGGCAAGAACACCGACCCGAAGGAGCCGGTGGCCCAGCTCATGACCACGAACAACGGTCGTGAGGTGCAGTTCAACTGCTACCCGCTCAGCCAGACGTACCCGACCACCAACTGGAGCCACGGCCTGGCCGAGGACCAGTGGTGGCACATCGCGGTCGTCAACGACGGGCACCACACGAAGGTCTACGTCGAAAGCTCCCCGGTGGCCGACAACCCCTCCACCGACTCGGTCGGCATCGCGTCGCTGGGCCGCACGTGGCTCCTCGGCGGCCACGAGTACGGCGGCGCACTCGACAACGTGTTCCACGGCTGGATCGGCGACGTCCGGATCGTCGACCGGGCGCTGCGGCCGGAGGAGTTCCTGACCAGGTGACCCATCGGCGGCGGGTGGCCCCGGCGGTCACCCGCTGCCGCCCCGCACGCGGCGCTCATCACGCGATGCTCCGAAGACCGGGACATTTGACTAAAATCTTCGTAAAAGTCCTTACGTGACCGGGGTCACCGGTGGTCTCCTCAGTTAGGAAAGGTTCCTAACGATCGACGGAGGCACCGCACCCATGACATCCCGTACGCGCTTGGCCGCGGCAACCGCCGCGGCTCTCACGCTCGTCACGCCGTTCGCCGTCAAATCCGCCGACGCCGCCACGACCGACACCACTGCCCAAGCCGAAGCGACGTACACGCCCGCCCAGGTTCTGGCCGGTGTCAAGAAGAACAGCACGACCGCGCACAAGGTCAACTCCAAGCCCCACATCAACACCATGACGCGGTCCCAGAACGTGAACGTCTACCAGGTGGCGACGGGCGTCTACGCCTACAGCTCCGGCTTGGCCGTCGACGACGACGGCAGCGACCCCGATCCCGACCCCGACCACCAGGGCCAGACGACTTTCCAGGACAGCAACGGGAAGCAGCTGGCCGCGCACCACGTCCCCTTCTACGTGCTGGGCGACGACTGCTACGACCGCAAGTCCCCCTGCCCGCACTTCTTCTACAAGGAACACAACATCAAGGGCCGGCAGTTCGCGCTGATGTTCTACAAGAGCAAGGTGATCGGCGCGATCTTCGGCGACACGCAGACCGGTAACAACCAGACCACTTCGGACAACGACTCCCGCGAACTGGGCGAGGCGTCCGTGAAGTCGGCCTCGCTGCTCGGCATTCCCAGCAGCGGCACCACCGGCGGTGTCGACAACGGCGTGACCGTGGTGATCTTCTCCGGCTCGTCCTGGGTCGTGAACGGCACCAACTCGAACCTGAACAGCAACGCCCAGGCCCTCGTCGACAAGGCGCTGAACAGCCTCGGCGCGAGCATGGGCCTCTAGCCCGGTCCTCGGCCGGCGCACCGACCGCTGCGCCGGCCGCGGGTCGAGTCTCCCGCTCGCTCAGAACAGCGTCGCGGGCTCGATCGGCTCCGGCTCGGGCAACGCTTCGAGGCCGGGCACCAGCGCTCGCACGTCGTCGTGGAATCGGCGGGCGAGCGCCGGTGCGTCGTCGTTGTCGGGGGTGTGCAGGAACACCGTCGGCGACCGGCCCTCGCGCAGCCACCCCGCGACCACTAGCGTCCACGGCCGCCACCCCTCGACCGTTTCCTCGACCGAGTCCCGGCCCAGGTAGCGGACGACCGGCCGGTCGGTCAGCGCGCGCGTCCGCCGTGGCAGCCGGGGTTTCTTGGCCCAGGCGTCCTGCTCGGCTTCGCTGGTCGGCGGGCGCCGGAAGAAGACGGTGGTGTCGAACGGCACCCATTCGGCGTTCGCGTCGGCGAGCGCCCTCTCCAGCAACGACGTCGAGGCGGCGTCGGTGAAGAACTCCGGGTGCCGCACCTCCACGGCGCGCCGGCGGTCGGCGGGGAGGCGGCGCAGGAAGCGGCCGAGGGCGTCGACGTCGGACGGGCCGAACGAGGCGGGCAGCTGGGTCCACAGGACCGCCCGTTCGCCGAGGGGTTCGATCGCGTCCAGGAACGTCCGCATCTCGGCCTCGACCCCGGCGAACCGGCGTTCGTGCGTGACGACCTTGGGCAGCTTGACCACGAACCGGAAGCCGGGGCCGGTCTGCTCCGCCCACGTCGCGACGGTGGCCCGGGCGGGAGTCGCGTAGAAGGTGGTGTTGCCTTCGACCGCGGTGCACCAGCCGGCGTAGGCCCGGAGACGCTCCTTGGCCGGCAGCGACGGCGGCAGGAAGCGCCCGGGCCACGCCTTGTGGGTCCACATCGCGCAGCCGACGTGCAGACGTGCCACTGGCGTCTTCTCCCGTCGATCGTGACGGGAGAAAACTACTACCCGGGCCCCGGTTTCGCTGCACGGCCCCGGTGACGCGGACGGCGCGAGAACCCTCGGCGGCGGCGATGGCGGGTCAGGGCCGTCCCACGCCGGGGTCGCCGGGGTGGGGCTTCAGCGGCGTCACCGTCACGGCCATCCAGCCGTGCAGTGGCATCGACTCGAGCACCCGCCGCAGTTCCGCCTCGTCCGCCGCGGCGAACAGCCCGATCGTGTGCCACTCCCCCGGCCCCTCCGGTGGCTTCCACAGCCGCAGGATGTGGCCCTGCGCCGCGAGTTCCCCGCTGCGCGCGGCCTCGCGCCGCCGGGTGTCCGCCACCGTTTCGTCCGAGGTGCCCGGCGGCACCGTCGTCCGCATGTCGACGAGGAACTCCATCGTCGTGCTCCCTTCAGAGCCGCGAGACCTGGTAGTGGGCGATCAGCCAAGCGTCGCCGACCCGGCGCACGATCACGCTGAGGTGCACCGAAAGCACCGGCCGGTCGGTGAACGCGAAGTCCACGCTCGAATACCCGAGGATCACGTCCTCGGCCAGGCGCCGGGTCTCCACGATCCGGTACTCGGCCGTCATGCCCGGCGGCTGCGAGTCGTAGTACGCCGCCACACCGTCCCGGCCGACGCTGTACGGGTGCAGCCCCTGGAAGATCGCGTCCTCGGTGAAGGACGCCGCGACGCGCTCCGGGTCGTGCGCGTCGACCGCCGACTTCCAGGCGTCCAGCACTCCGGTGAGGATGTCCATGACGTCAGTGTCCCGCGCTCTGGCCGCCGTCGACGTGCAGGATCTCGCCGGTGACGAACGGCGCGCCCTCCAGGTAGACGACCGCGTCGACGATGTCGCCGATCTCGCCCATCCGGCCGACCGGGTGCAGGCTCGCGAGCGCGTCGTGCGTCGGAGCGGGGTGCATCGGGGTGCGGATGATGCCGGGCGACACGGCGTTCACGCGGACGCCCCGCGTCGCGTACTCGATCGCGAGGGACTTCGTGACCGCGTTCAGGCCGCCCTTGGTCAGCGACGCCAGCGCCGAGGGCACCGCGCTGTTGGCGTGGTCGGTCAGGCTGGTCGTGACGTTGACGACGTGGCCGCCGCCGACTTCCAGCATCGCGGCGATGGCGCGCTGGGTGACTTCGAAGAAGCCGCGCAGGTTGACGCCGGTCACGAGGTCGAAGTCGTCCGCCGTGTAGTCGGTGAACGGCTTGGCGACGAAGACGCCGGCGTTGTTGACCAGCGCGTCGACGCGGCCGAACGTCGCCAGCGCCCGGTCGATCACCGAGGCGCCGACGGCGGGGTCGGCGATGTCGCCCGCGACGGCCAGGATTCCGGCGTCGCCCGACGGGGTGATGGAGCGCGAGTTCGCGACCACGGCGTAGCCGAGCTTGCGGTACGCCTCGACCACGGCCGCGCCGATGCCCTGCGAGGCGCCGGTGACGACCGCGACCTTCTGGGTGTTCATGGTTTCCTCCTGGTGGGTGTGCTTCCGGAGCCGAGGATGTGCCGCGCGGAACCGGCCCGCCACGACCGGTTCGCTCTCAGCTGGAAGGCCCGGGCTCCCACCGCACTAAGCTCCCGGTATGGAGCTACGCCAGCTTCGGTACTTCGTGGCCGTCGCCACAGAGCTGAACTTCGGCCGGGCCGCGGAGCGGCTGCGGATCGCCGGGCCTTCGCTGTCCCAGCAGATCAAGGCGCTCGAACGCGACCTCGGCGTCCGCCTCTTCGACCGCGACCGCCGCTCGGTGCGGCTCACCGAATGCGGCGAGTCGCTGCTGCCGCGGGTGCTCGCGTTGCTCGACCAGGCGGACGAACTGCGGCGCTCGGCCGCGGGGATCGCCGCGCGGGAGCCGGTGCGGCTGGGGTACGTCAACTGGCACCCCGCCGACCTGCTCGACCGCGTCGCGGGCGTCGCGCACCTGCACGTCGACACGTGGGTGCTGCCCTCGCACGCGCAGCTGCGGCGGGTCGCCGACCAGAGCATCGACCTGGCGATCTGCTGGGCGCTCACCGCCGACCTGGCCGAGCACGACCTCGAAGCCCGCCTGCTCGGCGCGGACCGCCTCCACGCGATCGGCACCGGGACCGCCGAGGTGGCGGCGAGGGACGTCGTCGTGCTCGTCGACGCCGACACCGACAGCTGGGCGTCCTGGAACCGCTACGCCGAGGAGTTCGCGCGGGTCACCGGCGCCCAGGTCGTGCCCACCCACGACGGCGGCGTCACCGGCCCGGCGTTCTTCGACCACGTCCGCCGGCTGCGGCGCCCGGTCCTCAACTCCCCGAAGGGCCAGACGACGCCGGTCCCGCCCGACCTCGGGCGCCGTCCGGTCACCGGCCCGGCGCCGCTGTGGACGTGGTCGCTGGTGTCCCGCCGCGACGAGACCCGCGCACCGGTCCTGGCGACGATCGAGGCGCTGACCCGGGACGTCGGACCGCTGGACCTCGACACCGGCTGGGTGCCCGCCGACGACCCGCACGCGGAGCTCAGCCGAACGCCCGCACCGCCACGGCCTGCCAGTCTTCCCACGTCTTCAGCCGCGCCCGGTACTCCTCGGTGACCGCGGCGAGGGACTTGCCGAGGAACATCCGCAGCGGCGGGTCGGCGGCGTCGACGAGCTCGAGGATCGCGGCCCGGGTGGCGTGCGGGTCGCCGACGTCCCAGTGCCCCTCCGGCACTGCCGGGTAGTCCGGGTTCGGGGTGCTCCGGCGCGCGCCCACGGCCAGCCAGTCGGTGGCGTAGGGGCCGGGCTCCAGGTTGGTGACGTGGATGCCGAACTCGGCGACCTCCTGGGCCAGGGACTGGGAAAGCCCTTCCAGCGCCCACTTCGACGCGTGGTAGGCGCCGATGCCCGGGAACGCGACGACCCCGCCCTCGCTCGTGACCTGGATGATGTGCCCGCGGCGCTGCTCCCGCAGGATCGGCAGCGCCGCCTGCGTGACCCAGAGCGCGCCGAAGAAGTTCGTCTCCAGCTGGGCGCGGACGTCGGCTTCGCTCAGTTCTTCGACCCGGCCGAAGTGGCCGTAGCCGGCGTTGTTGACCACGACGTCCAGGCCGCCGAAGTGATCGGCGGCGCGCCGGACGGCGGCGAACGCGGCGTCGCGGTCGGTGACGTCGAGCTCGAGCGGGAGGACCGCGTCGCCGTACCGCCGCACGAGGTCGTCGAGCTGAGCGGGGGTGCGCGCGGTGGCGGCGACGCGGTCGCCGCGGTCGAGGGCGGCCTCGGCCCAGTGGCGGCCGAAGCCCTTCGAGGATCCTGTGATGAACCAAATCATGTCTTCCATGCTGCGCCGGTCGAGGCATGAGCACCAGCGATGTCTTCGCACTGCTGCTGTGCGCATTGCTCATGGCTAAGCTGACGGCATGGCAGAAGTGACGCTGACCGGCCTGCGGGTGATCCGCGAAGTGGCGGCCACGGGCTCGTTCACCGCGGCGGCCGCGTCCCTCGGTTACACGCAGTCCGCCATCTCGCGGCAGGTCGCGATGATGGAAGCCGCCGCGGGCACGGCGTTGTTCGAGCGGCACGCCCGCGGGGTGCGGCCGAGCCCGGCCGGGGCGCTCCTGGTCCGGCACGCCACCACCGCACTGGCCGTCGTCGACACCGCGGAGCAGGAGCTGGCCGGCCTGCGCGACCGGCTGGCGGGACGTCTGTCGATCGGCGCGTTCCCGGCCGCGGCGGCGGTCCTCGTCCCCCGCGCGCTCGCCGTGCTGAGCACCCGGCACCCCGGGCTGGCCGTCACGCTCGAGGAAGGGGCGACCCCGGCGCTGCTCGCCCGGCTCCGCGGCGGGCGCACCGAGGTCGTCGTGATCGGGGTCGGCGCCGGGCTGCCCGGCTACGACCTCGCGGGCCTGCAGCAGGACGTCCTGGTCGAGGACGACCTGCGCGTCGCGGTCCCGGCCGGGCACCGGCTCGCCCACCGGCGGCGGGTGGACGTCGCCGACCTGCGCGACGAGAAGTGGATCGCCGGCCGAGGCGGACGCGGAGAGCCCCAGTTCGGCGCCTGGCCGACCCTGGACGAGCCGCGCATCGGCCACGCGGTCCACAGCTGGACGACCCGCCTGGGCATGGTGGCGGCCGGGCTGGGCGTCGCGCTGCTCCCGGGCGTGGCGGCCGCCTCCGTGCCGGCCGGCGTCGCGGTGGTCGCGGTCGAGGACCCGGCGTGGCGCGGCCGGGCGGCGGTCGTGGTCACCCGGCACGGACGTTCGGCGGGGGCCACCGCCGTCGTCGGCGCCCTCCGGGAGCAGGCCGCCCACCGGCCCGGCTGACCGGGGGAAGAAACCTGCCCACGCGGGACCGGCGGCCCCCGGGGACAATCGGGGGCATGGAGCCCACCGGTCAGCCCAAGGAGCTCGGCGACTTCCTGAAGGCGCGCCGCGCGCAGCTGAGCCCGCGGGAGGTCGGCCTGCCGGAACCCGCTTCGCCGCGCCGCGTGGCCGGGCTCCGCCGGGAGGAGGTCGCCGGGCTGGCCGCGATCAGCGTCGACTACCTGACGCGGCTAGAGCAGGGGCGCGTGCAGGCGTCTTCGTCGGTCCTCGCCACGCTGGCCCGCGCGCTCCGGCTCAGCGAGGACCAGCAGTCCTATGTGTACGAACTGGCCGGCAAGCCCTTCCGCCGGCCGCGGCGCCGGGCGGGCGAGAAACTGCGCCCCGCCATGAAAAGGCTCCTCGACCGGCTGGCGGAGACGCCCGCGATGGTGCTGGGCCGCCGGCTGGACGTGGTGGCGTGGAACGCAGCGGCGGCGGCGCTGTTCACCGACTTCGCCCGCTACCCGCCGAACCGCCGCAACTACGTGTACCTGCTCTTCGCGGACGCCTCGGTGCGCGCGCTCCACACCGACTGGGAGGAGGCGGCCCGCACGGCGGTGGCGGCCCTGCACCTGGAGGCCGCGCGCGACCCGGACGCGCCGGAGCTGGCCGAGCTCGTCGGCGAGCTTTCGGTGCACCACCCGGATTTCCGCACGTGGTGGGCGGCGCACCACGTCACGAGCGCGGGCTACGGGGTGAAGCGCTACCGCCACCCGGTGGTCGGCGACCTGACCCTGGACTGCGACATGTGGGAAAGCCCCGACGGCAGCGGCCAGCGGCTGATGGTCCTGACGGCGGAACCGGGCTCGGCGGCGCACGAAGCGTTGCGCATCTTGGCTTCGTGGACCGCCGAGCCGGTCACCGGGTGAGGGCGACGTAGCCGTCGGCGAGCAGATTGCCGGTGTGGCTGCTCCAGAGCGTTCCCGAGGCGATGAACCAGTGTCGGCCGCTACCGCGACGGCAATGTCCAGAACGTCCTCCGGTGCGAAAGCCCGGGCGGCAACGGCGAAGTGCTGCCGGGGTAGCGACGCTGCTGGACCCCCAACGATCGCCGGACCCGGGTGGCCCGGCGATCCGCGCGCGTGGGTCAGCTGCCGTGCACGTCGTACGTCATGTGGTAGTCCGCGCCCGCCAGGGCGTTGAAGAACGCCGTCAGCGTGCCGATTCCCGCCTGCGAGTCGGTGATCGTCACCGTGCCGAGGGTGTCGTCCTTGCCGCCGTCCTCGTCGATCAGCGTCACCTTCGCCGAACTCGTGAACGAGCGCAGCGTGTTGAGCGTGACGCTGTCGCCCTTGCCCAGCTTGTGCGGGCCCGAGACGGTGCTGCCGTTCACCTGCACGACGACCTCGTCCTTGCCGATCAGGTCGTCTTTCTTGACGCACTTCAGGGTCTTGATGTGCAACTCGGTCATTCGGGTTCCCTCCAGGACATTCTTCGTTTTCCTGAAGACAAAGGGACCCGCGACCGCCCCCAGATACACGCTCAGCGGCGGACCAGCACCGCGGCCGCGACGATGCCGGCCACCACGACCGCCGCCAGCGCCAGCATGCTGATCCCCATGCCGTGCGCGAAAGCCGTGCGCGCGGCCACCGCCAAGTGGTCCCCCGCCGGGCCTTTCGCCACCGCGAGCGCGCCCGCCAGCGAGCCCTCCGCCGCCTCGCGCGCGGGTGGCGCGAGTGCCGCCGTCGCCGAGCGAACCGAATCCCGGTAGCCGGCGGCCAGCACACTGCCCACGAGCGCGATCCCCAGTGCCGCACCGATTTCGCGCGTCGCGTCGTTGACCGCCGACGCCACGCCGTACTGCGACGGCGGCACGTTGTCGAGGATCGCGCTCGTCGCCGCCGGGGCCGTCACCCCGATCCCCGCGCCCAGCACGCACACCGCGATCGCCAAGGCGGCATAACCGCTTCCCGCGTCCAGCTGTCCGATGAGGACCATCCCCGCGACGACGACGGCGAGGCCGGCGCACGTCACCGTCCCCAGCCCGAACCGGCGCACCAGCGGCGCCGAAGCCAGCGACAGCGGGAACAGCGTCACCGCGACGGGCCACAGCGCCAGTCCCGATTCCAGCGCCGAATACCCCTGCACCAGCTGCAGGTACTGCGCCAGCGCGTAGAACATCCCGAACGCCGCGGTGAACTGCACGGTCACCGAAACCGACCCGGCCGCGAAGGCCGCGTTGCCGAACAGCCGGACGTCGAGCAGCGGGGACGCGCGCCGCAGCTCGTACCCGGTGAACAGCGCGCCCAGCACCAGCCCGCCCGCGATCGACCCGAGCACGGTTCCGTCGCCCCAGCCAAGATCGGCGACGCGCAGGATGCCGAACACCACCGCGCCGATCGCGAGGGCGCTGAGCACCGCGCCGACGACGTCGAACGCGTGCGGGTGGCGGTCGCGCGACGTCGGCACCGTCAGGCTCGCGGCCACCAGGACCACGGACAGCACCGCCGGCCCGAGGAACACCGAATGCCACGAGAAGTGCTCCAGCAGCACCCCGGCGAGCACCAGCCCGCCGAGCCCGCCGACGCCGGCCACCGCGGCCCAGGTCCCGATGGCCCGGCCGCGCCGCTCCGGCGAGAAGCTCGCGGTGATGATCGACAGCGTGGCCGGCATGATCATCGCCGCGCCGAGCCCGGTGACGGCCCGGGCCGCGATGATCCACGCCGACGTGTCGAGGAAGACGGGCGCGGCGCAGCCGGCGGCGAACACGAGCAGGCCGGCGACGAGCACACCGCGGCGGCCGTGCCGGTCGCCCAGCGCGCCGGCCGGCAGCACCAGCGCGGCCAGCACCAGCGTGTAGACGTCGACGATCCAAGTCTGTTCGGCCTGGCTCGCGCCGGTGTCGGCGGCCAGCGCGGGCAGCGCCGCGTTCACGATCGTCACCATGGCGATCACCAGGCCGACCGCGGTGCACATCACGCCGACCGTCCACGCGCGGCGGCCGGTCGACAGCGCCACCTCGTCGGACTGCGCCCGCATGCACCCCACCCTTCGGTCTCCCCCGACGCTAGTTCCGGGTACCGAGACTGACGGCGGGGTCCGGTCTCGGTTCCCATGGCCGAGCGGATCGGGCAGTCGACGCCGACGAGGTGCGCGGTGTCCTCGGGAGACGACCGTCAGTTCCACGGTGCCCGGCGTCAGGTTCGCGTCCGGCCAAGGCGCTCGAACGGCTTGGTCAGCGTCGACAAGACCGACATACCCTTGAAGAACATGATCATCTTCCTCGGGCGGCCGTCGACGAACATCAGGTCGAGACCCTTCTGCGACGCCGCGGCCGCTTTGGCGCCGCGCGGGAACATCGTGTTCTCGTAGCGGGTGAGTGCGGTTTCGGCGTCGGGACTGCCGAGGATCTCCCGGGCCAGGTCGGCGCCGTCGATCAGCGCGATGTTGGCGCCTTCGCCCGCGAACGGCGACATGAGGTGCGCGGCGTCGCCGACCAGGGTCACGCCGGGAACCCGCTCCCAGGTCAGACCGGTCGGCAGCGCGTAGATCGGCCGGGGCCAGAAGGCGTCGTCATCGCACTCGCGGATCAGGTCGGTCAGGGCCGGGGCCCAGTCGGGGAACTCGCGCAGCAGCCCCGCACGAACGGATTCCGGTTCGCGCCACTCGATACCGCTGTCGGCGACCCAGTTCTCGGGGACGCGCAGGCCGCAGCCGAACGCGATGGTGTTCCCGCCGTGCCCGCCGATGTACTTGTTGTCCGACAGCGCGAAGAAGTTCCCCCGCCCGGTGAGCGCGAGCGCGTCCGGGTGTTCGGCCGCCGCGTCGGTCAGGCGCATCTCGACCAGGGTGATTCCGGTGTAGCCGGGCTTCTCCGGAGTCAGCAGGGGCCGGATCCTCGACCACGCGCCGTCCGCGCCGACGACGAGATCGGCGCGGAGCGCGGAGCCGTCCGCGAACTCGAGGGCGTGTCCCGCCGTGACGGGCCGCGCGGCGACGACCTTGCGCCCCCAGTCGATCGTGCCCGGCTTCAGCGACTCGACGAGCAGCTGCCGCAGTTCCGTCCGGTCGATTTCCGGCCGGCCACGGCCGCCCGCCGGTTCGCGCCTGTCGACGTGCACCCGCCCGGTCTTGTCGAGCAGGCGCATGTCCTCGCCGCCGACGTGCGTCCGAGCGCGGAACTCCTCGTAAAGGCCGGCTTCCTCGAGCGCGACCTGCCCACTGTCCTCGTGGATGTCGAGCGAGCCGCCCTGCTGCCGGGAATCCGGTGTGGCGTCCGCTTCGTAGACGGTGACGGGTATGCCGTTCCGCTGGAGGATCCGGGCGCAGACGAGACCGCTCAGGCCCGCGCCCACGATGGCGATAGTGCGGGTGGACATGCTGATTCACCCCTTCCTGATGGAGAGCGTTTCCGTGGCGGGCACCGCGGCGGCCACCTGACGAACGGTATTCGTGACGAACCCTGTTCGTCAAGTTGACGAACAGGGTTCGCGACGAATAGCGTTTGCCGGTGCCCCCGCGTGATCCCTTCGGCGCCCCAGAGGTCCAGAGCCGCCGCACCCGACCGGCGAAACCGCCGCTGAGCCGCGACGCGATCGTCGAGGAGGCGCTGCGCCAGATCACCGCGGAAGACGGCGGGGCCATGAGCCTCCGCAAGATCGCGAAGGCCCTCGACACGGGCCCGGCCTCGCTCTACGCCTACGTCAACGACCTGACCGAGCTCCAGGCGCTCGTGCTCGACCGCGCGCTGGAAGCCGTCGAGGTCGACGGGGCCGCGGGCTCATGGCGCGACCGGCTCGAAGCACTCCTCCGCTCCTACGCCGAAGTCCTGCTGGGCCGCCCGGCTGTCGCCCTGATGGCCTTCCGGACCACCGCCGTGGGACCCAACGCGCTGCGCATCGCCGAAGCTCTTCTGGAAATCCTCGCGGAAGCCGGCGTCGACCAGGCGAACGCGGCCTGGGCCATCGACATGCTGACCATGTTCGTCACCGCGGTCGCCGCCGAACACGCACACGGCTCGGACCCGGCCGCACCGGACGGCCCCGTCGCCCAGGCGATCAACCGCGCTCCGGCGAACGAGTACCCCCGCGTCCACGCCGCGCGGACCGAGATCATGTCCGGCACCGGCGAGCAGAGGTTCGCCTGGTCGCTCGACGTCCTCATCCGCGGCATCCTTTCGCGCGCGCGGCTCTGAGCAAGCCGACGACCACGAGTTCGACCGCGCGGGCTTGGTGGTTCACCAGCCGGCGGGACGAAGGTGAGGAAGCGGTTTCGGGCACGTCAGGCCGAGTCGGACGGCCAGGTCCGCGGCGGCCTGCCGGTGTTTTCGGGCCTCTCCGGGAACGTCCGGGTGTTCACCAACGTCAACTACAAGAGCACCTCGGACCTGTTCACCGCCAACGGGCAGCAATCGGATCTGTACCAGGCGAAATTTCTCGATGAGTCCATCAAATTCGTGAGCTGACGCAGAGCCGCGGTGTCGCGCTCGAGGTCGTCAGCGGGCCCATGCCGGGAGATCCGGTACTCACCCGGCATGGGCTCGCGTGTGTGGTTCGGGTGGTCAGCGCAGGAGGTCCAGTGTGCGGCTCCGGTCGTTGAGGGGCACGACGATCAAGTCGGTCACCCCGGCGTCCTGATAGCGCTTCACCGCGTCGGTCACGGTTGTCTCGTCGCCGATGACCAGCGTGTCGGCGGGGCCGGCGAGCCCCGCGCGGTCGAGTGATGCGCGGTACGCGGGCATCTGGCCGACCGCGGCGAGCTGTCCGGCGAAGTCGGCGCGGGCGCGGTCGGGGTCCGGGCTGAGCAGGGTGACCGCCTGGGCCACGATGCGCGCGCCGGGGGCGGCGCGCGGGGCGATGTGTTTGGCCACCATGTCCGGCGTGACCCAGGCGGCGGCCACCCCGTCGGCGAGGTCGTGGGCCAGCTCGAGCATGCGGGGACCGAGCGCCGACAGCAGGAGGGCGGGCGCCGGGGCGGTGATCTCGAGACGGGTGTCGACGGTGAAGAACTCGCCGTCGAAGCGCACGGGTTCGCCGCGCAGCAGGGGGCGCAGCACGGTGAGGTATTCGCGGGTGTGCCGCAACGGGGAGGTGTACGGGAGACCGAGCTGGTCCTGGACGTACCAGGCGTGGCTGGGGCCGACGCCCAGGGTGAGACCGCCGGCGGCGGCCTGGACGGTCAGTGCTTCGGTCGCGGTGGTCACGGGGTGGCGGGGGTAGGTGGCGACGATGGCCGTGCCGACCTCGGCCGGCCGGCGGCCCAAGGAGGCCAGCAGGGTCAGGGGGTCCCACCCGCCGGGGTTCTGGTTGGTCCAGAAGCTGTCGAGGCCGCGGTCGGCGGCGTCGGCCGCGGCGGCCACCACCTCGGCCGGGGACGGGGGACTGATCAAGCCGGTGCCGATGTGCATGCCTCCATCCCAGCCGGAGGCGCCCGGCGGAACCAGACCCACCTAGACTGCTCAGCGATCACTTTTTGTCATCGTGGCGGTGCTGGGGAGGGGACGTGGAACTGCGCGCGCTGCGGTACTTCGTGACCGTTGCCGAGGAGCTGCACTTCGGCCGGGCCGCCGAGCGGCTCGACATCGTGCAGCCGGCGGTGAGTCACCAGATCGCGCGGCTCGAACGGGACCTCGGCATCCGGCTGTTCGACCGCTCGCCGCGGCACGTCCGGCTCACCCCGGCCGGTGTCCGCGTCCTGGAGGCTGCCCGGGAGACGCTCGCCGCCGCGGCGCGCGTGCGCGTGGTCGCCGGAGAACCCGCCGCCCACCTGCGGATCGGTGTCGCGCCAGGCCTGACCGCGCGGTTGGAACGCGCCGCGGAGCTCCTGCTCGACGAGGTCCGACCCGCTCAGGTGTCGCTCGTGGACCTGCCGGTTCCCGCCCGGCTCGCGGCGGTCCGGGGCGGCGAACTGGACCTGGCGCTGGTGCGGGGTCAGGTGGAAGCGGACGGCGTCCGGGTGGTGCGCGCGTGGTCCGAGTCGCTGCTGGCCGTGGTGTCCGACGAGCACCCGGCGGCCGGCCGGCCGGCGGTGTCGTTGACCAACCTGGACCGAGCCGACCTGCGCCTGCCCGCCCGTGAGGAGGATCCGGCGTCGCACGACGCGGTCACCTCGGCCCTGCACCGGGCCGGCCCGGGGGCGACGGGACGGTCGGGCGGCTCGGTCCTCACCGTCCTCATCGAGATCGGCGGCGGGCACGGGTCCTGGACGCTGCTGACGGCGGAGCAACTGGCCGGGTTCGCCGCGCGCCGGGTCCGCGCGGTGCCGCTCGACCCGCCGCTGAGCATCGACGGGCACATCGTCGCGTCGCTGCGAACTCCGGAGGTCTGCGTGTCTTCGTTCGTCCGGGCGTTCACCGACAGCCCGGACACCGAGATGGCCTAGTGCTCGCGGACAGCTTCGCCACCGGAGTGTTCCTTTTTGAGTCTTCTTGAGCGATAGTGGTCGAGTCTGTGTTTTACAACGTTGTAAAGCTCTCGGGAGGCTCGATGCGCAGGCAGCTGTCGTGGAGACGTAACCGGCGCGGACCCGGCGCGATCGGCTGGCTGGCCATCGCTTGCCTCGCTGCCCAGGTCGCGCTCTCCGGCGTCGCGGGCGCGGCACCCGGGGACCGCCCGGCACCGGTGGCGGCGACGCATTTCCTCGACCACGCCGCCGCCCTCGCCGGCTACGCCGATCCTGCCTGGTACGAAACGAACATCCCGTTCGTGGACCTGCCCGACGCCACGATGCAGAGCGTCTACTACTACCGCTGGCGCGTCTTCAAGGAGCACCTGCGCTACACCAATCCCGCCGACGGCTGGATCTCGACGGAGTTCCTCGACTGCTGCGGCTACGCCGCGCCCTACCAGGCGATCAACGCCGCCGCCGGGCACCAGCTGACCGAAGGACGCTGGCTGCGCGATCCCGGCTACAGCCAGGACTACCTCAAGTTCTGGCTCACCGGCCCCGGCGCGGGCGCCAAGCCCGCCACCGAGGACGTCAACGCCGACACCACCGACTGGGCGCACGAGTACAGCGTCTGGCTCGCCACCTCCGCCTACGGCCAAGCCCAGGTGACCGGCGATTTCACGCCGCTGCGCGAACTGCTCCCGGCCCTCGTGCGCCAGTACCGCGGCTGGGACAAGCAGTACAACCCCGACCTGGGCCTCTACTGGTCGGTCCCGGTGTGGGACGCCATGGAGTTCTCCGCCTCGTCCTACGAGTCACCCAACCCGTACCACGGCGGTGCGGGGTACCGGCCGACGCTCAACTCCTACCAGTACGGCGACGCCGTCGCGATCAGCAGGATCGCGGACTCCACCGGCGACCACCGGCTCGCCGCCGAGTACGCCCAGCGCGCCGCCCAGCTCAAGACCGCCCTGCAGAAATGGCTGTGGGACCCGAAACGCGGCTTCTACTACGCCATGGCCCGCGACGGCAACCCGAGCCACCAGCTGTCCGGCAGCCGCGAGCAGATCGGCTACCTCCCCTGGATGTTCGGCGCCGCCCGACCGGCCGACAGCACGGCGTGGTCCCAGCTGCTCGACCCAGGCGGGTTCGCGAGCGCCTACGGCCCGACCACCGCCGAGCGCCGCAGCCCGTTCTTCATGAAGGACGCCGGCGGCTGCTGCCGCTGGGACGGACCGAGCTGGCCCTTCGCCACCTCGCAGACCCTCACCGGCATGGCGAACCTGCTCGACGACTACCCCGCGCAGGCCACGATCTCCCGGGACGACTACGCGAAGGCGCTGGCCACGTACGCGAAGACCCAGACCAAGAACGGCAAACCGTACGTCGCCGAGGCCCACGACCCGGACCGCGACGCGTGGATCTACGACGGCGCCGGCCACAGCGAAGACTACAACCACTCCACCTACACCGACCTCGTCCTTTCCGGACTGATCGGCCTCCGCCCGCAAACCGGCGACACCTTGGCGATCCGGCCGCTCACACCGTCCACATGGGACCATTTCGCCGCCGAGAACGTGCCCTACCACGGGCACAACGTCACCGTGCTGTGGGACCGCGACGGCAAGCACTACGGGCAGGGCGCCGGGATGAACCTCTACCTCGACGGAAAGCTCGTCCGGCACTCCGCGACCTTGCGCGACACCACCATCGACGTCGGCCGTCCCCTTCTCCCCCCGTCCGACGACCTCGTCAACGACGCCGCCAACCCGCTGCGCACGGGCTACCCCCGGCCGATCACCTCCTACACCTGGACCTACGACAACGCGTGGAACGCCCTCGACGGCAAGGTCTGGTACAACGAGGTGCCGGAAAACACCCGCTGGACCAACTACGCCTCACCGAACGCCAGCGACTTCTACGGCGTCGACTTCGGCGCGCCCACCCCGGTTTCCGACATCCGCTGGCACGGCTACGACGACGGCGGCGGGGTCAAGCCGGCCGCCGCCTACCGCCTCGAGTACTGGACCGGCTCGGCCTGGCAGGAGGTGCCCGGCCAGGTCCGCGCGCCGGCGAGCCCGGTCGGCAACGGCGTCAACCGCAGCACGTTCCCCACGCTGACCACCAGCAAGGTCCGGCTCGTGTTCACCAACCCGCCGGGCGCCTTCGTCGGCGTCACCGAGTTCCAGTCGTGGACGCCGTCGAGCCCGGACGCCCGGATCGGCGTCGGGCCGGCCAACGCCAACGGAGTCGTGACGGTCGACCGCAGCACACCGCTCGACGTCACGGTGACCAACACGAGCCGAAGCCCGCTCGTCGCCCCGAGGGTGAGCCTCGCCCTGCCGGACGGCTGGTCGGCCACCCCCGCCGGCGCGCCCGCCGCCGCGATCCCGCCCGGCCAGGCCCGGACGTGGCGCTACACCCTGACCGCCCCGGCGGGCGCCGAGCCGGGCAGCGCCGCGACGCTGACCGCGACAGCGTCCTACCGCGGCCCCGCCGGCGGCACGAAAACCACGCACCAGCGGCAGAACGTCCAGGTCGCCCACCCCGCCGGCCAGCACGACCCGGTCGGCGCCTGGCGACTCGACGAGGGCGCCGGCGCGATCGCCCACGACACCGCCGGGTCCCACGACGCCACCCTGACCGGCTCCCCCGCCTGGGTTCCCGGCGTGACCGGCACGGCGCTGCAGCTCGACGGGGCGAGCCAGTACGCGCAGACGAGCGGGCCCGTCCTGGACACCACCGGCAACTACTCGGTCAGCGCGTGGGTCCGGCTGGACCACACGGGTTCGTGGGCGACCGCGGTCAGCCAGGACGGCGACCCGAGCAGCGGGTTCTACCTCCAGTATTCGGCCGCCGACGACCGCCTGGCGTTCTCGACCAGCTCGGGCCGAGCCCTGTCGGACGCGGCGCCGCAAGCCGGGCGCTGGTACCACCTGACCGGCGTGCACGACGCCGACGCCGGCACCTACGTGCTGTACGTCGACGGCGTGGCGCAGGCCAAGACGTGGACCCAGCTCACCGGCGACGCGGCACCCGGCCCACTAGCGATCGGCCGCGCGGTATCAGGCGGCCGGCACAGCGACTTCTGGCCCGGCGGGGTCGACGACGTCGTGGTGTGGAACCGGGCGCTGACCGCGGCCGACATCACCTCGGGAGGCACCGGGACGAGGTGATCGGGGAAGCACCGGACCAGCCTTTCGCAGAGGTGCGGGGCACCATCGAGGCCGGGCGGACGCCCTGACGAAGGAGGACCTCGACCCCCTGGTTCAGGACGCGGTGCGGTACCGCCCGGCGCGCATGGGCGGGTGCGACCTTCTCCTGCCTCCCGGCCGACGACGTCACCCAGGAGCACGCGCAGGGCAGCCTCGGCCGCCGCGCCGGAAGACTGAGCGCGCCGTGTGACCTTGGCCACCGGCGCCGGGCCGCACCCCGGGCTTCCTCGGCAAACCCGCGCGGGCCGGGCGGCCGAGCGGAATCCTGCGTACGTTGGCACCGGAAAACCGGGCCGAAGCCGTAGGCTCGGTGACCAACCGCTTAGTTCGCTCGAAACGAGCCCGCTTCTCAACGACGAGGAGGTCCTCCGTGACCGATTCCCCTTCCCGTGTCGCCGTGGTCACCGGTGCCGGCCGCGGCATCGGTGCCGCCGTTGCCGCGCGGCTGGCCGATGACGGCTTCGCCGTCGCGCTGCTGGACTTGGACGAGGCCGGCGTCAAGCAGGGTGCCGAGGCGATCGTCGCCAAGGGCGGCAAGGCCGTCGGGGTCGCCCTGGACGTCAGTGACGCCGAACAGGTCGAGGCCGCCGTCACCCGCGTCGCCGATGAGCTCGGCCCGCCCGTCGTGCTGATCAACAACGCCGGCATCACCCGCGACAACCTGATCTTCAAGATGACCGAGCAGGACTGGGACTCCGTGCTCGGCGTGCACCTCAAGGGCTCGTTCCTGATGACCCGCGCGGTGCAGAAGTACATGACCCAGGAGAAGTACGGCCGGATCGTCAACCTCTCCAGCACTTCGGCGCTGGGCAACCGCGGCCAGGTCAACTACTCCGCCGCCAAGGCCGGCATGCAGGGCTTCACCAAGACCCTCGCCATCGAGCTGGGCAAGTTCAACGTCACCGCCAACGCGATCGCGCCGGGGTTCATCGCCACCGACATGACCGCCGCGACGGCCGAGCGCCTCGGCATGGGCTTCGAGGACTTCAAGGCCGCGGCCGCGACGCAGATCCCGGTGCAGCGCGTCGGCACGCCCGACGACATCGCGAACCTGGCCTCGTTCCTGGTCAGCGAAGGTGCCGGGTTCATCTCCGGCCAGGTCATCTACGCCGCCGGCGGACCGAAGGACTGAGGCCGATGCGCGAATTCGAGAACCTGGACGCCTTCGCCGCCGCGGTCGGCGAGCACCTCGGGTACAGCGAGTGGCTGAAGGTCACCCAGGACCGGGTGAACCTGTTCGCCGACGCCACCGACGACCACCAGTGGATCCACGTCGACGAGCCGATGGCGACCGCGGGCCCGTTCGGCGGCACCATCGCCCACGGCTTCCTGACGCTGTCGCTGCTCTCGGCGTTCGGCCCGAAGATCTACAAGGTCAACGGCATCAAGATGGGCATCAACTACGGCCTCAACAAGGTCCGCTTCCCGCAGCCGGTGAAGGTCGGCTCGAAGGTGCGCGCCGGGGCCGAGCTGGTGGAGGTCACCGACATCCCCGGCGGCAAGCAGGCGGTGTCGAAGTGGACCGTCGAGATCGACGGCGAGGCGAAGCCCGCTTGCGTCGCCGAGTGGGTGACGCGTTTCCTGGCGTGATGCCATCCGGGAAGCGTCACTTTCCCCACGAAAGTGACGCTTCCCGGTGCACTCTGTACGTCATACCGACTAGTCGGTATGCTCCCTTGCACCATGCTTGAGGAGGCTGGATGAACCCGCCAGGACTCGACCTGGACCGCCTGCGTGCCCACCTGGACGCGCACCGGCCCGGCCTGGTCGCCGGGGAGCTGACCGCGGACGTCGTCGAGGGCGGCCGGTCGAACCTCACCTACGTGGTGAGCGACGGCCGGTCGCGCTGGGTGGTGCGCCGCCCGCCGCTCGGGCACGTGCTGCCCACCGCGCACGACATGACCCGCGAGTTCCGGGTGATCTCCGGCCTGCGCGACACCGCCGTGCCGGTGCCCGAAGCGATCCTGCTCTGCGAGGACGCCGACGTCGTCGGCGCGCGGTTCTACGTCATGAGCTTCGTCGAGGGCACGCCCTACCGCAGTGCCGAGGAGCTCGCGCAGCTCGGCGAGGCCCGCACCCGGGCCATCGCCGACGCGCTGGTCGACACGCTCGTCGACCTGCACGCCGTCGACCCGGCCGCCGTCGGGCTCGGGGACTTCGGCCGGCCCGAGGGCTTCCTGGAACGGCAGCTGCGACGCTGGAAGAAGCAGCTCGACGCCTCGCGCAGCCGCGACCTGGACGGCATCGACGAGCTGCACGACCGGCTCGCCGCGGCCGTCCCGGTGTCCGGCAAGCCGTCGATCATCCACGGCGACTACCGGCTCGACAACGTCCTGGTCGACAAGAACGACACCATCTCGGCGGTGCTCGACTGGGAGATGTCGACGCTGGGCGATCCGCTGACCGACCTCGCGCTGCTGGTGGCCTACGCCGAGCGCGACAAGGTGTCGCTGCAGTTCGTCTCCAACGCCAGCTCGGCGCCGGGCTACCCGACCACCGACCAGGTCGTCGCCCGCTACGCCGAACGCTCGGGACGCGACGTCGCGCAGCTCGACTGGTACGTCAGCTTCGCGTTCTTCAAGCTCGCCGTGATCCTGGAAGGCATCCACTACCGCCACAGCAAGGGTCAGACGGTCGGAGCGGGCTTCGAGGGCGTCGGGGCCGGCGTCCCGCTGCTCATCACGCACGGCAACGAGATTCTCAAAGAGGAGAAGTAAATGGACTTCGCGTTCGACGAGAAGACCGAGGAGCTGCGCGGGAAGCTCCTCGAGTTCATGGACTCGCACATCTACCCCGCCGAGCCGGTGTTCGAGCGGCAGCTCGCCGAACGCGACGACCCGTGGGCCATCCCGCCGGTCATGGACGAGCTCAAGGCCGAGGCCCGCAAGCGCGGCCTGTGGAACTTCTTCCTCCCCGGCGAGCACGGCGCAGGCCTGACGAACCTGCAGTACGCGCCGCTCGCGGAGATCACCGGCCGCAGCATCCGGCTCGCCCCGACCGCGGTCAACTGCGCGGCCCCGGACACCGGGAACATGGAAGTGCTCTCGATGTTCGGCAACGAGCAGCAGCAGAAGCAGTGGCTGGAACCGTTGCTCAACGGCGAGATCCGCTCCGCGTTCGCGATGACCGAGCCGGACGTCGCCTCCTCCGACGCCCGCAACATCGAAACCAGCATCCGCCGCGACGGCGACGAATACGTGATCAACGGCCGGAAGTGGTACATCTCCGGCGCGATGAACCCCGCGTGCAAGATCTTCATCGTCATGGGCAAGACCGACCCGGAAGCCGCGCCGCACAAGCAGCAGAGCATGATCCTGGTTCCCCGCGACGCGCCGGGCGTGACGGTCAAGCGCGGCATGCACGTCTTCGGCTACGACGACAGCGACCACGGCGGCCACGCCGAAGTGCTGTTCGAGGACGTCCGCGTGCCGGTGGAGAACCTGATCGCCGGTGAGGGCGACGGCTTCGCGATCGCCCAGGCCCGGCTCGGCCCGGGCCGCATCCACCACTGCATGCGCGCCATCGGCATGGCCGAGCGCGCGCTGGAGCTGATGTGCCGCCGGGCGATCTCGCGCGAGGCGTTCGGCAAGCCGATCGCGCAGCAGGGCGTCGTGCAGGACTGGATCGCCGAGTCGCGCGTGAAGATCGAGCAGCAGCGGCTGCTCGTGCTCAAGACCGCGTGGCTGATGGACACCGTCGGCAACCAGGGCGCGCACACCGAGATCCAGGCGATCAAGATCTCGACCCCGATCACCGTCGAGTGGATCCTCGACAAGGCCGTCCAGGTGCACGGCGCGGGCGGCGTCAGCCAGGACTTCCCGCTGGCCGCGATGTGGGCCGGGAACCGCACGCTGCGCCTGGCCGACGGGCCGGACGAGGTCCACAAGCGGTCGCTGGCCCGGCGTGAGCTGAAGAAGTACCTCTCGGAGGGCGCGAAGTGACTGTCACCGCCGAAGACCTGACCCGCCAGGCGACCGAGTTCCTCGCCTCGCACGACCCCGCGTCGACCGACCGCATGGACTTCCTGCGGGCCCGGTTCGACGCCGGCCTCGCCTGGATCCACTTCCCCGCCGGCCTCGGCGGGCAGAACGCGCCGCGCGCGCTGCAGTCCGTTGTGGACGCTGTCTTCACCGAAGCGGGCGCGCCGGACAACAACCCGCGCCGGATCGGCATCGGCCTCGGCATGGCCGCACCGACGATCCTCGCGTTCGGCACGCCGGAGCAGCACGAGCGCTTCCTGCGTCCACTGTGGACCGGCGAAGAGGTGTGGTGCCAGCTGTTCTCCGAGCCGGGCGCCGGCTCCGACCTCGCGGCGCTGGGCACGCGGGCGGTGCGCGACGGCGACGACTGGATCGTCACCGGCCAGAAGGTGTGGACGTCGGGCGCGCACGAGTCGCAGTGGGCGATCCTGGTCACCCGCACCGACCCGGACGTGCCGAAGCACCAGGGCATGACGTACTTCCTGTGCGACATGACCGCCCCGGGCGTCGAGGTCCGGCCGCTGCGCCAGATCACCGGCGAGGCCGAGTTCAACGAGGTGTTCCTGACCGAGGTCCGGATCCCGGACACCCAGCGCCTCGGCGCGGTCGGCGAGGGCTGGAAGGTCGCGCAGACCACGTTGATGAACGAGCGCGTCGCGATCGGCGGGCACGTGCAGCCGCGCGAAGGCGGGCTCATCGGCATCGTCACGAAGACCTGGCGCGAGCGGCCCGAGCTGCGCACGCCGGAGCTGCGTGACCGGCTCGTGCAGCGCTGGGTCGAGGCCGAGACGCTGCGGCTGGCCGGCACCCGGCTGCGCCAGCAGCTGACCGCGGGCGCGCCCGGGCCGGAGGGCTCGGCCATGAAGGTCGCGTTCTCGGAGCTGAACCAGGCGCTCACCGGCCTGGAGGTCGAACTGCTCGGCGAAGAGGGCCTGGCGTACGACGACTGGACGTTCCGGCGCCCGGCGATCGTCGACTTCACCGGCCGCGAAGCCGGCTACCGCTACCTGCGCGCGAAGGGGAACTCCATCGAGGGCGGCACCTCGGAGGTCCTGCGCAACATCATCGCCGAGCGCGTGCTGGGGCTGCCCTCGGAGCCGCGCGTCGACAAGGACGTCGCCTGGAAGGACCTCCCCCGATGACCGACCTGCTGTATTCCGACGTCGAGGAAGATCTGCGGGCCTCCGTCCGGGACCTGCTCAAGGCGAAGGCCACTCCCGAGGCGCTGCTGGCGCGCGTCGAAACGGCCGAGGGTTACGACCTGAAGCTGTGGCGCACGCTGGCCGACGAGGTCGGCGTGGCCGGGCTGGCGGTGCCCGAGGAGCTGGGCGGGCACGGCGCGTCGGCCCGCGAGGTCGCCGTGGTGGCCGAGGAGCTGGGCCGCAGCGTCGCCCCGGTGCCGTTCCTGGGCAGCGTCGTGCTGGCGACGACGGCGCTGGTCCGCGCGGGCGCGGGCGGCTTCGTCCGCCGGCTGGCGGCGGGATCGGCGATCGGCGCGCTGGCCGTGCCGTTGTCGACGGCGCCGGGCGCGGGCTTCCCGTCGTCGGTGACCGTTTCGGCCGACGGCAAGCTGTCCGGCCGGGTGGGCACGGTCGCCGACGCGTCGGTGGCGGACCTGCTGGTCGTCCCGGCCGCGGGCCCGGACGGGCCGGGCCTGTACGTGGTCGAGGCCTCGGCGGCGACGGTGACCGAGCTGGTGTCGTTCGACCTGACGCGCCGGGTGGCCGACGTGGTGCTCGACAACGCGCCGGCGGTCCTGGTGGCCTCGGGACCGGACGCGGCTTCGGCGCTGGAGGAAGCGCTGCTGTTCGGCGCGGGAATCCTGGCTTCGGAGCAGACCGGCGTCGCCGAATGGGCGCTGACGGAGACGGTTTCGTACCTGAAAGGCCGGTACCAGTTCGGCCGTCCGGTGGGCGGGTTCCAGTCGCTGAAGCACCGCCTGGCGAACCTGTACACGGACCTGGTGCTGGCCCGGGCGGCGGCACGCTACGCGGCGGACTCGCTGGCGACGGGCACCGACGTGCCGATCGCGGTGTCGGTCGCGCAGGCGCGGGTCTCGCCGATCGCGGTCCACGCGACGGAGGAGGCGATCCAGCTGCACGGCGGCATCGGGATGACGTGGGAGCACCCGGCCCACCTGTACCTGAAGCGCGCGAAGGCGGACGAGCTGGCGTTGGGGACTCCGGGGAAGCACCGGGCCCGGCTGGCGGAGCTGGTGAACCTGCCCGCTTGACCCCCATGTGGCGTTCGGGGCGCTGACGCAGCCGAACGCCACATCGGGGCGTTGGGGCGCCTGACGCACCGAACACCATGGTGTGGCGTGGGTGCCCGGCTGCGGCGGTGTCAGCCGGGCAGCAAGCGGTGTGCTTCGGCCAACGCGGGAGTCCCCTCCGCCCGCCGGGCGCGCCGCCGTCAACCGGACCGGATCGGCCCCGGCCGCCTCGCCGACCCCGCAGAGCAACCTCGGTCGCGAGCACCCCACCCACATCGGCGACCCACCACTTCGGCTTGGTTTCGGCCGCCTCGCCGCGATCCACGGACCAGCGGACATCCGACCAGCCGCGCCGCGCCGATCACGCGCGGCGCCAGGCAGCGGCGAGCCTGCCCCGGCCGGGACAGGCCACCTCGCCGACCAGGTGAAACCCGCCCGGCCGCGAACCCGAGGCGCCCCACCCACCAACCTCCCGCGCCGGGCGCATCGACCCCCGATTTCGTGAATACTATTCAGTTTTTCTCGCATTTTCGCTCATCTGAGCGAAAATTCTGTGAGCCAGGACACCCCCAGCGCAAAAGGGAGGCAAAAATGCCCTTCTTCCCATGGTTCTCCCCACCCGTCGCGATCTAGCCTGGGCGCCATGGAATTCGCCGTCGCGCCGACGGATGCCGGTATGGCCGCCGCCTTGGAGGAATTGACCGTCGTTGTCGGCGGTCATCGGCACAGCGCCCTCGCGGCCGGGCCCGAAACGGGCGAACTGGTCCTGCTGCTGCACGGCTGGCCCGAATTCGCCGACGCCTGGACCGAGCAGCTGCACGCCCTCGGCGAGGCCGGCTACCGCGCCATCGCCGTCGACCAGCGCGGGTACGCCCGGCAAGCGCGTCCGGACGGTGTCGAGCACTACTCGATCGAGCACCTGGTCGGCGACGCCCTCGCCTTCGCCGACAGCCAGGGCGCAGACCGGTTCCACCTGGTCGCGCGCGACTGGGGCGGCATGGTCGCCTGGGCGCTCGCCACCGCTCATCCCAGCCGGCTGCGGTCGCTGACCGTGCTCTCCACCCCGCACCCGTCGGCGCTGCAGCGCGCGGCCGCCACCGACGACGGGCAGTTCCACGACCTCGGCTACATCCGCTTCTTCCGCCGCGGCGTCGGCAAAGCCGAGAAATTCCTCTTACGCGACGAAGCCGCGCAATTACGCGCTGTCTACAACCGGCGGATTCCGGCCGAATTCGTCGAGAGCGCCGTCGCCCGCCTTTCCGAACCGGGCGCGCTGACCGCGACGCTGAATTGGTACCGCGGCGCGACGAACGACGTATTCGACGTCCCGGCCGGCCGCATCACCGTCCCCACCCTCTACCTGTGGGGCAGCGAGGACCCGTACCTCGGCCAGAGCGCCGCGGAGCTGACGGTCCACCACATCGACGCGGAGTACCGCTTCCAGATCGTCGAGGGCGCGAGCCAGTGGATGGCGATGGAGGCACCCGACGAGGTGAGCGCTCACCTCCTGGACCACCTCCGGGAGCACTAGCCGGTCTTGCGGACCAGCCCCGTGTAGCCGACCAGCGCGAGCGTGGCCAGTGCCCAGATCGCGGCCTGCACCAGCCAGATCGCCACTGTGAAGACCTGTCCCGCGCTGATCCCGGTGTTGAGGTCGCACCGCCCGCGCACCCCCGGCGACAGCGGCAGCCCGCGATCCAGGCCGACGCCGATCAGCTCCACGGTCGTGCACGGCGTCCCGGCGGCGGCCGTCAGGTCCGCGGTCCGCTCGGCGGCGTGGTGCCGCCCGTCGCCGACGTGCCCGGCCCAGAGCCCCAGTCCCCCGGCGGCGACCACGGCGAGCAGCAACGCGGCCGCCGTCCGGCGGGCCCGGTAGCCGTACCCGGCCAGCGCGCCCCACAGCCAGTGGAACCGCCGGGCCGGCCAGCCGCCGATCGCTTCGGGGGATCGCCGCTGCAGGTCCCGTTGCTGGGCGATGAGGATCTGGCGCGCGTTGCCGTCGTGCCCGGCGGCTCGTTCCGACGCGGCCAGCCGCTGGTACGGCCCCGGCCGGTAGGTGGCGGTGTGCGAGCGGATCACGTCCAGCCACTCGCGCCAGGTGACGTCACCGAGCGAACCGAACCGGAAGCCGTCGAGGTCCGCCAAGCCGCCGGAGAGCAGCGAGGCGGGCAGCAAGACCGGCCCGTCGACCACGGCGTCTTCGAGGCTCAAGAGGGTATCGGTGGAAACGATCTCCGCGCCGGTGAAGCTCAGCTGCCCCGCGATCCGGGCGCCCAGCAGGCTGACCGTGGCGGGTTCGCCGGTCCCGGTCGCCCGTAGCTCGGTCAACCACACGTTTTCCCGGACTCGGCACCCTTCGGCGACCAGCGCGGGCCCGGTCTCGTTCGCGAGCACGGCGCTGTCGAGAGCGAGCCGGCCGGCGACCTCGGCGCGGTTCAGGGCGAGTGCACCCCGGGGGCCCACCCCGGTCAGCCGCACGTCGTTGAGGTCCAGGGGACCGTCGACGTGCAGGTCGTCGGCGTCCAGCGCGGGGCCGGCAGCCGAGGTGACCCGGGCGCCTGCGAAGTTCGCGTGGCCACCGACGCGCGCACCGTCGAGGTCGACCGTGCCGGTCGCCGTCAGCCTGGTCAGGCGCAGGCCGCCGTCCACCCGGAGCCGGTCGCCGCCCAACGCCACTCCGGTGGCGTCGGCGAGTTCGGCGTCCGTCAGGTAGAGCTCACCGCTCACCTGGGTGCCCATCAGGCTGAGCGTCCCGCTCGCCCGCAGCCCGATGGCGTGGACGCTGCCTTCGATCCGGGCGTTGTCGGCGCTCAGCGCGCGGCCGCCGGAGTTGGCGAGCACCGCGCCGCCGAGGTTGACCTGCCCCTCGATGCGGGCGCCGAGCAGCGAGAACGCCCCGGTCACAGCGACCCCGGTCGCGTACAGGCCGCCGGCCCGGAGGCGGTCGGCGCCGACGGCCGGGCCACTGTCGTTCACGAGCGTGGCGTCGCCGAGGTCGAACTGGCCGCCGACCCGGGCCCCGAGCAGGCGGATCGCGCCGGTCACCGTGGCGCCGGCCAGGTTCAGGTCGCCGTCGACCACCGCGCTGTCGGCGTGCACCGCGGGCCCGGATTCGTTGGCGAGCACCGCTTCGCCCAGGAAGACCTCCCGGGACACGTGCGCCCCGAGCAGGCGGATCGCGCCGCTGTCGCCGGCACCGGTCGCCCGCAGGCCGAGGCCTTTGACGGCCCGGCATTCGAGGTCGTCGAGGTACAGCGCGGGGCCGTCGCCGCTGTGGATCTCCGCGCGGGCGAAGACGGCGAGGCCGTCGATCCGGGCGTCCCGCAGGCAGATCACGCCGAAGTCCCCGGAGCCGGTCGCGCGGACTCCGGTCAGGTCGAGGTCGTGGCCGATCCGGACGGCGGTGCCGTCGAGCCCGGCGATCCGGCTGCCGGCCAGGTCGAGCCACGGGAGCCGGGCGTGTCGCGCGCTGATCGCGTTCACGAGCACGCACTCGACGAGCGCGAGGCCGGTGCCCGCTTCGACGTGGTCGAGGTTCAGCGTCCCGGCGATCCGGGCGCCCCCGAGCCGTACCCCGCGAGGGTCCACCGGGCCGCGGAGGCCGAGCAGCAGCTCGCGCAGCACCACGGCCCGCACCGGGGCGTCGGTCACGTAAGCGTCGCCGCGACGGGCCGCGTCGACCAGCTCTCGCTCCGCTCCGGTCAGCTTGTCGAGGACGGGCAGCGTCACCCGGGTGGCCGCAGGGCGTCCAGCAGCAGGTCCGCGTAGTGGTCGCCGACCTGGCGCGCCGACAACGTCCCGCCGCGGCGGTACCACGACCCGAGGTGGTGGACCGAGCCGAAGAAGAAGTCGACGACGACGTCGGCCGGCTTGTCCGTGCGGAACTCGCCCGATTCCTGCCCTTCCTCGACCAGGCCGCGGAAGCGCTCGTGGTACTTGCGGCGCTCGGCGCGCACCGCCTTCTGCTTGTCCGGCGACAGCTGGTGCATCGACTGCAGGAAGATCGTGTTGTCGTCGAGGTTGTCGATGCTGGACACGACGACGTCGGACGCGGCCGCGGCGAGGCGTTCGCGCAGCGGCGCGCTCGACGAGGCGACGCTCTCCAGCTGGCGGGTCTGCTCGCGCAGGACGCGGGCGTAGATCTCGTAGAGGAGGTCGTCCTTCGAGCCGAAGTAGTGGTACATCGCGCCCTTGGTGACGCCCGCGGCTTCGACGATCTCCTGCACGGACGTGCGGTCGAAGCCCTTCTTGGCGAACAGCTTCGTGGCGTGCTCCAGCAGCCGGCGCGGCACGGCGGCCTGGTCGTCACCGCCCGCCTCACCCGGCTTACGGGTGCTTGCTCGGGTCACGGCAAGTACCCCCTCTCGAATCAGGACGCATCAGGATAACGGCTCAGTCCCGCCAGGACAGGAACCGCCGCGGATTGTCCACGAGCATGGTCGTGATGTCCGTTTCGGACACCCCGCGCTCCCGCAGCGCGGGCAGCACGTCCCGCGTGATGTGCAGGTAGTGCCAGTTCGGCGTCAACACGGGCAGCTGGTCCTCGGGCAGCCAGTCGATGTAGCAGGACGCGTCGTGCGAGAGCACCATGCTGCCCGCGTAGCCGCGTTCGCACAGCGCCGCGACGGTGTTCACCCGCTCCTCGAACGGCAGCAGCAGGTCGAGCCCGAAGCGGTCCATGCCGAGCAGCGACCCGCGGTCGGCCAGCTCGGTCAGGTAGCCCAGGTCGGTCGAGTCGCCGGAGTGCCCGACCAGCACGCGGCTCAGGTCGACGCCCTCGTCTTCGAAGATCGCCTGCTGCTCCAGCCCGCGCTTCGTGCCGGCGTGCGTGTGCGTCATGATCGGCGCGCCGGTCTCGACGTGGGCCTTCGCCACCGCGCGCAGCACGCGCTCGACGCCCGGGGTCACTCCCGGTTCGTCGGTGGCGCACTTGAGCAGCCCCGCCTTGACGCCGGTGCCCGAGATGCCCTCGCGGATGTCCCCGACGAACATCCCGACGAGCGGGTCCTCGCCCTGCAGCATCGTGCCGGGCCCGCGGAAGTGCAGGTAGTGCGGCACGTCGTTGTACGTGTATAGCCCGGTCGCGACGACGATGTTGACCTCGACCTCGGCGGCGACCCGCTGCACGCGCGGGATGTAGCGGCCGAGGCCGATCACCGTCGGGTCGACGATGGTGTCGATCCCGGCGTCCTTCAGCTCTTTGAGCCGCCGGATCGCTTCGGGGACGTGCTCGTCCTCCTTGAACCCTTCGTGCTCGGGGTAGTTGACGGCGAATTCGGGGCTCAGCACGAAGAGGTGTTCGTGCATCAGGACCTTGCCCAGCGCTTCCGGCGCGATCGGGCCGCGAACGGTTTCGACCATCAGCCCCTCGCTCGCAGTTCGCGGCGCAGGATCTTGCCGCTGGTGGTCTTCGGCAGCTCGTCGAGGACTTCGATGGTGCGCGGGTACTTGTAGGCGGCGAGCCGTTCCTTGCACCAGGCCACCAGCTCCGCCGGGTCGGCGGTCACGCCGGGCGCGGGACTGACGTACGCCTTGACCGTCTCGCCGCGGTACTCGTCGGCGATCCCGACGACGGCGGCCTCGCGGACGGCCGGGTGCGTGTAGAGGACGTCTTCGACCTCGCGCGGCCAGACCTTGAAGCCGGACGCGTTGATCATGTCCTTCTTGCGGTCGACGACGTAGACCCAGCCGCGCTCGTCCATGAACCCGATGTCGCCGGTGAGCAGCCGGCCGCCGGGCAGCGCCTCGGCCGTCGCGTCCGGGCGGTTCCAGTAGCCGGAGACGACCATCGGGCCCTCCACGGCGATCTCGCCCGGCTGCCCGAACGGCAGCTCTTCGCCGTTCTCGCCGAGGATCCGGACGATCGTGTCCGGCACCGGCAGGCCGATCGAGATCGTGCCGGACTCCGGGTCGATCGGCGCTTCGAGGGTGCCGGGGACGACGACGCAGCCGGCCGTCGTCTCGGTGAGGCCGTAGCCGTTGTGGATGTAGTGGCCGGTCTTCGCGCGAAAGGCCTCGACGACGGCGGGCGGCAGCGCGGCGCCGCCGGAGTAGAGGAGCGCGAACGACGCGAAGTGGTCGCTGCTGAAGGACGGGTGGGCCATCAGCGCCATGTAGGCCGTGGACGGCCCGACCGTGTACGACGGCCGGTGCTCGAGGAAGGCGTCGAGCACCACGCCCGCGTCGAAGCGGTAGGCGAGGGCGAGCGTGCCGCCGATGTCGATCGCCGAGCCGACTTCGCAGACCATGCCGGTGATGTGGAACAGCGGCGCGAGCCCGAAGAGCGTCGAGCCCTCGGGGAGACCGCTGAACGAGCCCAGGCCGGCGGCGTTGATGCCGATGTTGCCGTGGGTGTTGGTGGCGCCCTTGGGCGTGCCGCTCGTACCGGAGGTGTAGCTGATCAGCGCGGTGTCGTCGAGGGCGAACGCGGGTTCGGGCGGCTTCGGGCCCGGGGTGGCGGCGGCTTCGAGGAGCTCGGTGGCGCCCGGGGTCTCTTCGCGGGTGACCTTGCCCAGCACGCGTTCGTCGTCGCGCGTCTGGAACTCCAGCTCGCTGGTGGTGAGGGCGATGCCGACGCCGTTGTCGCCGGCGGTCTTGCCGATGTAGGCGTTCCAGCCGCGCTGCGAGCAGACGACCGCCTTGACGCCGGCGTCGGTGAAGACGTGGGTCAGCTCGCGCTCGCGGTACATCGGGTTGACCGGCACCACGATCCCGCCGGCCTTCCACGCGCCGAGCAGGGCGATGACGAACTGCGGGATGTTCTGCAGCACCAGGGCGAGCCGGTCGCCGCGGGCGAAGCCGTGCTCCGTGAGGTACCGGGCGACGCCGTCGGAGAGCTCGTCGACCTCGCGGTAGGTCAGCCGCGCGTCGAAGTAGGCGATCGCGGCCCGGTCGGGGACGTGGTCCACCGCCCGGCGGAACGACTCGGGCAGCGTCGTCGGCTTCGCCGGTTCCGCGTCCCGCACCCGTTCGTCGTAGCTCGCGAGCCAGGGCTTCGCGTCGTACCAGCTCATCCAGTGACCTCCTTTGGACACCGACCGGTCGGTATGCCGACGCTAGGAGGCCGTGGCGGTCCGCGTCAAGACCCGGCTCCGCCGTGGAAATGCAGAAGCCGCGTTTCACCACTGAATACGGACGCCGGTTCGAATTGGTTCAGCTTCTCTCCTTTTCTCGCTTCACTCTGGACAAATCCCTGGTGAAGCCGCCACGATGACATCCGCGGCCGGCTCGGCCGCACCATTCGGAACAACCGCGCGCTGCCCGTGTGGACCCTCTATGTTCACGCTAACTTGGAGTGATTCATGCCTGCTACCGGTGGACGACACCGTCTCTCGCGCCGGACGAAGATCGCGACGGCGGCCCTCGGCCTCGGGATCGCGGCCGGAGCGCTGGTGATCGCGACGACCGTCGGCGACCCGGGCGCCGCCAACGCGGCCGGCGCCGCTTCGAGCGGACAGATCACCTGCCCCGACGTCGCCTCGCGACTCCCCGCGATTCCCGCTCAGGCCCAGGCCGAAGTGCAACGGAACCTCACCCTGCTGAACACGCAGATCTCCGAAGCCAACAACCGCCTTGTCAGCACCGCCGGCCAAGGCGGCCCGAACTTCGTGCAGAACGCCATCCTCGGCCCGCTCGAGGACAAACGCGCGTCCACGATCGACCGGATCGCCATCGCCATCGGCCGCCAAAGCGAGAAGCCGCAGAACCTCGGCGGGCTCGCCGCGTGCTCGCTCGGCGGGCAGGCGAACACCGGCGCGGGCACGGTTACCGCCTCGACCGCGCCGGCGCAAGGCACGGGAAACACCGGGAACACGGGTGGCACCGCCGGGCAGATCTCCTGCCCCGACGTCGCCTCGCAGCTCCCCGCGATCCCGGCGTCGGCCCAGGCCGAGGTCCAGCGCAACCTCGACCTGCTGAACACGCAGATCACCGAAGCGAACAACCGGCTCGTCACCAGCGCCGGCGAGGGTGGCGCGAACTTCGTCCAGAACGCCATCCTCGGCCCGCTCGAGGACAAGCGCGTCGCGACGATCAACCGCATCGCCACGGCGATCGGCCGCACCGCCGACAAGCCGCAGGGCCTCGACGCCCTCGCTCCCTGCGGCTTGTGACGGTCAGCGGGCGACCAGCGCGCTGATCCGCAGGAAACCCCGGGTCTTCAGGGTGATCCGGACCTCCGTGGTGGTGACCGGCTCGAACGAGAACGTCGTCGGGTCGTTCGGCCCGGTCCCCCACGCGATCTTCAAGCCGCGCACCGGTTCGAAGCCGCGAGCCGTCCGGTACGCGACTTCGGCGGTCTCCGGCAGCACCAGCGTCGCGTCCACGACGAAGTTCGCCGTGAGCGTGCCGAAGCGCTGCGGCCGCGGCCAGACGAGCGACACCCAGTCCTCCGGTCGCGGCCGGCTCACCGCTTTCAGCGCCGCCGTCGCCTGCTTGACGTAGTGGTTCGACCAGCCGGTGGCCGGGTCGCCGTCCAGCATCGCGGCGGGCACCGTGTCGGGGGCGCCCGAATAGCTCGCGTCGGCGGCCAGGACGACCGGAACCTCCGGCTGCTCCACGGCTCGCGCGCCGGGACCGTTGCGTTGTCCAAAGTTCGTCCCCGGCAGTGTGGTCGTCCCCGGTGCCAGGCCCGGTGCGCTCGCCGTCACGGTGATCGCGCCCCGGCCGCCGGTCGCGGCGATGACGGCGACGGCCTGGCCGTGGAACGCCGGGATCGTCGGCTGCTGGTAGCTCTGCGCGAGTTCCTGCCTGCCGTTGTCCACACCGGCGACCCGACCCGGCCCGCGGACGGCGAACCGCAGCACCGGTTCCGCGCCGGGGACGACGACACCCCGGGAGTCCACGACCGACGCCCTCACGAACGCCATCGCGCCGTCGCCGCGCGGCTCGGCGGTCAGCGTGACCGCGCGCGGCGGCCCGGCCGTGACGAGCCGGTCGCGAGCCACCTCGCGCCCGCCGGAGCGGGCGATCGCGGTGAGCGTTCCGGGTTCGAACGGCACGGTCCACGTCAGGTGCAGCTTGCCGACGCCGCCGTTCGGGCTGGTGTAGCTGCCGGAGGGATCGTTCTTGTCGTCGCCGACGGGCTCGGTCGTCTCGAGGTACGAGCGTCCGTCCACAGTGGTCTTCCGGTCGAACTTCTTGACGCCGAGCGATCGTCCGTTGAGAACCAGCTCGACGGTGTCCACAGTGGAGTAGACCCACACCGCGACGGGCTCGCCGGGCCGGTGGGTCGTCCAGTCCATCGGGGTCAGGTGGACCATCGGCGCGGTCGTCCACTGGCTGCGGAAGAGGTGGAAAGCGTCCTTGGGCAGGCCCGCGCTGTCGACCGCGCCGAAGAACGACGTCTTGACCGGGAAGACGTCGTAGGGCGTCGGCTCGCCCAGGTAGTCCTGGCCGGCCCAGAGGAACTGACCCTGGCAGAACTTCCGGTCGCGGTCCTTCTTCAGCGAGTACTCGCCGCTGAACGTCCACGAGGCCAGGTTGTTGTCGTACGACGAGGTCGCGCGCTTGCCCGGTGTGTGGTTCTCCCCCGTGTTGAGCAGGTCCGGGTCCTGGTACGCCCCGCGCGTCGAGGTCTCCGACGACGACTCGGACTCGAAGAAGAACTTGTCCGGGTAGGCCGCGTGCAGCCCGTCGATCGACTGCGCGGTGTTGTAGTTGACGCCGAGCCCGTCGAGCTGCCGCAGGATCAGGTCCTGGGGCGAACCGGGCGCGGGCACGCTCCGGTAGCGGTCCGAGCCCATGATGACGGGCCGGGTCGGGTCGATCCCGCGGACCGTCTCGATGAGGTCCGCCGCGATGGCCGGGCCGCCGGCCATGGACGCGTCCGGCACCTCGTTGCCGATCGACCACAGCACGACCGACGGCGAGTTCTTGGCCGCGTGCACCATTTCGGCGATGTCGCGCGCGCTCCACGCGTCGAAGTCGCGGTGGTAGTCGAACTCGACCTTCCCGGTCCGCCAGCAGTCGAACGCCTCGACCATCATCAGGATCCCGAGCCGGTCGCAGGCCGCGACCAGTTCCGGGGCGGGCGGGTTGTGCGCGGTCCGCAGGGCGTTGACGCCCATCGCGAGCATCAGTCGCAGCTGCCGCTCCAGCGCGGCGGCGTCGATCACGGCGCCGAGCGCGCCCTGGCTCGCGTGCAGGTTGACCCCGCGCAGCTTCATCGGCACGCCGTTGAGCGAGAACCCGTGGTCCGGGTGGAACTCGGCGTGGCGGAAGCCGAAGGCGGTGGTCGTCGTGTCGAGCACGCGCCCGGCCACGACGACGTCGGTGCGCACGCGGTAGAGCCGGGGCTCCTCGACCGACCACAGCTTCGGACCCGCGACGGTCTGCGTGGTGACCGCCGTGACGGTCCTTCCCGCGGGCAGCGGCACGGTCGCGGAGCCCTTCGCCACCACGCGGCCCGCGGGGTCGGTCACGGCGGTGCGCACCTCGGCCGCGAGTGCCCCGCCGGAGTCGTTCACGACGTCCGTGGCCACCCGGACGGTGCCGCGGCCGGCGGCGATGTCGGGGGTGGTGACGAAGGTGCCGTGCCGGGCGACGTGCACCGGCTCGGTGACGACCAGCCGGACCTTGCGGTAGATGCCGCTGCCGGAGTACCAGCGGCTGCTGGGCAGCGGGTTCACCGCCCGCACGGCGAGGACGTTCGGGGTCCGGCCGTCGGTGTGCAGGCGGCCGGTGAGGTCGAAGGCGAAGCCGGTGTAGGCGTACGGGTGGTTGCCGAGCAGCTCGCCGTTCAGGTGGACGTGCGCGTCCGAGTAGACGCCGTCGAACTCGACCGAGACCCGCTTGCCGGCGAGCGAGGGCGGCAGGGTGAACGCCTTGCGGTACCAGCCGAGGCCGCCGCGGAAGAAGCCGGAGCTGCTGTAGGTACCGCTTTCGACGGGCGGGAGCTCGATGCTCCAGTCGTGGGGGACGTCGACGAGTTGCCAGCCCGAGTCGTCGAAGGCGGGGTCGGCGAACGGGCCGTCCGGGGCGGTGACGCCGTCGGGGTTCGCGAGGACGAAGCGCCAGCCGTCGGTCAGGTCGGTGGCCCGGCCGAGACCCGGCTCGGCGGCCTTCGCGGCCGGCGCGAGCGCGGAGGTGACGACGGCGGCGCCGAAACCGCCCAGGACCTGGCGTCTGCTCGGGGTGTGCGACATCGAACAGTCCCTTCCGGCGGCGACGCGGGCGGAAAGCACTATCGCACAAGGGTTTCCCCCGAGCCAAAGGGTTCGATAATTTCGAACTGGCGATAACCCAAGCGACCGCTTAGTATGGTCTCCGACTCGCTCCGGGAGGCAACTGTGTCCATTGTGGATGGTGTGCGGTACGCGGCGGACGGCCCGGTCGCCACGCTGACGTTCGACAAACCGGACCGCAGCAACGCGATGGACGTCCCGATGCAGGCTCGCTACGGCGGACTGCTGCGCGAGGCGGACGCGGACCCGTCGGTGCGGGTGGTCGTCGTCACGGGCGCGGGCAAGGCGTTCTGCCCGGGCGCCGACCTGGGGCTGCTCGACGGCATCGCGGCCGCTCCCCCGGCCTCCGGAGGCGGCCACGAGAACTTCCGCGACGTCCTGGCGGCGTCGACGGTGGGAATCCCGGTGGTGGCGGCGATCAACGGCGGCTGCGCGGGACTGGGGTTCGTGATCGCGTGCTCGGCGGACGTCCGCTTCGCCGCGGCGGGCGCGAAGTTCACGACGGCGTTCTCCCGCCGCGGGCTGATCGCGGAGTACGGGATCGCGAAGCTGCTGCCGTCCCTGGTGGGCGAGGGCCGGGCCCGCGACCTGCTGCTTTCGGGGCGGACGTTCACCGCGGAGCAGGCTTTCGACTACGGGCTGGTCCAGGAGGTGGTCCCGGCGGAGGAGCTGCCGTTGCGGACCCACGCGTACGCGACCGAGCTGGCGACGTACAGCGCGCCTCGATCGATGGCGGTGATGAAGGGGCAGTTCACCCGGGAGGCTTCGCTGTCACTGGAGGAGGCGGCGCGTGAGGCCACGGGGTTGATGATCGAGTCTTTCGGGCGTCCTGAGCTGGCCGAGGGGCTGGCCAGCTGGAACGAGCGTCGCGCACCGGAGTTTCCGCCCTACCCGGCGGGGTGAGTTCGCCGGTTGGCTTCGGAGCGTTTGAAGAGGTAATAGCCGACGACTTCGCCCTCGACGGCGACGTTCTGACCGGACGCCATCGAGGTGTCGCGAGCCTGCTGCCCCTGTTCGACGAAGACGAACGAACCGTTCACCAGCTCCCAGCCCTCCCGGCAGACGGAGTTGAGCACCACGACCGGATCGCTCTCCGACTGCCCCATGGCGCGGTCGATGATCGCGGTGATGATGCCCTTTTGGTTCATCACGCCGAGGGAGTACTGGAATACGTGGTCACCCCGGTCGAAGCCCGCTCGAGCGCGGCCGACCGGCGATCGCTCGAAGGTCTCTCGCTCCTTCGCGGCCTGCTGCACGCTTTTGCGTTCCTCCAGCTCGAGGCGCCGCCGCTCTTTCGCGGCCTTGTCCGCCGCCAGCTCTTCGGGCGTCTTCTTCTTGAGCAGCGCCACCGATGACCTCCGACCGTGTCGCACCTCCAGCGGGTGCCGTCGTGATGTCGGCGATCAAGCGCCGGAAGTTACCGGCCCACCCACCGACGATGGCGCGCGCGACGCCTTTGAAGCCCTCGACAGCGGCTTGGGACGGACCAGCGACGGCGGCGACAAGAAGCCCTTCTGGAACTCAGCTACGACTGGCGGACGTGACGCCGTCAGTACCCGGTCAGCGGCTTGAACTCCCAGGCCCCGTCGTCGTCACGCTCGCCCCGGCGCGCCGGGGCCGCGTGCTCGGTGAGGCCGTCGAACACCCCGTCGACGTCGATCAGGGTGGCCACCTCGTCGGCGACGTGCTGGCCGTGCCGGGTTTCGATGTCCTCCAGCCCTTCGCGCAGGGCCGTTGTGGCGGCGCTCCTGGCCTGGCTCTGCAGGGTGCCGGCCAGCTCCGCGGGGGTCGAGTCGCTCATGGCGCCAGCTTAAGGGTCGTGAGTGAGAAACTGGGCGTGTAACAGGTCCGCCAGCGTTTCCGCGTCCAAAGTGCGCAGGTAGGGGCGGAGATCCGGAGGGGGACTCACGCCGACCAGTCTGCCCGA
>NZ_JBEXVF010000078.1:0-41706 GCF_040629235.1 Amycolatopsis sp. NPDC005961 | reverse complement strand
TGATCGTCGCGCTCGGCGCGTGGGTCTTCATCGGGCCGGTGACCTCGGACGACGGCTACATCCTGACGATGGCCCGGGTCACCGAGCAGACCGGGTTCCTCACGAACTACCACCGCTGGTTCGGCGTCGCCGAGGCGCCGTTCGGCTGGTTCTACCACGTGTTCGAGCTGATGGCGCACGTCAGCGTGGTGCCGCCGTGGATCCGGCTGCCGTCGTTCCTGCTCGGCGTGCTCAGCTGGCTGCTGATCAGCCGCGAGGTGATGCCGCGCCTCGGCACCCAGATCCGCACCAGCCGCCCGGCCAGCTGGGCCGCGGCGACGGTGTTCCTGATCTGGTGGATGCCCTACAACAACGGCGTCCGCCCGGAACCGGTGGCCGCGCTCGGCTCGCTGCTGGCGATCTGCGCGGTGGAGCGCACGCTGGTGACGCGGCGGCTGCTGCCCCTGTGCCTCGGCCTGACCGCGGCCGGGTTCACCCTGGCCGCGACGCCGACCGGGCTGATCGCGGTGGCGCCGTTCCTGGTCGCCGCGCGCCCGCTGTTCAAGCTGATCCGCCAGCGCGCCAACGAAAACGGCTGGCTGCCGGTGCTCGCGCCGGTCGCCGCGGCCGGGCTGCTGGTGCTGGTCGTGGTGTTCGCCGACCAGACGTTCGCGACCGTCCAGGAGGCGACCCGGATCCGGACCCAGGTGGGCCCGAACCTGTCGTGGTTCCAAGAGCTCGCGCGCTACCAGCTGCTCTTCGCGGACCTGCCGGACGGCTCGGCGCCGCGCCGGTTCCCGGTGCTGCTGGTCGTGCTCTGCACCGCCGCCTGCCTGGTGATGTTGCTGCGCCGCGGCCGCATCCCCGGCGCGTCGCTCGGCCCGGCCCGCCGCCTGATCGGCACGACGGCGGTGTTCTTCCTGCTCCTGGCCCTGACTCCGACGAAGTGGACGCACCACTTCGGCGCGTTCGCCGCGGTCGGCGCGTCGATGGCGGCGCTGGCCGCGCTCGCGACCAGCTCGACGGTGCTGCGGTCGAAACGCAACCGCGCGGCCTTCCTCGCCGCGCTGCTGGTGGTCGCCGCGCTCGCCGCGACCGGGCCGAACACGTACTGGTTCGTTTCGCGCCTCGGCGTCCAGTGGACGAACGTGGCGCCGTCGGTCGGTGGCATCCCGCTGTCGACGATCCTGCTGGTGGCGGCGGCCGTCGCGGGGATCTACGCGTTCGTGGAGAACGTCCGCGCGCACCGGCCGGGGCTGCCGGCCCAGCCCCAGGAAGGCCGGCTGCGCGCGCTGCGGCTCGGATCGCTGTCCCTGGTGGTGGTCTGCGGCCTGGTGGCGGCGGGCGAGTTCGTCACGATGGCCTGGGCGATCCACAACCAGGCCGGCAGCTACAGCCTGGGCGCGGCCAACGTCGGGCACCTGTTCGGCAAGAGCTGCAACCTCTCCGACCACGTCATGGTGGAGCGCGACGCGGCGACGAGCATCCTGCACCCCCAGTCCGAGCAGCGGACGGTCGCGGAGAAGCCCAAGGAGCCGGAGTCCCCGCTGCCGAACCCCGACCAGGACAACGGCCGCGTCCAGACCGGCTTCCACATGCGCGCCGTCGACGACAAGGACCCGCTGGCCGAACCGCCGCACGGGTTCACCCCGGAGACCGTGCCGATGTGGTCGAGCTACCTCGACCAGGAGACGCGCGCGGGGCGCCTGCGCAGCGACTGGTACGCGCTGACGGAGAAGCCGGCGGACGGCCAGATCGTGGTGGCCACAGCCGGCGAGGCCCGCCGCCCGACGTCGGTGAGCCTCGACTACGGCGTCAACACGCCGGAGGGCGTGAAGGTGCTGCGCAGCCAGTTCGTGCTCCCGCCGGGCTCGGGCACGGGCGGCTGGAACGACACCCGCATCAACCTGCGCGACCTCCCGGCGGAGACGAACGCGGTCCGCATCAACATCGTCGACAACGACCTGACGGAGGACGGCTGGATCGCGGCGTCGGCCCCGCGCGTCCCGACGTTCACGACGCTGACGGACAAGATCGGCTCGAAGCCGGTGTACATCGACTGGCCGGCGTCGTTCGTGTACCCGTGCGCGCAGCCGGTGACGTCCCACGACGGGATCTCGCAGGTCCCGGAGTACCGCATCACGGCCGGCGGCCTGGCGGACGAGGCGGAGTGGGCGTCGTCGACCAACGGCGGGCCGATCGGGTGGCTGGAGGAGCTGGCCGAGGAGCCCGAGGTGCCGAGCTACCTGATCGGGCAGCCGAGCCAGTCGTGGGGCCAGCTGCTGCAGATCGAGCCGTTCACCGAAGGCATCGCGCCGACGGTGGTGCACGGGGAGAAGACCGTGCCGGGGTGGTGGTCCCCGGGACCGGGCCCGAGCCAGCCGAACGGCAAGGACCCGACGCGCTAGGCCTTCGTCCACGCCGTCCGGCGGTGGAGGCGGAACCCCGCCCGCTCCAGGTTCGCCACGCTCGGCGAGCCCGGGCGGGCCGTCGCGACCGCCAGCGTGCAGCCCTCCGCGGCCGCCGCTTCGAGCCTGCGGCGCAGCAACTTCGGCTGCGCGCCCCGGCCGCGGTGCTGCGGCAACGTCGACGCCGCCCCCAGGATCGCGACCCTGGCGTCGATCGTCATGCCCGCGGCCGCGATCGGCGTCTCCCCCTCCCACGCCAGGAAGCGCCGCATGATCGGGAGGCGGTGTTCCGCGGCCATGTACTCCGCCACCGGTCCGGTCACCTCGAACCCGGCCAGCAGGACGCGCAGGAAGACCTCCGCGTCGACCGTTTCCGGCGGCGGAGCCCACCCGGGCTCGAGCCGGCGGACGGCCAGGAACCGGTCGCCCGCCGGGGCCAGGCCCGGCACCGGCAGCCCCGCCGGGGCGACGACCGCCGGGTGGACGCCGTCCCACTCCGGCGAACGCAGCAACCCGGCCACCTCGGGCAGCGTCTCCGGCGTCACCCCGGTCACCGTCGACAGGTACGCGAGCGCGGGGTCGGTCGCCAGTACCGCCAGCAAACCCGCGCGCTCCCACGCCCGGAAGCGGCCGGGTACCTTCGCGGCCGACGCCGCCTCGCCCGCCAGGACCGCCCGGCGGTGCAAGGCGGACTCGGCCGTCAGTAGCTGCGCGGAGTCCACACCACGCCGTTCTCGGCGCGGGTCTTCGACGAACCCACGATCAGCAGGCAGCGCATGTCCACTGTGGACGGATCGAGGTCGCCCAGCGTCGTGACGCGGATGTCCTCCTCCGGGCCGCCGACGTCCCGCGCGACGACCACCGGCGTCGATGGCGCGCGATGGCGGAGCAGTACGCCCCGAGCGTCGGCCAGCTGAGTCGTCCGGGACCGCGACGCCGGGTTGTACAGCGCCAGCACCAGGTCCGCCGCGCCCGCCGCGTCCAGGCGCTTCTCGATGATCTCCCACGGCTTCAGGCGATCCGACAGCGACAGCACGCAGTAGTCGTGCCCGAGCGGCGCGCCGACGCGGGACGCCGCCGCCTGCGCGGCCGTCACCCCCGGGACGATCCGCACGCGGACACCCGTGCCGTGGCCCGAAGACACCTGCTCCAGCACCGCCGACGCCATCGCGAACACCCCCGGGTCACCCGAGGAAACGACCGCGACGCGCGCGCCCGAAGCGGCCAGGGACAACGCATCCCGAGCCCGGTCCGCCTCGACGCGGTTGCCCGACGCGTGCCGCTGCTGGCCCGCTTTCTGCGGCACGCGCGCGACGTACGGCCCGTACCCGACGATGTGCTCAGCGGCCGAAAGCTCCACCGCGGCCTCCGGCGTCAGCCACTCCGGACCGGCCGGACCCAGGCCGACGACCACGACCTCGCCACCGGAAGCCGGCGAAGGAGACGTGGCAGGCGCGGGCGAAACCCGGGACGCGTAAGCCGGCGAAGGCAGCAGCGCCAGCGAAAAGTAAGGCACCGTCGAAGGATCGACCGAAGCGAGGGGCTCGATCCGCTGCTGTCCCCAGGTCGCGCGCTCGACGAAGACGGCGTCGTCCAGCTTCCCGGCCTCTTCGAACGCCTCCCGCACCGAGCCGAACGTGCGGCCGAGCTTCAGCACCGCCGCCGCGTCGGTGTCCGCGAGCCGCCGGGCCAGCTCCGGCGCCGGCAACGTGCCCGGCAGCACGGTCAGCACCTCGTCGCGCTGCACCAGCGGCCGGCCGAGCACCGCCGACGCCGCGCTCACCGACGTCACGCCGGGCACGACGACCGCCTCGAACCGGCCGGAAAGCCGTTCGTGCATGTACATGTACGAGCCGTAGAAGAACGGGTCGCCTTCGCAGAGCAGGACGACGTCGCGTCCCGCGTCGAGGTGCTCGGCGAGCCGCTTCGCGCTCAGCTCGTAGAAGTCCGCGATCGCGCCCTCGTAACCGCCGGGGTGGTCGGTCGTCTCGGTCGTGACCGGGTAGACGAGCTTCTCTTCGACCTGCCCCTCGCGCAGGTACGGCTCGGCCACCGACCG
Organism: Amycolatopsis sp. NPDC005961; assembly: GCF_040629235.1. NCBI lineage: Bacteria > Bacillati > Actinomycetota > Actinomycetes > Pseudonocardiales > Pseudonocardiaceae > Amycolatopsis > Amycolatopsis sp. NPDC005961. Next base: position 37,260 of record NZ_JBEXVF010000078.1, on the reverse strand, counting down.
TGCGATGCTGCGCCCGTGCCGGGCGCAGTGGTAGGCGATCACCGACGCTTCGGAGATCAGCCGGGCCGCCTTGACCGTCATCAGTTCCGGGTCGCCGGGGCCGAGCCCGACGCCGTAGAGCGTCCCGGTCATTCTTCGGCGCTCGCGAGGGCGTTGATCGCGGCGACGGCCATCGCGCTGCCGCCGCGCCGGCCGTGCACCACGAGGTACGGCGCCGGTGCCCGCTTGGCCAGCTCCACTTTGGACTCGACCGCGCCGACGAACCCGACCGGCACGCCGATGATCGCCGCGGGCGCGCCGACGCCTTCGTCGAGGATCTCCAGCAGCCGGAACAGCGCGGTCGGCGCGTTGCCGATCGCGACGACCGAGCCGGGCAGCTTGTCACGCCACAGTTCCAGCGCCGCCGCCGAGCGCGTGGTGCCCATCCGCTCGGCGAGCCCCGGCACCGAAGGGTCCGAGAGCGTGCAGACGACTTCGTTGCCCGCGGGCAGGCGCCGCCGGGTGACGCCGCTGGCGATCATCTGCGCGTCGCACAGGATCGGCGCGCCGGCTTCGAGCGCGGCGCGGCCGGACTCGACGACGTCGAGCGTGTAGCGCAGGTCGTCGACCAGATCGACCATGCCGCAGGCGTGGATCATCCGGACCGCCAGGCCCGCCACGTCGTCGGGCAGGATCGCCAGGTCCGCCTCCTCGCGGATCGTGGCGAACGAGTGCCGGTAGATCTCGGCACCGTCCCGCAGGTAGTCGATCACAGCTTCCCTTCCATCTCGTCGAGCGGCACCCACCGGCCGTCGATGCGATAGCCGCCCGCTTCGGCGACGACGTCCACATGGGACTGCGACGGCTTCCCGCACCGCCGTTCACAGCCCGAGAAGTGCGCGCGCAGGCCCGGCCGGAAGACGGCATCGGCCCGTACGTCGGCGCGCGACTTCGCGCAGCCGGGCCGTCCGATGCACGCGCTCGTGCCGAGCGGCACGCCCCCGAAGCCCAGCCGCTCGAAGACGTCGGCGGGCACGTCCGGCAGGACCAGCGACTTCCACGGCGTGACCAGCGCCGGACCGAACTCCGCCAGGGCGCGGGCCTGCTCGGCGGAGAGCTGCCCGAAACGCGGCACGACCCCCGCCGCGACCCCGGCGATCATCCCGACGGGCACCGGGACGTCACCCCGCGGCACCGGCGTCCCCCGCCAGGCGGGGTCGTCGAGTTCGGCGACGCGCCAGGCGGATCCGCGCACCCGGCCGAACTCCAGCGCGACCTCGATCAGCGCGGAAACGGCGTCGGCGAGACGCACCCGACGTCCGGTATCGCCCCCGGCGAGCAGCAGGGTTCCTTCGTCCGCGGCGAGCGCGCGCCAGCAGACGTCGGCACCTTCCCCGGCGACGTCACCGCGGCCGTCGTCGAAGGCGAAGAGGAACCGGCCGGGCAGCGAGGCCAGCTCCGGCGTCGAACACAGCACGGCATCGAGCGACGCGGCCAGCCCCCGGACGTCGGCGAGGCCACCGTGCAGCCCGCTCAACGGCGAGGCCAGCACGTTCCGGACCCGCTCGTGCGACGGCGAAGGCAGCAGGCCGGCGTCGGTCAGCCGCGCCGCGAGGCCGGGCCGGGTGACGCCGCGCAGCTGGACGTTGCCGCGCGAGGTGAGGTGGAGGTCGCCGTCGCCGCACTCTTCGGCGGCATCCGCCAGCGCGCGCAGCTGCGCCGCGGAAACCGCACCTCCGGGCAGCCGGACGCGGGCCAATGGGCCGTCGGCGGCGTCGTGGGGTGCGAAAACACCCGGGCACGCGTCGGCTCGCACACGCGCTGGGGTCGGCATGGGAGTCACTGTAGCTGGCGGTTTTCCGGCTCCGGCGGGTCCGCGCGCGGCCGGATCCTGGCGATTCCGGCGTCCAGGTCCACGTCACGCCACGGAGGCGCGCCTTCGGCGTCCTGCTCGACGAGCATCGACATCGTTTCCCGGTGTTCCAGCTCACGCCGCTTGGTGCCGTAGAGGAACGCGGTCGTCTCTTCGATGTAGGTCGCGGACAGCCGCGCCTTGAAGCGGGAGCCGTTCTTGCGCGGCCGCAGCTCGATCGCGGCCATGACCAGCAGGATCCACGACGCCGCCCGGCAGAGCCAGCCCCAGCCAAGTACCCATGCCCGGCGAACCGGATGACCGCGAGTCAAGTTCCCGGCACAGCAGAAGTCTGATCGAATGTAGTAGGTGTGCTACATTCGATCGCACCAGTTCGATGGGGGTTCGAGATGAGAGATCCAGCTGTCCCCGTGGTCCGCGTGCGCGGGCTCCGGATGCGCTACGGCGCGAACGACGTGCTCCACGGCGTCGAGTTCGAAGCCCACCGGGGCGAGGTCGTCTGCCTGCTCGGGCCGAACGGCGCGGGCAAGACGACGACGATCGAGATCCTCGAGGGTTTCCGCATGCGGTCGGCCGGCGAGGTCAGCGTGCTCGGGATCGACCCGGCCCACGGCGGTGAAGACTGGCGGGCGCGGCTGGGGGTCGTGCTCCAGTCGTGGCGCGACCACGGGAAGTGGCGCGTCCGGGAGCTGCTCGCGCACCTCGGCCGCTACTACGCGCCGTACTCGACGGCGTCGCACCAGCGGCCGTGGGACGCCGACGAGCTGATCGCGGCCGTCGGGCTCGCCGAGCACGCGCAGAAGAAGATCAAGACGCTGTCCGGGGGCCAGCGCCGGCGGCTCGACGTCGCGATCGGCATCGTCGGGCGCCCCGAGCTGCTGTTCCTCGACGAGCCGACCGCGGGTTTCGACCCGGAGGCGCGCCGCGAGTTCCACGACCTCGTGCACCGGCTCTCCGACGAGCTCGACACCACGATCCTGCTCACCACGCACGACCTCGACGAGGCCGAGAAGCTGGCCGACCGGATCCTCATCCTCAACGGCGGGCGGATCATCGCCGACGGCTCGGCCGACGCGCTGTCCCGCCGGATCTCCGGCGAGGCCGAGGTCCGCTGGACGATCGACGGCCAGCGCTTCGTGCACTCGACGACCGAAGCGACGAAGTACGTGTACGACCTGTTCAAGCAGCACGGCGAAGCCGTCTCGGACCTCGAGGTCCGGCGGGCGTCGCTGGAGGACACCTACATGACGCTGGTGCACCGCGCGGAAGCCGGCGGCGAAACCGAGATCGGCCTCCAGGAAGCGGGTGCGCGATGAACGCCAGGACCGTCGCCCTGCGAGCCGGGCTGGACCGCGGCTGGATCGAGTTCAAGCAGACGTGGACCAACCGGGACGACGTCATCGGCCAGTTCGTCTTCGTCGCGCTCTTCCTCGGCACGCTGTTCTTCATGCGGAACGCGACCCTGCCCGGCACCGGCTTCTCGCTCGGCGCGGCGACCGTGCCCGGCGTGCTCGGCGCCGGGATCGTGTTCAACGGCTTGAACAGCACGGCGGGCTACCTCGCCATCGACCGCGAGGACGGCACGCTGCTGCGCGCGAAAGCGACGCCGAACGGCATGCTCGGCTACCTGGTCGGGAAGACGACGGCGGTGGCGATGGCGCAGGTCACCGGGATCCTGCTGGTGCTGGTCCCGTGCCTGTTCCTGTTCGATTCCCTGGCTCCCGACGGCGTCTGGTCGTACGTGCACCTGCTGTGGGTGCTGGCGCTCGGACTGGTCGCGACCCTGCCGCTCGGGGCCGCGCTGGGGTCGCTCACCAACAGCCCGCGGTCCATCGCGCTGATCACGCTGCCGATCATGGGCCTGGGCGCGATTTCGGGGATCTTCTACCCGATCACGGCGCTGCCGAGCTGGGTGCAGGGCATCGCGCAGGCGTTCCCGATGTACTGGCTGGGCCTCGGGATGCGCTCGGCGCTGCTGCCCGACAGCGCGGTGGTCGTCGAGATCGGCCAGTCGTGGCGGCCGTTGCCGACCCTGGCCGTGCTCGTCGCGTGGTCCGTGATCGGATTGGCACTGGCCCCGGTCCTGCTCCGCCGCATGGCGCGGCGGGAAGCGGGTTCGTCGGTGGCCGAACGGCGGGAGAAGGCCATGCAGCGTGTGGGGTGAATCATGAGCGAGGTCGTCTACAACCGGATCGCGATGCTGCGCGCGGAGCGGTCGATCTCGCGGCGCCAGCTGGCGGAGGCCTTGGGCGTGCACTACCAGACGATCGGCTACCTGGAGCGCGGCGAGTACAGCCCGAGCTTGTTCGTGGCGCTGCGGATCGCGGAGTTCTTCGAGGTCCCGCTGGAAGTCTTGTTCTCGACGAAGCCGTTCCCGCGGCTGGGAGAGCAGTCCGCCTAGGGCTTGCGCAGGTCGGCCTCGACGAGCGCGCGGACGACGTCGTCGCGCCGGGTCTCCCGGACCGTCCGGCTGAGCTCGACGTGCAGGAACGGCGTGCCGCCGGCGGCCTGGCTCTGGACGTTCGTCGTCCCGGCCAGGCCGCGGCACGGGTCGGCCCAGGCGCGGCAGACCCGGAACCCGGCGTCGGCGAGGCGGTCGGCCGCGCGGCGGGCGGCGTCCCCGGTTTCGGCGGCCCCGGCGGAGACCACGACGTCCGCCGAGATCAGCGTGGTGTCGTTGAAGCCGTGCAGCTGGACCTGGGGCAGGCCGCGCCGGGCCAGCAGCGTGGTGACGACGTGGAAGACGGTCCCGGTGTCGTGCGCGGGGTCTTCCCGGCGCCGGTGGGCGCCGCCGACCGCGAGGATCGCGCCCGGGGTGCGCCGGAACAGCTCGAGACCGATCAGCTCGGTGCGCAGGTCGGATGAGGCGTGCGGCGCCTCGACCACCAGTGACGGCGGCGCGGACCGGTCGAGCGCGTACAGGCCCCAGGCCCGTTCGGAGTCCGGCTCCTGGCGGACGAGACTGCCGTCTTCGACGGAAAAGCCCAGCTCATCGAGGTCGTGCGGGGCCTGGTCGAGGAGCGCGGCGAACCCGGCTTCGGCGGCCGCCAGCTCGGCCGCGGTCGCCCGGCGGTAGGGCCCGCGGCTCGACTGGGCCGCGGTGAAGTCACGGAGGAAGGCTTCCAAGCCGCCAGGCTACCGAGGGCCGGTCAACGTCACCTTGACGCACCTCGACCGGCACCGGAGAGTGGAGCCGATACCCACGCGTCGGCAGGTGGAGGAACCCGGTGAGAGTCCGGGGCGGTCCCGCCACTGTCATCGGAGAGCGCTGTGCTCGATGTCCCCTCCGCGGGAGGGAGTACGTCGGGGCTCTCCGGGAGCCAGGAACTCCGGCCGGCGCGACCGTCGACCCGGGGCGCGGACCCCGAGGAGGAACCTCGTGATCCTGCTTCTGTCCACTTCGGACACCGACCTGCTCAGCGCGCGCTCGGCCGAGGGCGAGTACCGGCTGGCGAACCCCTCGCGGATCGACGTCGCCGAGCTGCCGGCCCTGCTCGACGGCGTGCGCATCGTGGTCGTCCGCATCCTCGGCACCCCGCGGACCTGGCAGGAAGGCCTGGACAGGCTGCGCGCGTCGGGCGCGCACGTCGTCGTCCTGGGCGGGGAGCAGACGCCGGACGCCGAGCTGATGAAGCTCTCGACGGTCCCGGCCGGCATCGCCGCCGAGGCCCACGCCTACCTCGCGCAGGGCGGCCCGGCGAACCTCACCCAGCTGCACCGGTTCCTCTCCGACACGCTCCTGCTCACCGGCGACGGCTTCGAGCCGCCCGCCCGGCAGCCCGAATGGGGCGTCCTGGAGCGGTCTTCGCAGGCCACGGGCCCGGTCATCGGGATCCTGTACTACCGGGCGCACCACCTGTCCGGGAACACGAACTTCGTCCACGTCCTCGCCGACGAGATCGAAGCCGCGGGCGGGCGGGCGTTGCCGATCTACTGTGCTTCGCTGCGTACGCGCGAGCCGGAGATGATGGCCGAGCTGGCTTCCGTGGACGCCTTGCTGGTCACGGTGCTCGCGGCGGGCGGCACGCGGCCGTCCGAGGTGGGGGCCGGAGGCGACGACGAGGCGTGGGACGTCGCCGAGATGGCCGCGCTCGACGTCCCGATCCTGCAGGCGATGTGCCTGACGAGCGACCGTGAGACGTGGACGGCGAGCGACGAAGGCCTTTCGCCACTCGACGCCGGGAACCAGATGGCCGTCCCGGAGTTCGACGGGCGCCTGATCACCGTGCCGTTCTCGTTCAAGGAGCTGGACGAAGACGGCCTCCCCCGGTACGTCCCGGACGCCGAACGCGCGTCCCGCGTCGCTCGCATCGCGCTGGCGCACGCTCGCCTCCGTCACACACCGCCTGCTTCCCGGCGTATCGCGCTGATGCTGTCCGCGTACCCGACGAAGCACTCTCGCGTCGGCAACGCGGTCGGGCTGGACACGCCCGCGTCGGCGATCGAACTGCTGCGGCGGATGCGCGAACAGGGCTACGACCTGGGCGCGGACGCTTTCCCGGGCGTCGACCCGACCGGCACCGACCAGCCCGACGGTGACGCGCTGATCCACGCGCTGATCGCGGCGGGCGGGCAGGACCCGGAGTGGCTGACCGAGGAACAGCTTTCCGGTAACCCGATCCGGGTGCCCGCCGCCCGCTACCAGGCATGGTTCGACGCGCTGCCCGCGGAGCTGCGTTCGGGGGTGGAAGAGCACTGGGGCCCGGCGCCGGGCGAGCTGTACGTCGACAACGGGGACATCGTGCTGGCGTCGCTGCAGAGCGGCAACGTCATCATCATGATCCAGCCGCCGCGCGGGTTCGGCGAGAACCCCGTCGCGATCTACCACAACCCGGACCTGCCGCCGAGCCACCACTACCTGGCCGCGTACCGGTGGCTGGAGGAGGAGTTCGGGGCGCACGCCGTCGTGCACCTGGGCAAGCACGGGTCCCTGGAATGGCTGCCGGGCAAGACGGCCGGGCTCTCGGCGTCGTGCGCGCCGGATGCCGTGCTCGGGAACCTGCCGCTGGTGTACCCGTTCCTGATCAACGACCCGGGCGAGGGCGCGCAGGCGAAGCGGCGGGCGCACGCGACGATCGTCGACCACCTGATCCCGCCGATGGCGCGGGCGGAGTCGTACGGCGACCTGGCGCGGCTGGAGCAGCTGCTCGACGAGCACGCGAACATCGCGGCGATGGACCCGGCGAAGCTGCCGGCGATCCGCGCCCAGATCTGGACGCTGATCCAGGCGGCGAAGCTGGACCACGACCTCGGCGTCGGCGAGCGGCCGCACGACGCGGAGTTCGACGACTTCCTGCTGCACATCGACGGCTGGCTGTGCGAGGTCAAGGACGCGCAGATCCGCGACGGGCTGCACATCCTCGGCGCGGCGCCGGTCGGCGAGGCACGCGTCAACCTCGTGCTGGCGATGCTGCGGGCGTCGCAGATGTGGGGCGGCCGCGAAGGTGCGGTGCCGGGGTTGCGGTCGGCACTGGGGCTGAAGGAAGACGCGTCGACGTCCGAAGTGGACGCGGTCGAGAAGACGGCGCGGGAACTCGTCCAGACGATGGAGATGCGCGGCTGGGACGCCACGGCGGTCGAGTCGGTGGCGCCGGATCCCGAGGTCGCCCGGGTACTTTCCTTCGCGGCCACCGAGATCGTCCCGCGGCTGGCGGGGACGTCCGCCGAGCTGGACGCGGTGCTGCACGCGCTGGACGGCGGGTACATCCCGGCCGGGCCGAGCGGGTCGCCGTTGCGCGGGCTGGTGAACGTGCTGCCGACCGGGCGCAACTTCTACACGGTCGACCCGAAGGCGATCCCGAGCCGGCTGGCCTGGGAAACGGGACAGGCGCTGGCGGACTCGCTCCTTCGCCGCTATCGCGAGGACAACGGCGACTGGCCGCGCTCGGTCGGGCTGTCGGTGTGGGGGACGTCGGCGATGCGGACGTCCGGCGACGACGCGGCGGAAGTCCTGGCGCTGCTGGGCGTCCAGCCGGTGTGGGACGAGGCATCGCGGCGGGTCACGGGCATCGAGGCGATCCCGCTGGCCGAGCTGGGCCGGCCCCGCATCGACGTGACGATCCGGATCAGCGGCTTCTTCCGCGACGCGTTCCCGCACGTGATCGCCATGATGGACGACGCGGTGCGGCTGGTGGCGTCCTTGGACGAGCCGTCGTCGGAGAACTTCGTCCGGGCCCACGTTTCTTCCGACCTGGCCGCCCACGGCGACACCCGCCGGGCGACGACCCGGATCTTCGGCTCGAAGCCGGGAGCGTACGGCGCGGGGCTGTTGCCGTTGATGGACAGCGGAAACTGGCGCGACGACAAGGACCTGGCGGAGGTGTACGCGGTCTGGGGCGGCTTCGCCTACGGCCGCGACCTCGACGGACGCCCGGCGCGCGAGGACATGGAGAGCGCGTACAAGCGCATCGTGGTGGCGGCGAAGAACACGGACACGCGCGAGCACGACATCGCGGATTCGGACGACTACTTCCAGTACCACGGCGGGATGATCGCGACGGTCCGCGCGTTGACCGGAACGGCCCCGACGTCCTACGTGGGCGACAGCACGTCGCCGGACGCGGTCCGTACGCGGACTCTCGGCGAAGAGACGGCACGGGTGTTCCGCGCCCGGGTGGTGAACCCCCGCTGGCTGGCGGCGATGCGACGTCACGGGTACAAGGGCGCGTTCGAGCTGGCGGCCACAGTGGACTACCTGTTCGGCTTCGACGCCACGGCAGGCGTGGTCGGCGACTGGATGTACGAGAAGCTCACCGAGTCGTACGTGCTGGACGAGGTGAACCAGGAGTTCCTGCGCCAGGCCAATCCGTGGGCGCTGCGGGGAATCGTGGAGCGGTTGAACGAGGCCGCGGACCGCGGGCTGTGGGCGGAGCCGGACCCGGAGCTGCTGGCTCGCATGCGTGAGGTCTACCTGTCGCTGGAAGGTGACCTGGAGGCACAGTAGCTAGCCGTGCCACCGGACGGCTCGGGTGATCGTGCCGACGAGCCGATCGACCGTCCCCTCGGCGAACGTCCCGGAGTGCCGGCCTCGTCCGTGTTCGGCGGCGACGAGGCCGGCCAGCTCGGTCCAGGTCAGCCAGGCACAGGATTCCGCCACCCGCGCCTGGAGCTCGGCGAGCGACCACGGGTGCGGAGCGGACTTCGCGTGGACGGACTCCAGGTTCACGGCCACCGCGTCGGCGACGTCGAACCGCCCGCTCCGTCCCCTGATCGCGACCGGCGGCGGAGTGCCCAGCACGAGGAGAAGCAGGGGCGTCCGCGTTCCGGCCATCGCGGTGACAGCCAGGTACTCGCGGGCGAGTTGTTCCGGCCCGAAGGTGCCGGACCGAATCGCCTTCGCTTCCAGGAGAACCAAGGTATTCGGCGAGGCGATCGTCGCGTCCGGCTGCACGATCAGCCGCTCGCCGCGCCCCGCCGCCGTGGAGTTGAGGGCGAATTCCTCCGGAAGGAACACCATCTCCGCGGCTTCGGCCTCGTCGGCCGCCTGTGCGGCAGCGTCCGCCGCACCATGTGCGTGCCGGAGAACAGCGGCCAGATACGCATCACGGGGTAAGTAGTCCAGTGCGGTGAGGACTTCCGCCGTGAGCACGTTCTCCTTACCGCGCCCGCCGTCGCGGTACTTGACGACCGATCGGCCCTCCCACGAGATCTCCTCCAGCAGGCGGGACAACGGGGTGCGGGGCACATCGCCGGGCGTGGTCACCCTGGCCACTGTAACGCGGAAACGCCCGGGAAACGCGGGCCGGAGTTGGGTGGCGGGCATGATCACCGCCGCTCCTCCGAAGACCCGTCCCTGGGCGCTTCCGCTCATCTGCCTCGGTGCCGCCGTGCTCTACGCCTGGAAGATCGGCGACGGCCAGCTCGGCAACACCTACTACTCCGCCGCCGTCAAGTCGATGACCGGCGGCTTCACGAACTTTCTCTTCGGCTCCTTCGACCCCTACGGCGTCGTCACGGTCGACAAACCGCCGATGGCCCTGTGGCCGCAAGCGCTTTCCGTGCTGATCTTCGGCTTCCACGGATGGGCGCTGCTGCTGCCGCAGGTCCTCGAAGGCGTCGCGACCGTCTTCCTGCTCCACCGCACCGTCCGGCGGTGGGCGGGCGAGAACGTCGCTCTCCTGGCCGCGACGATCCTCGCCCTGACGCCGGTCACCGTGATCATGGACCGCGACAACAACCCCGACACGCTGCTCGTCCTGTCCCTGGTCGCCGCCGCCTACGCGCTCACCCGTGCACTCGAAGACGGCCGGAAATGGCTGTGGTGGTGCGCTTTCTTCGTCGGCTGCGGGTTCCTGACGAAGATGCTGCAGGCGTGGATCATCGTGCCCGCCCTCGTCGCTGCCTACCTCGCCGGGACGAGCGGGCCGCTCAAGCGCCGCCTCCTGGACCTCCTCGGCGCCGGCGCGGTCCTGGCCGTCTCGTCGTTCTGGTGGATCGCGCTCCACGACTGGTGGCCCGGCGCCAAGCCGTACACCGGCGGCAGCGAAGACGGCTCCGCGTGGGACCTCGTCTTCGGCTACAACGGCTTCGGCCGCCTCTCCGGCGACGGCGAAAGCGGCGGCATGATGATCATGCGCAATGGGCAGCAGACCATGACGTCTTTCGGCGGCGATCCCGGGCCGTTCCGGATGTTCAACGACCTCGTGGGCGGCCAGATCTCCTGGCTGCTGCCGCTCGCGCTGCTCGTCCTGGTCGTCCTCGGCCGCCGATGGCGCGACGCCGGCTGGCTGCTCTGGGGCGGCTGGCTGCTCGTGACGACCGCCGTCTTCAGCTTCGCCGGCGGCATCTGGCACCCGTACTACACGACGGCGATGGCCCCCGCGATCGCGGCGATCTCCGCCGCCGGGCTCGCGCTGCTGTGGCGGCACCACCGGCGGACCCTGCTCCCGATCGCCATCGCGGGGAGCGCGGCCTGGGCGTTCGTCCTGACGTCGCGCGACACGACCTTCTACGGCTGGACGCGCTGGGCCGTGATCGGGACAGCGCTGCTCGCGATCGCCTGGCTGGTGGTGGCGCCGCAGCGACGCGCGCTCGTCGCCGCGCTGGTTCCGCTGCTGCTCACCCCGGCCGTGTGGTCGTTCGACGCCGCGCAGAGCACGTCCGCCGGGACGCTCCCCGCCGCCGGACCGGCCACCGGTCCCGGTGCGCCGCCACCGCCGATGTCACCCGGTGGACCGCAACCACGGCTGACGCTCTCCGGCGGCGACGGCACGGCCACGCTGTCCGACGAGCAACGCCGCATCCTCGACTACGCCCGCCGGAACGGCACCGAGATCACCCTGGCGGTGAACGCCGAAGCGGGCGCGGTCGCGCCGTTCCTCATCGACTCGGACGCGACCGTCATCGGCATGGGCGGCTTCGGCGGCCGCGACGACGCGCCGTCGGTCGCGCAGCTCGACCAGTGGCTCGCCGAGGGCAAGCTCCGGTTCGTGCTGAGCGGCGCGGGAACCCCGCCCGGGCCAGCACGGAGCCCGGTCCAGGCCGAACGCCGGCGCTGGATCGAGCAGCACTGCACGGTCGTCGACCCCGCCGCGTACGGCGGCCGTCCCGCCCCCGGCCCCGGCGACGGTCCGGTGCGCGTCGGCGGCGCGGACACGCTCTACCGGTGCCGCTAACGGCGAGGAAACACCGCCGCGGCGATCATGGCGGCATGCGGGTCCTGGTGGTGGAGGACGAGCCGATGCTCGCGGACGCGATCGCGGAGTGGCTGCGCGACGAGGCGCACGCCGTCGACGTCGCCCACGACGGCGGCGCCGCGCTCGAGCGGATCGCCGTGCACGACTACGACGTCGTCGTGCTCGACCGGGACCTGCCGGTCGTGCACGGCGACGACGTCTGCCGCCGGGTGGTGGCGTCCGAGGCGGCGACGCGGGTGCTGATGCTCACGGCGGCCGTCGAGATCACCGACCGCGTCGACGGGTTGTCGCTCGGTGCCGACGACTACCTCACCAAGCCGTTCGCCTTCCCGGAGCTGGCCGCGCGCATCCAGTCGCTGGGGCGGCGCTGCCGGCCGGCCGCGCCACCGGTCCTGCGCCGCTCCGGCGTGACGCTCGATCCGGCGCGCCACGAGGTGTTCCGCGACGGGCGCTATCTGCCACTGTCCAAAAAGGAGTTCGCCGTGCTCGCCGAGCTGCTGCGCGCCGACGGCGCCGCCGTGTCCGCGGAACACCTGCTGGAGAAGGCGTGGGACGAGCACGCGGACCCGTTCACCGGCGCGGTCCGGCTCACGATCCTCAAACTGCGCCGCAAGCTCGGTGACCCACCGCTGGTGGAGACGGTCACCGGGGTCGGCTACCGGCTCCGGTGAGCCTCCGGCTGCGGCTGACCGTGCTCTACGGCGGCCTGTTCCTGCTGGCGGGCGGCGCGCTGCTGGGCGTCACGTACCTGCTGTTCACGCGGCAGGTCGGGCAGCGGGTCACGTTCCTCGCGGGCACCGGGCCAGCCGGCTTGCCGTCGCTGCCTTCACCGGAGACGTTCGACGAGCAGGCGCGTCAGGTGCGCGAGGCGGCGGCGACGTCGCTGCTGACGCAGGGGGCGATCGCGCTCGGCGCGGTGGCGGTGCTCGCAGCGGGGCTGGGCTGGCTGGTCGCGGGCCGGGCGCTGGCCCCGTTGCGGCAGGTGACGGACACCGCGCGCCGGATCGCGGCGGCCGCCGACCCGGGCGGCCAGCCGCGGATCGCGGTGCGCGGGCCCGACGACGAGGTGAAGACGCTCGCCGACGCGTTCGACGTGATGGTCGAGCGGCTCGACCGGTCGTTCGACGCGCAACGCCGGTTCGTCGCGAACGCGTCGCACGAGCTGCGCACCCCGCTGACGCTCAACCGCTCGCTGGTCGAGGTGGCGATGCACCGCCGCACGGCTTCCGACGACGTCCGGCAGCTCGGTGGCAAGCTGCTGCGGATCAACGCGCGGCACGAGAAGCTGATCAGCGGGTTGCTGCTGCTGGCCCGGTCGGAGAGCGCGCTGACCGAGCGGTGCCCGGTGGATCTGGCGGCGGTGGTGGCGCACGTGGTGCCGCCGGAGGTTTCGGCGGACCTCGGCGAGGCGACGGCACTGGGCGACGCGCTGATGCTGGAGCGGCTGGCGCACAACCTGGTGGAGAACGGCCTCCGCCACAACATCGAGGGCGGCTGGGTGCGGGTGACGACCCGGGCGTCGCCGGGCCGGGTGGAGCTGGAGGTGGCCAACAGCGGCCCCGTGATCCCCCCGGCCGAGGTGCCGGCCCTGTTCGACCCGTTCCACCGGCGCGCCCGGGTGGCCGCGGAGGGCGCCGGACTGGGGTTGTCGATCGTGCGGTCGGTGGCGCACGCGCACGGCGGGGAGGTGACGGCGACAGCGCGGCCGGAAGGCGGGCTGGTGGTCGTCGTGTCGCTGCCGCGGGCTTGAAGCCGCTTGCCCGTTTCTCCGCCCCTTCTTACCCCGCTGTGCCATCGAACCCCGCCTCAACGCGCGCCGATCCGGTCGTCGCCTTACTCTCTGGCGCTCTCCGTCGTTCGCTTCGCCCGATCCTCACCCGTGCGGCGCCATTATCGGACGAATATCGGACACCGCGGCGCTTTTCACCCGTCGATTCCCCCTATCCGACCTTCGCGTCTTGACTTCATCAATGGTCTAGTCCAATAGTTTGTCCACCCTCGATCCCCACCGGGAGGACAGATCATGCGCAGAAGCAGACTGGCCGCCGTCGGGCTCGCCGCCGCCACCTTCATCGGTACAGCTGTGAGTCTCGTGATCGGCGCACCCTCCGCGACAGCGGCGCTGAGCAACAACTGGTACGCCGCGGCCCCGTACCTGATGCCGGTGAGCAACAATCCGCCGGACCCGATCACCGTGATGAACGCGACCGGACTCAAGGCCTTCCAGCTCGCGTTCATCCTGGCGCCCAACGGCGGCGGCTGCAGCCCGACCTGGGACGGCACCAACGCGGTCTCCTCCGACACCACCGTCGCGAACGTGATCTCCCGGGTCCGCGCCAACGGTGGCGACGTCTCGGTGTCCGTCGGCGGCTACGGCGGCACGAAGCTCGGCCAGACCTGCGGGAACGTGGCCGCGACCGCCGCCGCGTACCAGCAGGTCATCAGCAAGTACTCGCTCAAGGCGATCGACTTCGACCTCGAAGAGCCCGAGTACGAAAACACCGCGGCCATCGCGAACGAGCTCGGCGCCGCGAAGACGTTGCAGGCCAACAACCCCGGCCTGTTCGTGTCGGTGACCATGCCGGGCACCGCGGCCGGCACCGGCTGGTTCGGCACGCAGCTGCTCGACCAGGCCAAGTCGATCGGCTTCACGCCCAACAACTTCTCGATCATGCCGTTCGACGGCGGCTTCAACGGCGGTTCGTCGCAGGTGTCCGCGCTCGAGGCCCTGCACGGCCTGCTGATGTCGCACATGGGCTGGGACAGTGCGACCGCGTACTCGCACGAAGGCTTCTCCGGCATGAACGGCAAGTCGGACGCCTCCGAGATGTTCTACACGGCGGACTTCCAGACGGTCTACGACTACGCGACCAGTCACGGCCTCGGCCGCTTCACGTTCTGGTCGGTCAACCGCGACCGCGCGTGCGTCGGGACGACCGACAACGGCGTCTGCAGCAACGTCCCGCAGAACGACTGGGACTTCACGAAGTTCAGCGTCCGGTTCGCCGGCGCGACCCCGCCGCAGACGACGCCGACCCAGCCGACCACGACTCCGACCACCCCGGGCGGCGGCTCCTGCACCGCGGCGGAATGGGACCGCACCAAGGTCTACGTGAAGGACGACGTGGTCAAGCACAACAGCCACAAGTTCACCGCGAAGTGGTGGACCCAGGGCGAAGAGCCGGGCACGACCGGCGAATGGGGCGTCTGGGTCGACAACGGCGCCTGCTAGACCGTTTCGAAGCGAGCCGGGCAGGCCACCTCGCGGTGGCCTGCCCGGCTTTCGGTTTCAGAAGGTGAGGTGGGTGTTCTCGCGCTGGACCTCCGGGGTCAGCGCGGGCACCTCGACGACGTGCCGCCCGGCGTCCCGCAGCAGCTCGGTGCCGCGGGCGTCCACGAAGACGGGCGGCTCGCGCCACGCGAAGACGACCCGCGGGATCCCGGCGTCGAGGATGAGCTCGGTGCAGCTGCGCGGGTGGGAACTGCGGTGGCTGCACGGCTCCAGCGAGCTGTACATCGTCGCCCCGGCCAGGCGCGGGTCGCCGGCGCACTTGGCGAGCGCGGCTTCTTCGGCGTGGTTCAGGGGGTCACCCTCACCGGAATGCCCGGTCGCGACGACTTCGCCGTCGGCGTCGGTGATGACGGCCCCGACCCGGAAGGTGTGGCTCGGCGGGCACTCGGCGGCGAGCGCGATGGCTTCCCGCAGCCGACGGACGTCCCGGCCGGTCGGCTCGGCCGCGGCCCGGTAGCGGAGGATCGCCATGTCCTGGAGCTCTTCCACGCCGACGAGCGTCAGCGGACGCGGGTAGAGCCCGGGCCCGACGAACCGCGGCGCGTCCGGCTGCCCGACGAAGAACGGCGCGATCGCGAGCCGCAGCTCGTCGGCGAGCCCCTCGGTGAGGAACCGGGTGTGGATCCCGCCGCCGCCTTCGACCAGCAGGTTCCCGATGCCACGCGCGCCGAGGTCGTCGAGGACGCGCGAGAAGTCGGCCGGATTTCCGGCGTCGACGACGGTGGCGACGTGCTTCAGCGCGTCCGCGGCTCCGGGCGGCGCGTAGACGATCTTTTCGGTGTCCCCGACGGTGAAGAACTGCGCGTCCGGGTCGAGGCCGCGGGTGGTGACGGTGATCTTGACGGGCTGTTCGGGCTTCCCCTGCTCCAGCCGCCATTTCCGCAGTTCCGGGGAGCGCACGAGCAGCCGCGGGTTGTCGGCCCGCACCGTCCCGGCCCCGACGAGGATGGCGTCGGCCTCGGCCCGCAACCGGTCCACGACCGCGAAATCGTCCTCAGTGGACAGTACGAGCCGCTCGGGCGAGGTGTCGTCGAGGAAGCCGTCGAGCGACTGCGCGGCGGACAGCAGGACGTGCGGCCGGGTGATCACCCGGCCCAGTATGCCGCGCCGTAACAAGCCTGGCGATCGCGGCGTCTATCCGGCATGGGCACGCGCGGCTGGTACCACGAACGGACCCTCACCACGGTCGACACCGTCGGCCGGGAGGTACAGGTGTCGACCGGTCTCACCCGCGACCCGGAGGGCAGGCTGGTGGCGGCAATAGCGATCAGCGACGGCCCGACGGCGATCTTCCGCTACGCCAGCGAGACCGAGAACAGCACCGAACTACTGGACAACACCGAGCAGACCGTAAAGGAACTCCGGCGGCTCGCGAGCGTGCCACCGCGGATCTGATCTGCACCGTCGCGGTGTGAGGCCGCTTGACGTCTCGGGCCGTCATCGGCGGTAACGCGTGAGCCGGCCGCAACGACGACGACGATGAGTCGGAGGGTTTCGGACGACCAGGAGAGGCGGCCGGATGACAAACCCATTCGCGCCACCCCATCGCCGCTGGGTCACCTACCTCGCGAGCGACGGCCACTGGAGGAGTGCCCCGTCCGAACCGACTCGGCGTGGCCCGCTCCTCTTGGTCAACGAGGCGCTCCACGCGGACACCTGTCCCTGCCGCACCGCGCAACCGACCAACCTCGACTATGTGATCGTAGGCTTGGGCGCCGTCGACACGGCTTTGCGTGGCCTGCTCGGCACAGCGCTCGACGTCGGCAACACGGAAGCCGCGCGGCTGGTGGTCGAGCAGCTGGGACACCTCGGCGAGACGGTACGGACGGTCGCGTCATACCGCGATTTGCTCGCGGAGTCGCCGGGCTAGACCGGCAAAACGGCGTACTGGCGGACGTAGAGGTCCGTGTACGTCACCGGGCCGCGGGGGCCGGGGACCTTGTCCAGGTTGATGCCGGTTTCCGGGACCGCGAGCAGCTTGAAGCCGTCGAGGAGGCGGGTCGGGGCGTTCCAGAAGACGCCCGTGCCGGTGTAGCCGTCGAAGAAGGCGTCGGCGGCTGCCGTGTCCTCGGTGGCGATGCCCGCCGCCAGGCCCGACGTCTTCTCGTTGGCGATCTCGACGGCGTCGGCGAGATCGCCGACCTTGGCGACCGTGACGGTCGCCTCGTGGTCGGAGTCCAGGGCCCATTCGTAGCCGATGGCGTGCTCGTGCGGCGCCAGCGAGGGCGTGACGCCCCGCTCGGCCAGCGCGTCGGCGATGCCCGGCCAGACGTCGTCGTGGATGCCCTCGTGGATGAGGAGCAGGTTCAGCCGGTTGCAGACGCCCAGGCGGTCGAGGCTCGCGAAGACGAGGTCACGCGCCTTCGTGACGTCCGCCCCGCGGTCGATGTACAGGACGCCGCCGCCGTCGGCGTGGGCCAGCGTGCGCACGCCGTGGACGGCCGCCTCGGTGGCCAGCGCCCGGGTGCTGTCACCGCTGCCGCGCAGGATCACCAGCGGCACCAGGTTCGGCAGCCGCACCAGCGCGGACGCCGCCTCGCGCTCCACCCGCGGCACCAGCTGGACGCAGTCGGCGTCGATGCCGGCCTCGGTCAGCGCCGGGGCGATGACGACCTCGCGCAGCCGCTGGGCCGACCCGAGCGCGGCCGAACCGGTGCGCAGGACGCCGCCGTTGCGCGACTTGACCAGCTGCGAAGCGACGTCGACGGTCACGTTCGGCCGTGCCTCGTAGTTCGCGCCGATCACGCCGACCGGACGTCGCCGCTCGACCAGCTTCAGCCCGCCGTCCAGGGTGGACACGTCGACCGAGCGCTCCTGGTGCGGGGCGCCGGCGAGCAGGTGCAGCTGCTCGGCCATGCCGGTCAGCCGCTCCGGGGTGATGGTGAGCCGGTCGAGCAGACCGGCGCTCATCCCCTCGGCCTTCGCGCGCTCGACGTCGGCCCGGTTCGCCTCCAGGATCTCGTCGCGGTGCGCGAGCAGCCGCTCGGCCATCCCGGTCAGCGCGGCATCGACGGCGTCGGCGGAAGCGGCGGCGAGCGACGGCGCGGCCAGCTTCGCCGCCCGTGCGCACTCCTCCACGGCCTTGGCGACCTCGTCCATCGTTCGTCTCCCTCCGCGCGGACCAGCGAGAGACCAGTTTGCCGCATGGGCGTGGTCACGAGGTCCACCGGCCCCGGCGTCGCGACCAGGGCCGCCACCCGCTCGGCTACCGCGTGGTCAGGCGGCCACGGGCTCCAGCAGCCACAGCCCGCCGGCGATGAGGCAGCTGACCGTCGCCACGGCGAAGACCAGCACCCACAGCACCGGCGGCACCGCGGTGAGGCGGCCCAGCTGGTCGGCGTCGGAGTCGCGGGCGCGGCCCCGCCGCCGCTTGACCTGCAGCTCGACCACCGGCCGCACGCCACCGAACAGCAGGAACCACGTCACGAGGTAGCTGAACGGAGCCTGCACCTCGACCGGCGCGACGAACGCGACCAGCGCCAGTACGGAGGCGCTCGCGACGACGGTGAACACCCCGTAGGCGTTGCGGACCATCACCAGCACGCCGAGCAGCAGCAGCGCGATCAGCACGAGGACCGTGCCGACCAGGTCGGCACCCAGCAGGCTGGCGAACAGCAGCCCGAGCACCGACGGCGCCAGGTAGCCGGCCATCGCGGTGAAGGCCATGCCCGGCCCTTCGGGCTTGCCGCGCGAGACGGTGACGCCCGAGGTGTCCGAGTGCAGCTTGATCCCCTGCAGCCGCCGCCCGACCAGCACGGCGGCCAGGGCGTGCCCGGCCTCGTGCACGATGGTGACACCGTTGCGCGCCAGCCGCCACGGGCTGCCCCCGACGAGCACGACCAGCAGCGCCACCCCACCGGCGACCAGAGTGATCACGGCCGGGGTCTGGGCCTGTTCGAGCAGCGACGGAGTGGCGGCAGCCGCGCGAAGGGCAGCACCGGTTCCGGTACCGGCCGGATCGCCGAGCGCGAGTTGAACGGGCGAGCTCACCCGGACACCTCACCACAGGCGATATCTGGCTACGGTGAGTCCCCACCGCTGGGGGTTTCGGCGGCTCCGGTATTGAGTCGATGCGATCTCCTTTCTCGGCGGGTGTGGCCGCCGCGGTGGGTGCGGGTGGGCATCGGCGGCGCCGGGCCCGGGACAGGCGGCTCGCGCTGCTTGTTCGCGCTTGTCCGCCGCGGAGTGGCGCACCGGCTTCGGGCGAGGACGCCGACGCCGGACTCGCACGGTCGGTGCGGCTGCAGCCGCACCGACGCAGACCGCGACATCGAGGCCTGAGCGCTTGGCCCGAGTTCCAGTTCCGGGCCACCGCTCCGCGCCGGCCAAGCAGGGCGGACGAGCTGAGCCGCAGCAGGCACAGCGCTGATGGCTCGACACTCGCGCGGTCGGTCGGCCCGCGAGCAGCTACACCCGGTGCGCGCCGGTCGAGTGGCCCGCCCACGAGCACCCCACCCGAAGCCGCCGCGGACGCTGCTCGCCGGAAATCGAGCCGGTGAGGGACCTCGGACCCGCGCCGAAGCTCGCGCTGCCCGAGGGCACCGCGGCGAGCGAGTTCGGGCTGCACCCGGCTCTGCTGGATTCGGCGCTGGGCGCGACGGACTTCTCTCGCCGGTGCCTGAACCGCGCGATCGACACCGCTGCGGGTTTCGGCGGCTCCGCGGTATTGGGTCGATACGTTCTCCTTTCGTCGTGGTGTGGGCGGGACACCGCTTCCGGGCTCACAGTGAACGGACTGACGTGGCGCTCGGCATGGGCGACCTGCTGGCCACACCGCCGCGGAACTCGGCTTCCGACGAGGTGAGCCGGAACGACCCCTGCCGCAGCGGCGAGGCCGCAGCCCGCGCAACGGCCCGCCAGCTCGGGCCGGCGGCGCGGCGTCCGCGCGGAACCTGCTGATGCGGCTGAAGCCGGAACTCACGTGATCAAGGCCGAGACTCGCGTGCTTGAAACCGGAACTCGCGTGATCGGAGCCGGAACCGGTGAGCGAGCGAGAACGCGAGTGGTCAGGTCATCGGGACTCCCTCATCCGGGCCTCGCCTTCCACTCGGAACAGGAACGACACCCAGCTCCGGAACGGGGCCCACGCCTCGGCGATCTCCGTCAGCTCCTCCACTCCCGCCTCCGGGAGGTGGTACGCGTCGCGCATGATCTCGTGGAGGCGGGTCTCCGCTCGGGGGAAGACGTCCGGGTGGCCGGCACCGCGGATCAGGATCAGCTCCGCGCTGAAGCGGCCTATCCCTGGCAACAGCTGCAGCTGTTTCAGCGCTTCGTCCGCCGGCATCGCCCGCAACATCGCCGCGTCCAGCAGGCCGTCCGCCGCCGCCTCGGCTATTGCTCGAAGGCGCTGCATCTTCGGGCCCGACAAGCCCGGCAGGTACTCCAGCTTCGCCAGCACCGCCGGCGCCGGGAACGTCGTCAGCACGGTGCCGCCGACGTCGACCTCCGTTCCGTGGCGCTCGGCGAGGCGGCGGCGCAGCCGGACCGCCTGGGTCATCCAGATCCGGTGGCTCAGCACCGCCCAGCACGCCGCCTCGTACGGGGACGCGAACAACACCGGCCGCAATCCCGGATGCATCCCCTGCACCAGCGAGACCACCGGATCGCGGGCGCCGACCTCCTCGAACCCGGCGCCGTCGACGTCCAGCGAACACATCCTCCGCACTTGCGCCAGCACCGCGTCCGCCCGCGCAGGTGGGCCGTGGACCTCCACCGCGACCTCGCCGGGCGATCTCTGGCGCAGGACCGCTCCCACCGGTGTCCACTCGCCGTCGAGCGGGAACGCCACCCGGAGCGCGCCGGGCTCCGCTTCCGGCCGGCCGGCGGGCGCGAACCCGGTCAGGAACCGGGCCGCCGCCGCCAGGTCGAACTCGCCGTGCACCGTGATCTCACTGCCCAGCAGGGAAATCGTCATCTGTCCTCCTCGGATCGGGGTCTTGCCTGCGACGCTAGGCAGCAGCACCGACAATTCCGGCCTCGAACGCCTGAGCCCGCGGATTCTTCACTCGTTCGAGTGGCTCAGATTTGACATACTGCCGGTATCCGAGAGGAGAGCAATGCGCACGAAGACCGCCACCGAACGCCTCGAAGACCTGCTCGAGACGCCCGCGAAGACCGAAGACGGCTACCTCGACCTGCTGGGCGCCGTCCACCAGGCGGGCCCGCCGACCGGCCTCACCCAGCGCCTGATGCGCACCACCCTCCTCCCGCGGGTCTACGAGCGGTACTGGCGCCCCGCGCTCGGCCGCGCACTCAAAGGCCCCCTCGGACCGAGCATGGCGGGCGAAATCAAGCTCGCGACCGAGCTCCTCGACCTGAAACCCGGTGATACCGCGCTCGACGTCGCCTGCGGCACCGGCCGGTTCACGCGCGCGTTCGGCGAGGCCGTCGGGCCGGGCGGGCTCGCCATCGGCCTCGACGGCGCGCGCACCATGCTCGCCAAAGCCGTCGCCGAGGGCGGACCGGCCTCCGTCGCCTACCTGCGCGCGGACGCTGTGCACCTCCCCCTGAAAGCGTCCACTGTGGACGGTATTTGCTGCTTCGCCGCTCTCCACATGTTCGCCGAGCCCGAAACCGCGTTGGACTCCTTCGCGCGCGTACTGCGGCCCGGCGGCCGGATCGTGCTGCTCACGAGCGCCCGGCGTGGCTGGCAACCCGCGCGAGTCGCGGAGTCCGTCGGCGGGATCCTGAGCGGGCAGCGGATGTTCGACCGCGGCGAGATCGCCGCGAGCCTGCGCGCCCGCGGCTTCGCCGGGATCACCGAGCGGTACGCCGGCGTCACGCAGATCGTGGCGGGCCGGCTGAGCTGAGCACCGCGGATTGTCGGAGCCTGCGGTTAGCATCGCCCCATGACCCACCACGAGCCCGTCCCGCCCGACGACAGCTACCTGCGTTCCCTGGTCGAGGCGACCGCCGACGCCGTCGCGGCCGCCGAACCGCTGTCCTCGCCGCACCCCGGCGCGGACGAGGCGACGCGGGCCGAGGTGACCGCCGCCGTCGAGCGCAGTTCACCCGATCTGGTGGCGTTGAGCCAAGATCTGCACGCCCACCCCGAGGAGGGGTTCGCCGAGCACCGTTCGGTGCGAGCACTGGCGGACCTCCTGAACCGCCACGGCCACGAGGCGACCGTCGGGGTCGGCGGTCTCGACACCGCGTTGCGCGTCAGCACGCCCGAACGGGATGGCCCGCACATCGCCGTCCTCGCCGAGTACGACGCGCTCCCCGGCCTCGGCCACGCGTGCGGTCACAACGTCATCTGCACGACCGCCGCGGGCGGCTTCCTCGGCGCCGCGACCGTCGCCGAGCGGCTCGGCGGCCGGGTCAGCCTGATCGGCACCCCGGCCGAGGAAGGCGGTGGCGGCAAGGAGATCCTCGCCCGCGCCGGCGTGTTCGACGACGTCGACGCGGTGATCATGCTGCACCCGTTCAGCCACGACATCGCGCTGCACCCGTTCCTCGGGCGGCGTCAGCTGGAGATGGTCTTCCACGGCGTCGGCGCCCACGCGAGCGCCCAGCCGTTCATGGGCCGCAACGCGCTCGACGCCGCCGTCGCGGCCTACCAGGGCGTCTCGGCGCTGCGCCAGCAACTCCCGCAGAGCGACCGCGTCCACGGCATCTTCACCGACGGCGGCGCCCGGCCGAACGTCATCCCGGAACGGGCCGCGCTGCTGTTCTACCTCCGTTCCCAGTCCCCCGACACACTGCGCGACCTCGCCGCGCGCATGACGTCGATCGCGGAAGGCGCGGCGGCGATGACCGGCTGCGGTGTCGAGCTGACCTGGGACGCCCAGGCCGCCTACCTGCCGATCCGGTTCAACACCGCGCTCGCCGGCCGGTGGACGGTCAACCAGGTGGGCACTGGCCGCAAGCCGCTGCCGCCGGGCATCGTCCCCGAGTCGCTCACGGGATCGACGGACCTGGGCAACCTGTCGTACCGGATGCCCGCGCTGCACCCCATGCTCGCGGTCTCGGGCCCGACGGTCGCCTTGCACACCAAGGAGTTCGCGGCCGCGGCCGGTTCGGAGACAGGCGACGCGGGTGTCCGCGACGGCGCACTGGGCCTGGCCCTGACCGCCGCCGACTACCTGGGGGACGCCGAGCTGCGGAAAGCCGTCCACGACGAGTTCGAGGCCGCGGGAGGCGCACTGGACGTGCCGTCGTTCTTCGCCTGACGCCTGAGGATTCGCTGAGTTTTCTCAGCTGATTCTTCTCAGCAAAGCCTGAGGTATTTCCACAGGTTGCTCACAAGCACAGGCGCGAGTCTGGTCCCATGACCGAGAACGAGAGTCGGCCCGGCCCCGCCTCACCCGGTGGGCACCAGCCGCACCACAGCACCCAGCAGTACGGGCCGTACGCGCAGCAGCAGCCGCAGTACGGCTACCAGCACCAGGCCGCGCCGAACCCTCTGTTCACCCAGCCGCAGGCGCCGACGGCGGTGAAGACCAAGCCGCGCAAGGGCGGCCGCGTCGCGATGATCGTCAGCGCGACCGCCCTCGGTGCCGCGCTGGTCGGCGGCGTCGGCGGCGCCGCGATCGTCGGGCTCACCACGAACTCGGCGGACGGCGCGACGACGTCGGTGACCACGCCGGCCGCGAACGGGCAGACGGTCTCGAACTCGACCTCCGGCGACGTCAGCGGAGTCGCGGCGAAGGTCACGCCGAGCGTGGTCCAGATCAACGTCACCACCGGGCAGGGCGAGGCCATCGGCTCCGGCGTCATCCTCACCTCGGACGGCCGGATCCTGACCAACGCGCACGTCGTCGACGGCGCCCAGAACGTCGTGATCACGACGTCCGACGGCAAGAAGTACCAGGCGAACGTGGTCGGCGCGGACACCAAGGCGGACATCGCGGTGGTCCAGGCGCAGAACGCCAGCGGGTTGACGGCGGCGTCGCTGGGCGACTCGAGCAAGCTCGTCGTGGGCCAGGAGGTCGTCGCCATCGGCTCGCCGGGCGGGCTGCAGAACACCGTCACGACCGGCATCGTCAGCGCGCTCAACCGGAACCTGTCCGACATCGGCCAGGGCCAGCAGCAACAGCAGTCGCCCTTCAGCCGGACCTCGAACCAGTCCGAGAACGCGCCCAGCTACACCGCGATCCAGACCGACGCCTCGATCAACCAGGGCAACTCCGGCGGCGCGCTGGTCGACGCCCAGGGCAACGTCATCGGCATCAACTCGGCCCTCTACAGCCCGACGGCCTCGGCCAACGGCTCGGCCGGCAGCGTCGGGATCGGCTTCGCCATCCCGATCAACGACGCCAAGAAGATCGTCGACCAGATCGTGAACAACTAGGACGCGGACGGGCCGTGGTCGGGGCGGTCCGTCCCACCCGCTTTCGGGGAGCGGGGAACGGCGAAGGCCGTTTCGAGAGTCAATCGGGGGCTCTCGAAACGGCCTTCGCGCTGTCTACAGCTCGTAGGTGAGCGTGAAGGTGTGGTTCTGCTCGGCGTCCATCTCGATGTCCGCCGTGCCGGAGATCCCGGTCAGCTCACCCGAGCCCGAGCCGGTGACGATCTTCAGCGTCAGGCCGGACTCGTCCGCCGAGTGGTGCAGGACGAAGGCGCCCTTGCGGCCGTCGACCGAGACGGTGAGACGCTCGAAGCCGACGTACGCGCGCGAAGTCGCGTTGGACGCCGTCAGCATTTCGACGGTGCTGGTCCCTTCGACCGCTCCGGTGAACGTCTTGGCGATCGCCACCCGGGCGAACTCCGTGCCCGCGGCCTCGTCGGTCGCCTGCGGCGCCCACTCATCGAGGACGAACGACGCGGTGGCAGTGCTGGTCATAGCTGATTTCCCCTGTCTCGAAGGTGAGCCGAGCATCGCAGCCATACCTGACAGAGCGCGTCAGGTATTCCTCATCGCTTCCGGTTGCCGAACAGCCCGCGCGTGATCTCCCGGCCCAGCGCGCTCGCGGCGGACCGCATGAACGACTTCACGGCCGGGTTCTTCATCGCCGACTCGATGAACCCCGGATCGTCCTTCCCTTTTTCCGGAGCAGGAGCCGGCGGAGGCGCATCGGTCTCCGGCGCGGGGGCGGCCGGAGGGATCTTCGCGGCCAGCTTCTCGTACGCCGACTCACGATCGATCGTCTCGGCGTACTTCGCGTGCAGGTCCGACGAAGCGACCGCGGCGGCGACGGCTTCCGGACCGATCGAACCCATCTTCGACCGCGGCGCCCGCAGCCGCGTCCACGCCACCGGCGTCGGCGCGCCCCGCTCCGACAGCACCGTGACGATCGCCTCGCCGATGCCCAGCGACGTCAACGCCGTGTCGAGCTCGTAGAACTTCGTCTTCGGGTAGGTCTTGACCGTCTTGGCCAGCGCCGCCTGGTCGTCCGGCGTGAACGCCCGCAGCGCGTGCTGGATCCGGGCGCCCAGCTGCGACAGCACGTTGTTCGGGATGTCGGTGGGCAGCTGCGTGCAGAAGAACACGCCGACGCCCTTCGACCGGATCAGCTTCACGGTCTGCTCGATGCGCTCGAGGAACGCCTTCGACGCGTCGTTGAAGAGCAGGTGCGCCTCGTCGAAGAAGAACACGAGCTTCGGCTGGTCGAGATCGCCCTCCTCCGGCAGCTCCTCGAACAGCTCGGCCAGCAGCCACATCAGGAACGTCGAGAACAGCGCCGGCTTCGCCTGGAGGTTGTCCAGCTCCAGCAGCGTGACGACGCCCTTGCCGTCGCGGTCGCGCATCAGGTCGTGGACGTCCAGCTCGGGCTCGCCGAAGAAGTCCTCGCCGCCCTGAGCCTCCAGATTGGACAGCGCGCGCAGGATCACCCCGGCCGTCGCGGCCGACACCCCGCCGATGCCCTTGAGGTCTGCCTTGCCCTCGTCGCTGGTCAGGTGCGTGATCACCGACCGCAAGTCCTTCGTGTCCAGCAACGCGAGGCCGCGCTGGTCGGCCCAGTGGAAGATCAGGCCGAGCGTCGACTCCTGCGTCTCGTTGAGCCCGAGCACCTTCGACAGCAGCACCGGCCCGAAGCTCGTGATCGTCGCCCGGATCGGCGAGCCCTTCCCGCCCGTGCCCAGCGACAGGAACTGCACCGGGTAGGCCGTGCCCGCCCAGTCGTCACCCAGCTCCTGCGAGCGCTTGCCGACCTTGTCGTTCGCCTCGCCGGCCGCGGCCAGCCCGGACAGGTCGCCCTTCACGTCCGCGAGCACCACCGGCACCCCGGCCGCCGACAGTTGCTCCGCGATCAGCTGCAGCGTCTTCGTCTTGCCCGTCCCCGTCGCCCCCGCGACCAGGCCGTGCCGGTTCAGCGTCGCCAGCGGCAGGCGCACCGCGGCCGCGGCGTCCGTCTTGCCGTCGATCACCACCGCGCCCAGTTCCAGCGCGGCACCCTCAGTCGCATAACCGGCGGCGATCTCGCTCGCCGGCGACCCCTGCTCCGTCACTCGCTGCTCCCCGATCGTGTGTCCTGCACCACACCGCGAGCGTAACGCGCCGTACGCGCAGGTAACGCCCCTCTCATCCCCGTGTCGGGTTAGGGTCACCAGGTGACCGACCGCCTAGTCTGGATCGACTGCGAAATGACGGGGCTCGACCTCGGCAAGGAAGCGTTGATCGAAATCGCCGCCCTCGTCACCGACGCGGAGCTGAACGTGCTCGGCGACGGAGTCGACATCGTCATCCACGCCGACGAGGAAAAACTCGCCGGGATGCCCGACGTCGTCCGCGAGATGCACGCCCACTCCGGCCTCACCGAAGAGGTCCGCGCCTCCACCGTCACCCTCGAAGAAGCCGAGAGCCGCGTCCTCGAGTACATCCGCGAACACGTCCCCGAAGCCGGGACGGCGCCGCTCGCCGGCAACTCCATCGCCACCGACCGCGGCTTCATCTCGCGCGACATGCCGGAACTCGACGCCTACCTCCACTACCGCCTGGTCGACGTCTCGTCCGTCAAGGAGCTCGTCCGGCGCTGGTACCCGCGGATCTACTACGCCAAGCCGGAGAAGGGTCTCGCGCACCGGGCGCTCGCCGACATCAAGGAGTCCATCGGCGAACTCGACTACTACCGGCGCGTGGCCTTCGTCCCCCAACCGGGCCCGACCAGCGACGAAGCCAAGGCGGCCGCCGCCGAGGTGCAGCAGAGGTAACCCCCTGCAATCCGCTCGAGGGCACCCGCTACGATTATCCCCGCAAGGTGATCGTAAGTGGATCCCCTCGGCAATGGTGGGCGTAGCTCAGCTGGTAGAGCACCTGGTTGTGGTCCAGGAGGTCGCGGGTTCGAAACCCGTCGCTCACCCCATCACCCCAGTTTGGATCCTCGGACCGAACTGGGGTTTTTTGCTTTTCGTGGTCGTTCGGCCACAGGTGGCAACCCTCACGACCGGATGGCCCAGCGTGCGCGCGGCCGGTCGGCGGTGCACCGTGGAGTGGTGGCACGTTCAGGACCGAAGATCAGGCGGAAGAAGAAGCTGAGGTACGAGGACATCACCGTCGTCGATCGATCGCTGCTCAAACGGGCGGTGGGGGCGGCCGCCCTCGGCAACGCGATGGAGTGGTTCGACTTCGGCGTCTACGCCTACATCGCCGACACCATCGCCGAGGTCTTCTTCCCGCCGACGGTCTCCCCGGGCGTCAGGCTGATCGGGACCTTCGGGGCCTTCACCGCCGCCTTCCTCATGCGGCCGCTCGGCGGGCTCGTCTTCGGGCCCCTCGGCGACCGGATCGGACGGCAGAAGGTCCTCGCCGTCACCATGATCATGATGGCCATCGGGACCCTGTGCATCGGGCTGATCCCGTCCTACTCCTCCATCGGTGTCTGGTCGCCGATCCTGCTCGTGGTCGCCCGGATGGTGCAGGGGTTCTCCACCGGCGGGGAGTACGGCGGCGCGACGACCTTCATCGCCGAGTACTCGCCCGACAAACGCCGTGGCTTCATGGGCTCCTGGCTGGAGTTCGGGACGCTGTCCGGGTACGTGCTCGGCGCGTCCGTCGTCACCGGCATGAAGGCTTGGGTCCCGCACGAGACGCTGCTCGACTGGGGCTGGCGCGTCCCGTTCCTGGTCGCCGGCCCGCTCGGCATCATCGGCCTCTACATGCGCCTCAAGCTCGAAGAGACGCCGGCGTTCCAGAAGCACGCCGAAGAGGCCGAGAAGCGCGGCCGCTCCGGCGAGCCGTTCTGGAAGATGTTCACCGACTACTGGCCCGCGCTGCTCATCTGCGTCGGCCTGGTGCTCGTGTTCAACGTCACCGACTACATGTTGCTGTCGTACATGCCGACGTACCTGTCCGAGCAGCTGCACCTCGACGCCACCCACGGCCTGCTGCTGATCATCGTCGTCATGGTCGTGATGATGCTGATCATCCTGGTCGGCGGCCGGATCACCGACAAGGTCGGCCGCAAGCCCGTCATGATGGCCGGCTGCGTCGGCTTCTTCGTGCTCTCCTGGCCGTTGATGCTGCTGGTGCACGACGGCGGCCTGGTGCTGACGTTCCTCGGGCTCATGGGCCTCGGCCTGCTGCTGCTCTGCTTCGAGGTCTCGATGCCCGCGGCGCTGCCGGCCCTGTTCCCGACCGCGATCCGCTACGGCGCGCTGTCCATCGCGTTCAACATCTCCGTGTCGCTCTTCGGCGGCACGACACCGCTGGTCATGCAGGCGCTGATTTCGTCCACCGGCTACGACTTCTGGCCCGCGTGGTACCTCATGGCTGCTGGTGCGGTCGGTGCCGTCGCCGTCTACTTCAGCCGGGAGACGGCGAACAAGCCGCTCTGGGGCTCGGGGCCCGCGGTGGCGACCGAAGAGGAGGCGCGGGAACTGGTGCGCAGGTCGACGGCCTAAGCCGTCTCGAGCAGCAGTTCGGTCAGCTCGGCGGGCATGGTGATCATGCAGTCGTGGCCGGTCGGCAGCTCCCGCACCGGCTCGCCCGCCGGAACGGGACGGCGGGTGATGCCCGTCGGCTCCCCGCCGACGCAGTGGATGTGCGTGCGCGGGATCGCTTTCGCCGCCGGGTTGCCCAGGTGCACGGGCTCGGTCAGGCACCGCACCGGCTGGTCGGACAGCATCGAGCGCAGCCAGGCGACGTCGTCGGGGCCGGTGACGCCGAACAGGCCCATCGGCGGCACCCGCCAGCCGTCGACCGCGTCGTCGATCAGCTGCTTGGTGAGGGGGATGACGTCGGCCGCGGTCTCGCCGTCTTCGGGGACCATCGCGTCGAGGAACACCAGACGCGCGATCCGGTCCGGGAGCCGGTCGGCGGCTCCCGAGATGACCATCCCGGCGTAGCTGTGCCCGACGAGCACGACGTCGCGCTCGTCCTGGAGGAGGTTGACGACGTCGTCGATGTGCGTGCCGAGCCCGACCTCCGGGCTCAGCAGGTGAGCCTTGTCGCCGTAGCCGGTCAGCGACGGCGCCAGCACGCGGTGGCCGGCGGATTCCAGGCGCGGGACCACGCGGTCCCAGCTCCGGCCGTTGTGCCAAGCGCCGTGGACCAGCAGGAATGTTGACATGCGTGCCTCGGTTCTCGATAGTTCCTCGGTACCATTCGGTAACCGGAACCATCGTGATCCACTCGACGCGCACCGGGCAATACGGCACTTTTCCGTGCCCCGGTTCCCAGGAGGTAACCATGGAGGACCCGTGCGAGGCCCGCGGAGTGCTCGGGATCGTCGGCGACAAGTGGGCGCTGCTGGTCGTGCGGATGCTCAAGGACGGGCCGCGGCGCTTCACCGAGCTCAAGCGCTCGATCGACGGCATCAGCCAGCGCATGCTCACGGTGACCCTGCGCGACCTCGAGCGTGACGGGATCCTGACCCGCACGGTCCACGCCGTCATGCCGCCGCACGTCAGCTACGAGCTGACGTCGATGGGCCGGACGCTGCGCGAAGCCACCGCGCCGCTGCTCGAGTGGAGCATCGAGCACCTCCCGCTCATCACGGCGGCCCGCGCGGAGTACGACGACCGCTAGTTCGCGGCCGTCTTCCACTCGTCCCAGGACAGCTGCCAGACGCTCCAGCCGTCGGTCGGCTCGAGCTTCGGGCCACCGCTGTTCTGCACGGTGACGACGTCGCCCTTCCTGGACGTGTCCATCAGCCACTTCGTGTTCTCGGTGGACAGGTTGAGGCAGCCGTGGCTGACGTTGCTGTGGCCCTGCTGCCGCACCGACCACGGTGCGGAGTGGTAGAAGATGCCGCTGTAGGACAGGCGGATCGCGTACTGGACGAAGGTGCTGTAGCCGCCGGGAGCGTCCTCGGGGACGCCGTAGGTGGCGGAGTTCATCGTGTAGCCGGTGTGCTCGCTCATGACGGTGTAGGTGCCGGCCGGGGTGTTGTGGCCGGGCTTGCCCATGGAGGTCGGCATGGTCTTGACCTCCTTGTCGTTGATCGAGACGGTCATCTGGTGCGTCTGGCCGTCGGCGACCGCGACGAGCTTGTCGCCGATGGTGCCGGTGATCTTCTTGTCCTCGCGGCCGTAGCTGCCCTTGCCGAGCGCCTTGCCGTAGACGGCGGCGTCGACCGTGATCTTGGTGCCGCTCTTCCAGTAGTCCTTCGGCCGCCAGGTCACCTGCTTGTCGCCGGACCAGCGGAAGGCGCCCTCGGTGGCCGGCTCGGCGGTGACCTTCAGCGCCTTCTCGGCGGCGGCCTTGTCGGCGACGTTCCCGCTGAAGGTGAAGATCAGCGGCATCCCGACGCCGACGGTCTCGCCCTGGTCGAGGTTCACCGAGACGCCGAGCTGCCGCGCGGGCTTGACGGTGCTGAAGCTCGACTCGGCGCTGACGGGCTTGCCGTCTGAGCCGGTCGCGGTGGCGGTCAGCTTGTAGGCCTTGTTGTAGCCGAGCGGCTCGGCGGAGTCCCACCCCGAGCCATCGGCGCGCGCCTTCCCGGCGACGACCTTGCCGTCGGCCCCGGTCAGCCGCACATCGCCGACCTTCCCGTCGGCAACGGCGACACTGACGGGTTCGCCGGGCGCGACGTCCTTGGCATCCTTCGCAGGGCTCAACGTGAGCACGGCGGCCTTCAGCGCGGGCGTGGGCGCACTCGAGGACGGCGTCTCCTTCGGAGATTCACCCGAAGGACTACTGCTGCAGCCGGCCACCGTGATGCCGACCACCCCCGCGGCCACCAGCAGCCGCACCCCCACACGCGTCATGTCCACCTGCCTGTTTCGCCGTCGATGTCCGACTACAGTGTGCCCGACCAGCCCCGACACCGGGGCGGCAACGCCGGAACTCGCCAACGGGACCCCCCTGAAACAGGCCCCGGAACCGGGTGCTAATCTTTTCCACGTCGCCGAGGGAAACCTCCGGCAGACACCGGCGCCATTAGCTCAATTGGCAGAGCAGCTGGCTCTTAACCAGCGGGTTCGGGGTTCGAGTCCCTGATGGCGCACACCCACTCCCCAGGTTGAAGATCCCTTTGACCTGGGGATTTGTGGTATCTGAAGTCATTTCTTCCGCTTCCTCTCTGTCCACTGTGGTCGTTCGGGAGCCCGAGGGGAGCCCGAGAGCGCAGTCCGGGTGCAAAACCCTCCTCGGGATCGCCCCGGCCAGCTTCCTCGCCGCGTCCGCGGCCACTTCCTCGCCGACGTTCGTGTAGAGATCCATCGTCACCTTGATCGACGAGTGCCGAAGCATGTGCTGGATCACCTTCATGTCCACACCGGCACCCAGAGCCAGTGTCGCGGCGCCATGCCGGAGGCCGTGCAGGGTGATCGGGGGCAAGCCGGCCAGCTTGATCAACGTGGCGAATTCGTCGGCGACGTCGGCCGGGTGCAGCGGGCGGCCGTCGGGCTCGGTGAAGAGCAAGTCCTCCTCGACCCAGTCATCCCCGAGGCGAGCTTCGGCCTGGTCCTGACGCGCCAAGTGAGCCCGCAGCACCAGCACGGTGTTCGGATCCAAGGCGACGATGCCCTCCGAGGACGGTGTCTTGGGCTTGCTCTGCCCGGTCTCCCAGCCGTACTGCACGATCTGGTTCGCCACCTCCAGCGACGCCGCATCCAAGTAGGTGTCCGAACGGCGCTGTCCACAGGCCTCGCCGCGCCGGAGTCCCGTGTGCGCGATCAGGTGGAACAAGGCGTACAGCCGGTGGTTCACCGTGTAGTCCAGGAACGCCCCGGTCAGGTCGCCGGTCCACACCATCACCGGGTAGGGCACCTCACCGGTCCGGCGCCACTTGGCGATCCGCTCCGGGGTCCACAGCTTCGGCTTCGGCCGCACCGCCGCCGGCAACTCGACCAACTTCGCCACGTTGTGCGTCAACAGGCCCTGATCCACCGCCGGGCGCAGGATCGCCCGTAGCGTCTCTTTGATCCGGTGCAGCGACGTCGGACCGACCGGACGCTGCCACTTCACCGCCGCGACCTTCCGCGGGTCACCGCTGGCCCGGTACTCGGCGATCAGCTCGTTGCGCTCCACGATCGCCTCGAACATCGCATCCAGATGCCCCACCCGCAGCCGGTCACGCCGGACCTTCGCCAGGTGCGGGCGTAAATAGAGGCGGACGTGGGACTCATACGAGCGGTACATGTTCCGGCTCACCGTGCGCTTCTTCCGCGCCAGGAACTCGTCGAACACCACACCCATCAACGGCTGTTCCAGCACTGCCGATCCCGCCCGAACGAGACGGCGCACCGTCTCGGTCTCGGGCAGCGGCTCCTGCTGCGAGATCAGGCCCGCGAGCAAGTCCCCGATCTTGCGAGACGTCTCGTCGTCGCCGTCCTCGGCGATCCCGAGCAGGTCTCGCACTCTCTGCAGGCCTTTCTCGGCCTCGGTCGCGTTCTCGTAGCCACCGCGGCGCCGCGGCCGGCGGTTGCCCCGCAGATCCTTCGGCAGCTCGATCCGGAAGTACCACTGCCCGTGCCGGTTGTTCTTCAGCTTCGGGCACGCGTCACCCAGAGACTTCCTGTTCTCGTCCCGGCAGGAACACCGACCCATCAGCCATCGAGAACTCCCCTTTCGTTCGTCAAGCACCCACCAGGGGCTTTCTCACCGCCCGATACTCGCGCTGCGACCACCACTCGGGGAAGCCTGAGCCCGGGAAAGATCACCGGATCAGGTGGCCAGACCCAGCAGCCGCAGGGAATCCACCCCCACCAGGCACTGCGGACACATGACCTCGGGCGCGCCGGATTCACGCGCTGCGTTGACCGAGCAGACAGGAGCGGAGGTGGCGGGAACGAACGTGTCGGTGGAGGACGAAGACCGCGATCAGGATCGCGACCGCGGCGGTGGTCACCCACCAGAACGCCCCGCCAGTGAGGACGTCGCTCAAACGGAGCGACGCAGAAAAGTGCCACCCGAGCAGCAGATGCGTCGTTCTCGCAACCGACTGCGAACGCTACTCCAACGTCCAGACCGACGACAGGACGCTGGGCGAGATCGAAAGTCTCCGACACGAGGCCTCCTCCATCAATGGCTCATCGGGAGCAGTCACGTCAGCTCCTACCCGGTTCCATTCGGGCGCCGGCGTACCGCCCGCAAAAGCGGTAACGGCGGTACTTCATCGGCACCCAGCCAAAACATAGGAATTCACCGGTCGGTCCCGGGCGTTCCCGTCCCCAGTGGATTCGGTACGCAATAGCACGGTTGCGTATCAGGCAGGTAGCGATCAAGGTGCCGAGGCTCGATGCCAGCTGCGGCAGCGCCGTCGATGAAGGTGGCCGGGTAGAGCCAGTGCGATTGGTCCGTGGTCTCAGATGATGAAGTGTACAGGGCCGCGGGGCCACGCCGCGGGGTTCGGGCTTGAACGGCGTTCACCTGCCCCGGATGATGTTGGCGCGGTTCACACGGCAATGGTTCAGCCAATGAGGTCGAGCAGGTACGACGTATCGTCCAAAACAGTGAGAAGCAAGATCAAGCGACGATCCGGTGCGCTCGCGGTCCGACTCCCGAGCCCAGGTCTCCGCTTACGTCTACCAACCAGAACCACTGAGGCGGCGCCCGGCGCCGAACTCGTTCCCCGCCGCTGCTAGGAGACGGCGAATGCTCAGCCGTCGAGCTGCAGCGGCCGGCACCTGCAACGACAATTGCAACAGGTACGAGCAGTAACGTAAAAAATCAACGGTTTGATTACCTCGGTCACTCAAGCAATATCCGCCGATCGGGTGACATCTGTCGCGACGACATGATCACTTCGTCTTCTTGATATGAGCGTCGACGCTACCGACCAGGAATCGCCTGTGAAGCGCATTGCCACGGGGTGCAACCTCGGTCCAGGGCAATTCTGGGCCGTTGGTTTCCATCTCGGTCAGCGCCTCATCGAAGGCGAGTGAGCGTGACCAGTGACAGGGAAACCTTGCCCACAGGCCAAGGAAGGCCAGACCTTGCTGAACTTCTCGAGCTCGTCAGTCCCCAGATCAAGAGGTATGCACGGACTCGGACCCGTCGGATGGAGCCTGACGACGTCGTAGGCGAAACAGTACTGCGACTCAGGCTGCATCTGGATCGCAACCCCGACACCGATCCGGCGAAACTGATCCCGTTGGCGCTGACGATTGCACGTCGTCTTCTGATTGACGACTCGCGAACGAGGGGTCGCGAGGTGCTACTTCCTGCAGAGGAACTGATTACCGTCGAAGCCCTCCGAGAAGAGGACTTCGCGGACCGGCGCGCTGAGATCGTCGACGCCCTCGACGCCCTCCGCGCGCTGCCCGACGACCTGCAGGAAGTCGTGACGCTGGTGTGTCTGAACGAGCGCTCATTGCAGGAAGTGGCGGAGATCCTGGGGATCAGCGTTCGGATGGCCCAGCGTCAATATAAGAAAGGTCGAGAAAGGCTCCGGCGTGCCCTCGCGACGCACCCCAGCTGAGATCGATGTGAGCCGTGGGGGAGCAATGTACATAACGAACAAGGGAGCGGGGAGCATGGTTCTCGGATGGTTCGGCCGACAGGCCGTCGAGATCGACGAGGTCGAGCTCGACCGGCGACTTGCGGATCTTCGCCGCGCGCTGAGTTGCGCGCCACCAGGACCGGGTGACATCGGGCCTGACCACGCCGTGCGACGCCTCAGGCCGGTCGGCATGGACCTGCCGATCACCAGCGGCGGCGGCCCAGGCGCGCAACAGCCGGATGCGATCCCGGTGACACTGCAGCTGGTGCGGCCCCGACGGAAAGCTCGACGCCAAGGCGTAGCTGTTCATAGCCTCGAGTCGGGCAACGAACGGAGCCGCCGTAGGCGCCGGCTGCAGCAGGCTGCGGTCGTGGTGGCAGTGCTGATGGTGTTGTCCGCGATCGTAGGTGGCTTCTACTGGTACCGCGGATCCGGGCAACCGGCGGAGCCGCCGCCGGTAATGCTCCGGGTGGGCGTGCTGCCGTTCGTCGATGTCGCGGCGTTCTACCGATCCGTCGACCAGGGGTACTTTCGAGCTGCGGGTCTGGACGTCCAGGTGGTCACCGTGGCCAGCGGTCCGGAAGCAGTCCGAGGACTCGAGACGGGCAGACTCGACGTCGCGTTCAGCAGTTATCCGGGGATGTTCATGGCGCAGGCCACCCACGCGGCCGACTTGAAGATCATCGCGCCGGCTTACATCGCGAAACCCGGCCACCTGATGCTCGTCGGCTCCCCGAACCGCTCCTTCACACGACCCGACCAGGCCGCGCACAAGCGGATCGCGGTCACCAGCCGGGGATCGATCTCAGACCTGCTCGCGATATCGGAAATGCGGCAAGCCGGCGGAGATCCGGCCAGCGTCTCCTGGGTCACCATGGACATGCGAGCGATGGTTCCGGCGATGCAGCGCGGCGAGATCGACGGTGCAGTCGTCGCCGAGCCGTTCGTCACGACGGCCGACGACGCCGGTGCAGTCCAGCTGCTCGATCTCGGACTCGATTTGAACTTCGAGATCGCCATGTCGGGGTGGGTGGTCCCGGCGAGTTTCGCCGCAAGCCGGCCAGAAGTGATCGACGCGTTCCAGCACGCGCTCAACCGCGGAGTCGGCGACGTTCAGAACCGCGATGTCCGCGAGCAGATATTCCAGCAGTACCTGGGTATCGACGCCAAAACCGCCCGAGAGGTCCGAGTCGGCAGCTTTCCCGCTCATCTGGACCTCGGTGAGCTTCAACGCGTCGCCGACCTGATGCTGGAGCAGAAGATGCTGTCCGCGCCGTTCGACGTCGCGACCATGATCCTGCCCGGGCTACCAGGATCTTGACCAGCCAATAGCCATGGCATACGCGTCAAACAAGGAGAAACACAATGCCGAATCGAGAGACCTCGGCCCCTCGACGGAACGTCGGGCAAAGGGCGCTTCGCCTTGCTCCCGTCGTGAACGCCGTGCACTACACGATCCTCGCTGTCGACGTGGAACGCTTCAACGCTCCCCGCAGAACCAACCTTCACCGGCTCATCGTCCGATCCGGGCTGTACCGGGCGGTCGAGGACGCCTTCGCGACCTCGGGCGTCCGGTGGCGGGATTGCCACCGGATCGATCTCGGCGACGGGGTCCTCGTGCTGACGCCAGGCGATTACCCCAAGGCCGTCTTCGGCGAACGAGTGCCCCAGGAACTCGCGAAGAATCTCTCCACGCACAACAGTGCGCACACGACCGAGGAGCAGATCCGGTTGCGGATGGTTCTGCACGCGGGCGAGATAACCCGCGACGCACATGGCTTCACCGGGTCGGCGATCATGCACGCGTTCCGGCTTCTCGATTCCCGTGCGGCCAAGGACGCGCTGTCCGCCTCCGACGGAGATATCGCTGTCATCGCATCGGACTGGTTCTACGAAGAAGTCATTCGCCACATCAAGTTCGGTGACCCCAAAAGCTACACATCGGTGTTCGCTGCCGTGAAAGAGACCACGACGCGGGCGTGGGTACACCTCCCGAGCACTGACGCAGGTGCCACCGAGATCGGCCACGAACTGGCGCAGTGAAGAGTCTTGAACGACGAATGAGTGCAGACTGGAGCAGAGCTCTTCGCACTTGCTCGGTGTGACGGCCAGGTCTCGCCCACCGACAGCGGGTTCGCGGCCATGATCGGCGCGAACCCGCTGTCTTCGCGAAGCACTCGGGCCACAACAACACGGGTAGCCCTCAGCTGCGAAGACCTGACGACTCCGAGGGGCCGCTGCCCGGCAGCGTGGAGCAGCCGAGCAGCAACGCGAGCAGACCCGTGATCTCGGTCACCGACCACTTGGCGATCATCCCGATGAACACGATCAGCAGCCATGGCACCGCACGGACCAGGTCACCCCACGGCAGGGGGCTGCCGACGGCACCGCCTGGCCGTGGGAGCGCGGCGATGAGAGCTGGGGCGGTGACGCGGCGGCCGACCTCGCCACGCTGTTCGTTGAGCACTGGATCTCCTTGCTGACGGTTCACGCTTCACCACGGCACTTCGACACGAGGACACGACCCGGCGGCCCTTTCGTCGCGACCGGCCACTCAGACTCGAGGCCACTCCACATCCCCATGAGCTCAGAATTCTTCGTCGCGGATCATGCCGCGCAGCCGGGTCAGGGCGCGGTGCTGCGTCACGCGGACGTTGCCCGCGGAGATCCCGAGGGCTTCGGCGGTCTCCTGCGCGGAGAAGCCGACCGCGATGC
>NZ_JBEXVF010000077.1:0-42070 GCF_040629235.1 Amycolatopsis sp. NPDC005961 | reverse complement strand
CCACCCCGGTGCAGGTGACCGGCAACGCCGCGTCGTACCTGCTCGGCAACGGCCAGAGCCACGGCTACTCGGCCGACACCGTCGCGACCTCCGGCGGCTCGCTGTTCAGCTCCGGCGACAACAGCGCGGGATCGGGCAACGTGGTCGGCGCGCCGATCGCCCTGCCGGTCAAGTTCAACTGCAACTCGGGCGCCGTGTGGGGCTCGCTGTCGAACTCCGACGGCTGCAACACCTCCGCCGACGCCACGGCCGGGGACACGCGCGAGGGCAGCCTCGGCATCCCGACCTACCTCGAGACGAGCGGCAACGACTCGTTCCTGTCCGGCAACGGCGGGGCGGCCTCGCTGTCCCCGATCGCGAACGTCGCGGGTGTCGCGGGCTCGTGGATCGGCAACGCCTCGGCGGGCATCCCCGAGACCGGCAGCTCCTCCAGCACGGTCGACTCGGGCGGCTTCGTCAAGACCGCCGGTGACAACGCGAGCGGCTCGGGCAACGTCCTGAACCCGTCGGTCGCGCTGCCGGTCGAGGCCTTCGGCATCGGTGGCACCTACATCGGCCAGGCCAACGCCGCGCACGACAACACCACCGACGCCAACGCGGGCAACGGCAGCTACACCAAGGGCAACGACTCCGTCCTCGGCGGCAACATCGTCAACACCCAGACCGCGGGCGCGCCCGAGGTCTTCGGTATCGGCGGCAGCCACAT
This sequence comes from Amycolatopsis sp. NPDC005961, assembly GCF_040629235.1. Lineage (NCBI taxonomy): Bacteria > Bacillati > Actinomycetota > Actinomycetes > Pseudonocardiales > Pseudonocardiaceae > Amycolatopsis > Amycolatopsis sp. NPDC005961. The sequence continues at coordinate 41,364 of NZ_JBEXVF010000077.1, read as the reverse complement.
CGGCAACGCGTCCGGCACGGCGACCGAAGACAAGACGGTCACCGCCGGGGCGTACGACGGCACGCAGGGCAACGACTCGTCCGGCTCGGGCAACGTCGTCCAGGTGCCTGTCGGCCTGCCCGCCGAGGTCTTCGGCGTGGGCGGCTCGTTCATCGGCCAGGGCTCCGGCTCGGCCGACGAGACCAAGGTCGTCTCCGGCGGCGGCGGTGGCAGCACCCACGACGACAACGGCTTCCTGAGCTCGAACCTGGGCACCGTGCCGGCTTCGCTGCCGGTGCAGGTCGCCAACATCGGCGGCGCGTTCGTCGGCCAGGGCCACGGCAAGGGCTCGACCGACACGACGTCCAACGCGGGCGGCGACGTCACGGCGAACGGCCCCGCGGGCGCCGGCGCCGGCAACATCATCGAGGCCCCGGTCTCGCTCCCGGTGCTGGCCGCCGGCAGCGGTGCCGCCCTCGCGGGCATCGGCACCGGTGAGAACGACAACATCACCGACTCCTCGGCGGGCGGCGACGCCCTCACCGACGGGCAGGACGGTGCGCTGGCCGGCAACATCGTGAAGGCCCCGATCGCGGGTGCCGCGCAGCTGTTCAGCGACGGTGTCGCGGGTGCTGCTCTGGGCCACGGCCTGGGCACGAGCGACACGATGTCGCAGGCCGGTGGCGACGCCACCACCAACGGTGACCGCGGCAGCGTGGCCGGCAACATCATCGGCGCCGACGCGCTGCCGGTGGCGCAGGTCTTCGGTGACGCCGTCAGCGCGGCGGGTGTCGCCAGCGGCACCGGGATCAACACGACGTCCGTGCAGAACGCGGGCGACGACACCACCTCGGGTGTCGAGGGCGCCATCTCCGGCAACATCCTCGACATCCCGGCCACGGCGATCGCGCAGCTGTTCGGCGACGCGGTGACCGTGGGCGGCGTCGCGCACGCTGTCGGCGACAACTCGCTGACCACGCAGAACGGCGGCGAGCCGGTCACCGAGGGTGACGGGTCCAGCCTGTCGGGGTACAACTTCTACCACGACATCGTGGCGCCGGTGCAGATCTTCGGGGTCCCCCTCGAGCTGCTCGGTGTCGCCACCGCGGACGCGACCGACATGACCAGCATCAACGGTGAGGCCACGGACGCGGCCGACACGATCGCGAACCCGGTCGAAGGTTCGGAGCTGGGTGCCGGCGAGCTGCCCTCGCTGACCGGGCTGGCCAGTGGCCTGCCGACGGCGGGGCTGCCCACCGCGGGCCTGCCCGCGCTGCCGACGGCCGTTCCGGCCGAGCGTGCCGACGTGCCGGTGAGCCCGATGGCCGGGCTGCCCCACCTGCCGACCGCGGGTGGCCTGCCGGGCCTGAACGGGCTTTCGGGCCTGGGCGGTTCCCTGGCCGGCGGCGGCGAGCGCGCCGACCTGCCGACCGGTGGCCTGCCGGTGCACATCCCCGCCCTGAGCGGCGGCCTGCTGCCTTCGCTGCCGGCGCTGGGTGGCACCGAGCGTGCGGACCTGCCGACCGGTGGCCTGCCCGTCGCGCTGCCGGCGCTGCCCGCCCTGGGTGGCGGCGTCCCGACCCTGCCGGTCGCCCTCCCGGTGACCCCGGCGCTGCCGGCCGCCCCGGCCGCGCTGCCCGCCGCCCCGGCCCTGCCGGTGAACGCGAAGCTGCCGGTGCTGGACAGCGCGGCCCCGGCCGCGCAGGTTCCGGCGATGTCGGGCCTCGACTCGACCGGCTTCCTCGCGAAGCTGCTGGGTCTGGTCAAGCGCAAGTAGTTCGGTACTGCCGGGCGGGTTCAGCCAGAGCCCGTCCGGCCCGCCAACCCCGGCAGGCGCTCCACGCGCCGCGAGGTCTCCTCGCACGGAGTGCCTGACGACCGATGAAGCTCTCCTTCCCTGGAGAGGACGAGCCCCAAGAGCCGAATCCGGCTCTTGGGGCTCGTTCGTGTGTCCGGGAAGGTCAGGAGAACTGCAGCGAGCGCTTCGCCAGGCCGTGCCAGAACCCGTCGATCACCGTGCGGCCGGACTTCTCCTCCGCGGTCGCGCCGAGGGAGACGAACAGCGGCGCGAAGTGCTCGATCCGCGGGTGCGCGAGCGCCGCCGCCGGCGCCTTGTGCCGGAAGTCGAGCAGCGCGTCGACGTCGCCGCCGCGCACGACCTCGTCGCCCCAGTGGTCGAACTCGGCCGACCACGCGGGCGGTGTCCCGTCGGTGGCGCGGGCCATGCCGCTCAGGTTGTGGGTGAAGAAACCGCTGCCGATGATCAGCACGCCTTCGTCGCGCAGCGGCGCGAGCTTGCGGCCGAGGTCGAACAGCTCCTGCGGGTCGAGCGAAGGCATCGAAACCTGCAGCACCGGGATGTCGGCGTCCGGGTACATCTCGACGAGCGGCACGTAGGCGCCGTGGTCGAGGCCGCGCTCCGGCGCGTCGTGCACCGGCGTGTCCGTCGAGCGGAGCAGCTTCCGCACCTTCTCGGCCAGCTCGGGCGCGCCCGGCGCCGCGTATTTGACCTGGTAGTAGCGGTCGGGGAAGCCCCAGAAGTCGTACACGAGCGGCACGGTCGTCGTGGCCGCGATGGTCAGCGGCGCCTCCTCCCAGTGCGCCGACACGACAAGGATCGCGCGGGGCCGAGGCAGGTCGGCCGACCAGGCGGCGAGCTGGCGGGTCCACGTGGTGTCGTCGGCGAGCGGCGGCGCTCCGTGGCTGAGGTAGAGGACCGGGGTGCGGGTCATCGACGGCTCCAGTGCTTGAAAGTTCAACTACTAGGATACCTGACGCCCGTGCTCCCCGGGATATTCCTTCAGTCGCTCTCGAGGTTCGCCGCGCAACGCTCCAGGGTGCGGACCGTCGTGCGGTAGTCGTCGCCGCTGATCCCGCGGGTCACCGTGGTGCGGAAGGCTTCGACGCGCTCCTCGACCCGGGCGTGGGCTTCGCGGCCCGCCTCGGTGAGTCCGCCGTCTTCGGTGACCCAGCCGCGAGCCCGGAGGTCGGCCACCTTGGCGGCCATCGGGCCGTCGGCGGCGACGAACGGCGCCAGTGCCGCGTCGACCTCCTCCGGCGTGCGGGCGCCGAGGGCGATCGTGTTGAGTACCTGCCAGTGCCGGCGGCTCAGCGACTCGGCGTCGAGGGCCCGGGCCATGGAGGATTCGAGAAGCTCGTGGACGTGGCGAAGCCACCAGCCGAGGGGTTTCATGGGAACTCCGGTGATGTCGAGGAACAACTACATGTAAAAGTACATGCAGTTGGGAGGGTGGAGCAACCATGACGGACGCGGTGGCCGACGTCGAGCGCGCGATGATCGCGATCCGCCGCAGCCAGCAGCGGCGGGCGCTGAGCCGGATCGGCAAGGCCCGCGGCCAGGGCGCGCACGACCCGGTGCACGAGCTGCTCGACGTCGTCGAAGAGCTCGCCGAACGCGGCGAGCCCAGCACGGTGACGGCCTTGAGCACGGCGATGGGCGTGGACCAGCCGCGCGCGAGCCGGCTCGTCGCGCGTGCCGTCGAGCAGGGACTCTTGCGCCGCGAAGCCGATCAGCGCGACGGACGACGTGCGGTGCTCGTGCCGACCGAGGCCGGCCAGGCGCACCTCGACGAGCTGCACGCCTTCCGGCGCACGGTGTTTGCCGAGGTCATGGCGGACTGGCCGGACGAGGACCGCGAGAACTTCGGCAGGCTCCTCACGGCGTTCATCCGCGGGTACAGCGCCCTCGGTTAATCGTGGGAGAGGTCCACGAAGCGGCTGTAGTGCAGCTGGTGGGCCACGACGATCGTGGCGGTCGGGCCGGCACGGTGCTTCGCGATGATCAGGTCCGCCTCGCCCGCGCGCGGGTCGTCGCGCTCCCACGCGTCGGGGCGGTTGACCAGGATGACGAGGTCGGCGTCCTGCTCCAGCGAGCCGGACTCACGCAGGTCGGACAGCATCGGGCGCTTGTCCGTCCGCTGCTCGGGACCACGGTTCAGCTGGCTGATCGCGATCACCGGGACCTCGATCTCCTTGGCCAGCAGCTTCATCTGCCGCGAGAACTCCGAGACTTCCTGCTGCCGCGACTCGACGCGCTTGCCGGACGTCATCAGCTGGAGGTAGTCGAGGACGACGAGCTTCAGGTCGTTGCGCTGCTTCAGCCGGCGCGCCTTCGCCCGGATCTCCATCATCGTCATGTTCGGCGAGTCGTCGACGAACAGCGGTGCCTCGGACACCTCGCTCATCCGGCGGGCCAGCCGCGTCCAGTCGTCGTCGGACATCTTGCCACCGCGCATGTCGGCGAGGCGGATCTTCGCCTCGGCCGACAGCATGCGCATGACGATCTCGGTCCGGCTCATTTCCAGGGAGAAGATGACGCTGGTCAGGCCGTGCCGGATCGACGCGGACCGCGCGAAGTCGAGGCCCAGGGTCGACTTGCCGACACCGGGGCGGGCCGCGACGATGATCATCTGCCCGGGGTGCAGGCCGTTGGTCAGCTCGTCGAAGTCGGTGAACCCGGTCGGGATGCCCTGGGACTGGCCGCCGCGCGAGGCGATCGCGTCGATCTCGTCCATCGTCGGCTGCAGCAGCTCTTCCAGCGCGACGTAGTCCTCGCTGGTCCGGCGCTCGGTGACGTCGTAGATCGCGGCCTGCGCGCGGTCGACCACCTCGTCGATGTTCGCGCCGTCCGCCGCGGCCGCGCCGTAGCCGTACTGCACGATCCGCGTGCCCGCCTCGACCAGCCGGCGCAGCACCGCCTTCTCCGCGACGATCTCGGCGTAGAAGCCGGCGTTCGCCGCGGTCGGCACCGTCGCGATCAGCGTGTGCAGGTACGGCGCGCCGCCGATGCGGCCCAGCTCGCCCCGGCGCTCCAGCTCCGCCGAGATGGTGATCGGGTCGGCCGGCTCGCCGCGGCCGTAGAGGTCGAGGATGCAGTCGTAGATCGCCTGGTGCGCCGGGCGGTAGAAGTCGTCGGGGCCGAGCGCCTCGATGACGTCGGCGACCGCGTCCTTGGACAGCAGCATGCCGCCGAGCACGGACTGCTCGGCTGTGATGTCCTGCGGCGGCTGGCGGTCGAAACCGCCGCCGGAGCCGGGGTCGCTCGGACCCGGGTCGGACTCCGCGTACATCGGACCGCGGTCGTCGGTCAGCGCCACCGCTCCGGACACCTCCTCATCGTGTCGAACACTCGTTCGAGTATGCCGGATCTTCGCTCTCGAAGCACGCGGCCAGGTCGGTGCCTGACTGTTCCGGACGTGTCTCCCCGATGATCGGTGAGAACGTCGTCCGGCTCTCGGAGGCACGCCGGGCGCCACCGTGAGTACAGGCCCGAGCGGGCACGCTAGATCCCCCGTTGGGCCGAAGGCAATTCCGGATGGGGACCCTTCTGTGGACAACCTGTGGATGAATGGGGGTAACCAGTCACAGGTGCCGCGAGAGCTGTGGACAAGGTGGGGACAAGCGTGATCGGCTTCGACGAATCCCCAGGTCAACTGCTGTGAACAAGATGTGGAGAACTTCCCGGAAACTCGTCCGGCGTGTCGCGCGAAGTCCGTTGTTCGGCGTGTCGTGGACCAGCCGGAGACCATTGACCGGCGCGACCTGTGGATGAATATCACGGAGGGTAGAGCCGTCACCTGGTGGGCTGAACGGCCGGCGCTCAGGCCGCGGTGAGCCGGCCCTGTGCGCTGCGTAACCGCTCAGCGAGAACGCGCTGGTCGGCCGGGGTGAAGGCGATCCGGTTCTCCCCACGTCCCGGCACCTCTTCGGTCAGCCACCGGCCTTCGGACGTATCGATGTAGTTCACCGGGCGTTCGATGCGGTGCCAGGCCCCGCTGCGACTGCGGGTCGCGACGTAGAGACTGCCGCTCCCCATTCGGCGTAGCGAGAGGATCCGCCGGAGCTCGTCGACCTCCTGCGCGCCCTCGGCCGGGCGGTCGCTGCGGAGCACCGCGTACCCGCCTTCGTCGCCGCGAGCGGTGCCCTCGATCTGGCTCTTCGGCACGGCGAGCGGTGTCCCGCGTCCGGGTGCCAGCTTCGGGATCTGGCCGAGAAAACCGTCGAGCAGCTCGTGCGGCTGGGTCGACTCCAGCACGACGACGTCGAGTTCCTCGTGCTTGGCCAGCACGAACGCCTCGCCGCCGGCGCTGCCCGCGAGCAGCCGGTAGCTGACCGGCTTGCCCTGGAACCCGCCGTCGATCCAGCCGTAGTACTCCAGCTGCGGCCGGGCGATGGCTTCGACCGTCGCGACGAACCCGGGGTGCATGCCGCGCGGGCCGAACAGCCCGGCCTTGGTGAGCTCGGCGTTGACCCGCTCGTCCTCGGCGCGCTGGGCCTCGTCGCTGTACCAGGTCGGCGTCTCGGCCAGCACCGTGTGCGGCTCGCCGCCCCGGCGCCGGATCAGGTTGACCAGGGTGCCGGTCGTGATGGTGACCTGCCTGTCCAGCACCGCTCTTCCCCCAGTGAAGATCGAAATCGGCTCGGTGGTCCCGGGAAAGCCGGGCGCGCCCATCTTGGCACGCACCCGGCGGTCTCGCGTGCGCTACTCGCCGATGACCGGCGGTGCGGTCAGCTCGTCGCTCCCGAAGATCTCGTTCGGGTCGTCGCCGAGCAGGTACTTCGACGTGCGTTCTTCGTCGCCGCCGCCCTGGCCCTTGGCGCCGTGGCCCATGCCGCCCATCCCACCCATGCCGGTGGAACCGGCGCGCCCGGCCCCCGCGCCGCCCGCGCCCATCGCGCCGCCGCCGGCACCCATGCCGCCCCGGCCCGCGCCCGTCCCGCCGGCGCCGCCCGGCAGGGACGCACCGGACGAGCCACCGGGCCCGAAGCCGGCGCTGCCGCCCGGGCCGAAGCCCGCCGTCGGGTCGCCGATGCCGCCCGAGCCGCCGGGGCCGAACCCGCCGCCGCCCCCGCCACCGGAGAAGCTCGGCGTGCTGCCCGGGCCGAAGCTCGGCACACCCGGCAGGTCGGACGGCGAGAAGCCGGACGCGCTGGTGCCGTCGCTGAAGTTCGGCGGGGTGTAGCTGCCCGCGCCCGGGATCTTCGACGGGTCATAACTGCCGCTCGGCACCTTCGACGGATCGAAGCCCGGCACCTTGGACGGGTCGAAGCTCCCGCCGGGCACCTTCGACGGGTCGAAGCTGCCGCCCGGGGTGTTCGGCGGCTGGGCGTTGAACGACGGGACGCCGCCCGGCCCCGGCATGTTCACACCGCCGGGTCCAACGCCCGGGGCGCCCCCGCGCTCGCCTTCCCCGTTCCCGTTGCCCTCGCCCTTTCCGTTGCCCGGCTTCTTCTTGCCGTCGTCGACGTTGACGTTCTCCTGCTGCCCCTTGAGCGCGGAGTACGTCGGCATCTTCTGGCCGTTGTCGTTGCTCGCCTTGTAGTAGGTGTTGAAGGCGTCGACGTTGGCCTGGCCCTTGGCGTTGTAGTCGCGGATCGCCCGGTCGGTGTCGGTCGTCCACGGCGTCACCGCGTTGAGCAGGTTGTTCTTCGGCGGGTCCTTCGGGACCTCCTGCACCTGCGCGTGCACCGTGGTGAACGCGGTGTTCTGCTCGCCGAGGTACTTGTCGGAGTCGGTCAGCTTCGTGCCCGAGTCCTCCATCCACACCCGCAGCGGGTGCGCGCCCGCGTTCTGCGCCGCGTCCGAGCCGCCGCCGGTCCAGGCGGCGTCCATCTCCTTGGCCAGTGCGTCGATGGTGCTGAGCCGGTCCGCGTAGGCGCCCTTCAACCGGCTGGCCGCCGACTGCCCGTTCTGGATCGAGCCGGTGCCGGGGCCGGTGGTGATCTGGTGCCAGATGTCGTAGCAGTCGATCTTGCGATCGCCCTGCTGCGAAGCGTGGTCGTCGGAGTGCGTGGTCGCCATGTTGTACGCGGCGAACCCGCCGAGCAGCACCAGTTCCAGCATCTCAGCCCACCTTCAAGGTCTGGATCATCGCCTCGCCGAACTTCTGCGCCACCGAGCACGGGTCGGAGGCGCCGGCCCCGTTGTCGTACTGGACCAGGACGTTGACCGCCAGCTCGTCGGTGACGCCGACGAACAGGCCGCACTTGCCCTTCTTGCGGTCGTCCAGCGCGGCGGCGTACACGACCGGGTACCCGCCGGCCTGCGTCTCTTCGAAGTAGGCGTCGTTCGCCTTGGTGTCGTAGACGTCCTGGAGCCCGTTCTTGTTCGCCGTCACCGTGGTCACGTCGATCTGGTTGCCCGGGTCGGCGGCTTCCTGGAACGTGCAGCTCGGGCCGTTCGCGGTGCTGCGCGGGGAGCCGTCGCCGAGGCCCAGCGTCGAGCGTCCGTCGGCATTGATCGTGGCGCAGGCGTCCGACGTGATGTTCGCGGTCTTCAGCGGCTCCGGCACCCGCGGCGCGGAGTCGGCCGCGGACCGGGACGTCTCGCTGCCGCCGGACGCCGCGGTCGGCTCCGGGTTGGCGGTGCCCCGCGTCTTGCCGGAGCAGCCCGCGACGGCGAGCACGGCGAAGACCAGGGCCGGGACGGCGAGAAGTCGTCGGTTCACGTGGCCTGGTTCCCCGTCTTCGAGAGGTCGGCCTGGGTGTCCGACTCCTTGGTGGTGATCTTCTGCTTCGCGGCGGTCAGTGCGTCGATGTAGTTCTTGACGTACTCCTGCATCTTGGAGTTCTGCTCGAGGAACGCCTTGCCGGACGGGTTCGCGAGCTTCTCCCAGTCGCCGCTGGCGAACTCCTTGCCGGGCGCCTTGACGTTCGCCATCAGGTTGGCGTCGTCGTAGTCGCGCTTGAGGTCGGCCTGGAGGTCCTGCCACTTCTTGATGACGGCGTCGATCTTGTCGGCGTCGAACGTGAAGCCGCCACCGCCACCGGCCGGCGCGGACATGTTGACCTCGTTACCCATCCGGTTCCATCCCCTTCGCGTCCCCGCCCATTCTCCTACGACGGCGCCGTCGTGTCCGGGGTTCCCCCGAAACGCGTGAAGGCGGGCCGCCCCGACCAGGGAGCGACCCGCCTTCCACGACGTACTGCGTTACTGCGCCGGACTACGCCTGCGAGGCCTTGACCTCGAGCCGCACCTCGACCTTCACGTCCGGGTGAAGCCGGGCGCCGACCGAGTGCTTGCCCACGGTCTTGATGTGGTCGCGCAGCTCGATGACGCGCTTGTCGAGCAGCGGGCCACCGGCCGCCTTGATCGCGTCGACGATCTCGCCGGCGGTGATCGAACCGAAGAGCTTCTTCGAGCCCTCGGCCGCCTTGCCGTTGAGCTGGATGGCGCCGAGGCCCTCCAGCGTCGCCTTGATCTCCTTGGCGTGGTCGAGGTCGCGGATGCGACGGCTCTCCTGCGCCCGCTGGATGGTGCGCACGTTCTTCTCGGCACCCTTGGAGGCCGCGATCGCGTAGCCCCGCGGGAGCAGGTAGTTGCGCGCGTAGCCGTCCTTGACCTCGACGATGTCGCCGGGGCCGCCGAGGTTGGCCACGTCCGTGGTGAGGATGATCTTCGCCATTTCAGTGCCCTCCCTTAGCGCGCGGTCGAGGTGTAGGGCAGCAGCGCCATCTCGCGGGAGTTCTTGACCGCGATGGCGATGTCACGCTGGTGCTGGCTGCAGTTGCCGGTGACGCGACGGGCACGGATCTTGCCGCGGTCGGAGATGTACTTCCGCAGCAGGTTGGTGTCCTTGTAGTCGATCAGTTCCGGACGGCCCTTTTTCTCGGCCTTGCAGAACACGCAGACCTTCTTCTTGGGCTTGCGAATGGGTGGCTTGGCCACTGTCTACTCCTGGAAATTCAAATCTGTGGATGTGTACGAGATCAGAAGGGAGGCTCGTCGGAGAAGCCGCCGCCGCCACCGCTGCTGGCGGCCGGGGCGGAGCCCCACGGGTCGTCGGCCGGCATTCCGCCGCCACCGCCGCCGCCGCGGTTTCCACCGCCACCGCCGCCGCCGAAGTCACCGCCGCCGCCACCGCGGCTGACCTTGTTGACCTTGGCCGTGGCGTAGCGCAGCGAGGGGCCGATTTCGTCGACCTCGAGCTCGACGACGGTGCGCTTCTCGCCTTCCTTCGTCTCGAACGACCGCTGCTTCAGGCGGCCCTGCACGACGACGCGAGCGCCGCGGGTCAGGGACTCGGCGACGTTCTCCGCCGCCTGGCGCCAGATGTTGCAGCGCAGGAACAGCGCCTCGCCGTCCTTCCACTCGCCCGACTGCTTGTCGAGCGTGCGGGGCGTGGACGCGACGGTGAAGTTCGCGACCGCCGCACCGGACGGGGTGAAGCGCAGCTCCGGGTCGGACGTCAGGTTGCCGATCACCGTGATGACGGTGTCTCCAGCCATCGGGAATACCCTTCGGCTCAGGCCTTGACGGCGGCGGGCTTGGCCGCGGCGCGCTTGATCTCGCGACGCATGACCTTGGTGCGGAGCACGGTCTCCTGCAGCGACAGCTGGCGGTCCAGCTCCTTCACCGCGTCCGAAGACGAGTTCAGGTCGAGGAGGGCGTAGATCCCCTCGGCGTGCTTCTTGATCTCGTACGAAAGCCGGCGCCGGCCCCAGACGTCGACCTTCTCGACGCTTCCGCCCGAAGTGCGGATCACGTTGAGGAAGGTGTCCAGCGTCGGAGCGACAGTGCGCTCGTCGAGCGTGGGGTCCAGGATGACCATTACCTCGTAATGGCGTGACACAACCACTCACCTCCTATGGGCTCGCGGCCACGGACTGTCCGTGACAGGAGGGTTTGTCCAGGTAAGGCTACCTGGGGGTGTCTTCGGGGCCGGACGGCGGGGTGCCGTCCGGGTCAGCTCGCGCGGCGCAGGACCCAGGTGCGGACGAGCCCGGCCGTGACGCCGGCGAGCACGATCACCGCGAGCAGCATCGGCAGCTGGACGTCGTTCGCCGAGCCGGGCGAGGCCACCGACTGGGCGTTGCCCGCGTCGCGGATGTCGGCACCCTGGCCGCTCTGGGCACCCGTGTCACCCTGCGGCGCGGAGGCGTCGCCGGGGAGCGTGCCGTTCGCCGGGTAGCGCACCCCCGGGGCGACGGCCGTGCCGGCGGTCGCGGTGGGGATGCCGCCGTAGTCACGCATCGGCGCGCTGCCGCCCGTGCCGCCGGCGGTGCCCGGGTTCAGGTTCGAGAGGTTGCCGGAGGATCCGCCGGGGGTGCCGCCCTGCGGGGTACCGGTGCCGCCCGCGCCCGGCTGACCCGGCGTGCTCGGGGCGACGTAGTTCCCGGCGAGCAGCGTGAGGTTGCAGCCCTTCGCGACCGTGCTCTCGACGCTGTTCAAGGTCTTGTTCCAGTCGAGCCCGAGACCCCAGGTGCCGGAGTTGGAGAGCGCGGTGCGGACCGCTTTGCCGATCGCGGCGCCGGTCACCTCGCCGCCCGCGGCGTTCGGCACCTGTCCCACCGGGATCGCGTGGTTCTTGGCGATGGAGTCGCCGGCCCAGCTGCCGACCGCGAGGGTGCCTGCGTTGTTCGCGCCGTTGGTGACGAGGGTCTTGACCGAAGCCCCATCGATCGCCACCTGGTCGCCCATCTGGCCGGTGACCGTGCCGGTGCAGCTGGCGCTCACGATCTGCTGGCTCGCCGAGGCACTGCCCGCGGAAAGGAACGCGCTACTGGTGACGAAGGCGGCCAGGGCGGTCACGGTCAAGAACTTCCGCACGAGCACTGTCCTCCGTGGGGTCATCGAGGCGTCGTTGTCCTGAACACCAGGGTCAACGAAGAAGATACGTGAAAGATACTCGGCAGTCGGGTCAATTCGCAGCGGCCATTCGGCGGAGCACCCACGTCCGCACGAGACCCGCGCTGACTCCGGAGAGTGCCAGCACCGCGATCAGCAGCGGCAGGTTCGACCCGTCCGTGAAGCCGTCGGACCCGGACGGCAGCGCTTCGGCCCGGCCCGCCGTCTGGATGCCGGAGTTGCCGGCCGCCGCGTTCTGGTCGGGCCCGGTGAGGCCGTACTGCGGCGCGTAACCCGGGATCTGGCTGCCGTACCGGATGGCGGGCGACGGCGTGAAGAGCCCGGCCGTCGCGAACGGGATGCCGCTGTAGTCCCGCATCGGCGCGTAGCCCGTGCCGATGCTGAAGGGGAAGCCGCCGAACACCGGGCTGCTCGAGAAGCCGGGCAGCAGCGGGCTGTTCGCGTCCGGGATCGGCGTGGTGCCCTGCGGGGTACCGCCCTGCGGTGCGCCGCCGGTGCCGCCCTGAGCGGGCGGCTGCTGCGGGTTGCCACCGGTGCCCGGCTGCTGGGGCGCGGGCTGCCCGCCGCCGCTGAGCGCATTCACGCCCTGCTGGGCGCCGCTGGTCACACCCTGCACGCCCTGGTTGATCGCGCTCGCCGCGGGCGCGCCGACCACCGGCACCGGCGACACGACCGTGTCGACCACCTTGACGGTGACCTGGCAGAGCGTGCCGAGGATCGCGTTGATGGTCCCGGTCAGCACCTTGGTGCCCTCGGTGACGACGCCGAGGTTGAGCGGGAGACCGAGCAGCGGTGTCGTGGCCTTGATCGTGTCGCCCGGCTTCGCCTCCACGGTGCTGCCGCAGGACACGGTCTTGGTGTCGGCGGAGGCGGTGCCGGGCATGCCGAGCACAGCCGAACCAGCGAGGACGAACGCCGTCGCGCCGACCGCCGTTGCCCTCCGTGTCCGATCCTGCATGCTCGCCGCCCCTTGTCTCGTCGCCTCTTCCCAGGACAACGACGTTAAGGCAGCGCGGTGACGCCCGCTCGTTCAGAAATGTCCGGCATTCGAGTGGAAGCCGGCGTCACCGTCGGTGAAATCAGGCCGGATTGCGGCGGATCCAGGCCCGGACGAGGGCCGCGGCCACGATCGCCAGCGCCAGCACCGCGAGCAGCATCGGCAGCTTCGCCGGCGGCGTGACGCCCGGCAGCGCCTCGGCCGTGCCGGACTTCTGCTCGTCGACCGTCGGGACTTGCTGACCGGGGATGATCTGCGCGATCACCGGCGCCTGGATCAGGCTGCCGGGCAGCAGCGAGGCGTTGCTGAAGATGCCCGAAATCGCGTCGCCCGGCAGGCCGGCGCCACCGGGACCGGTGGTCACCGGGCCGGTGCTGTCGCCGGGCGGGGTCTGCCCCGGCGGCGGTGGCGTCTGACCGGGCGGGGCCGGCGGCGCGGGCGGCGCCGGGGCCGGCGGGAGCGGCAGCGGGGGCAGTTCGCTCGCCACGCCCTGAGTCACGCCGCCGACGGTGTTCACGACGCTCTGCGCGGTCGGGCAGACGGCCTTCGCCGCCGCGTCGCCGACCACCGGCACGTCACCGATGCCGAGCGCCCGCACGGTGTCGCCCACCGGGAGGGTGAGTAGCGGTGCCGAGCCGTTGGTGTTCCTGGCGCTGGAGTCGAGTCCGACGGTCAGCCGGTCCGGGGCGTTCAGCGGGGCGCCGGCGTCCAGCAGGAGGCCGGTCTTCGCGTCGCGGGCCTGGCCGTTCTGCAGCGTGGCCGAGCAGTCGCCGCCGAGGGTCGGGCTGGGATCGGCGCTCGCCACTCCCGGCATCGCCAAAGCGGCCGATGCGGCCGACGCGGCGACGGTGAACCCCAGTGCGGTGATCCGGGCTAACTGCTTCCCCATCGATGCCCTCCGGCAGTCGGACCAATCTGGATCACGGAACGCGCTCACGGTACTCCACGAGCGTCACCAACCGGTCCCACAGGGGAAAGAAGCACCCGGAGTAGCGTGCTCGGCATGCTGATTGGCGCCCATGTCCGTGACGACGACCCGTTGACCGCGGTCGCCGAGCGCAAAGCCGACGTCGTCCAGTTCTTCCTCTCGGACCCGCAGGGCTGGAAGGCCCCGAAGCCGCACCCGCACGGCGAGGCCATCGCGGCCGACCCCGTCGAGGTGTTCATCCACTCGCCCTACCTCATCAACGTGGCTTCGCTGAACAACCGGATCCGGATCCCGTCCCGCAAGAACGTCACGCAGCACGCCGACGGCGCGGCGGCGGTCGGTGCGAAGGGCCTGATCGTGCACGGCGGGCACGTCGGCGCGAACGACGACGTCGAGGCCGGCCTCGACAACTGGCGCAAGCTCTTCGAGCGCGAGCAGGAGAAGGGCGGCTTCAAGGTCCCGATCCTGATCGAGAACACCGCCGGCGGCGAGAACGCGATCACCCGCGACCTCGACGTCATCGCCCGGCTGTGGGACAAGGTCGGCGAGTTCGGCGCCGGGTTCTGCCTGGACACCTGCCACGCCTACGCCGCCGGCTGGGACCTGGCGACCGCCGTCGCGCGAGTCAAGGCCATCACCGGCCGGATCGACCTGGTGCACCTCAACAACTCCCGTGACGAGTTCGGCTCGACCCGCGACCGGCACGCCAGCGTCGTCGAGGGCGAAGGCACGATCGACCCCGAGGTGCTGGTCGCCGTCGCCCGCGAGGCCGGCGCGCCAGTCATCGTCGAGACCCCGCCCGACGGCCAGGCGGCCGACATCGCCTACCTGCGCGAACGGCTGGGCTAGGTCTTACGGGCTAGGCAGCCACGGCTTTCCGGCGGCGCCGGACGGCGTTCGGGACGATCACGTCCCGGGCGCCGTCGAGGAAGCCGCCAGCCGGGTCGTCGTCGCCGCCGGCCCGGACCAGGTCGGTGCCCGGGTGGTAGATCTCGCGCACCACCAGCACGCACAGCGCGGCGACGGCGAGGTCGCGGACCACGACCGTGCCGAGGAACCAGCCTTCGGGCAGGCCCTTGTGGTCGACGCCGAGGTAGTAGAACATCCGCGGCACCCAGACCAGCGCGTCGATCAGCATCCAGCCGAGCAACAGCCGCCAGCGCGGGATCGCCAGCACCGCCAGCGGCACCAGCCACAGCGAGTACTGCGGGCTCCACACCTTGTTCGTCAGCAGGAACGCGGCCACGACGAGGAACGCGAGCTGGCCGACGCGCGGCCGTCGCGGCGCCGCGAGCGCGATGTAGGCGATGCCCGCGCAGCAGGCCAGGAACAGCACGGCCACGGTGAGGTTCAGATACGCCGGGTTCTGGTTCTTCTGCAGCACGCCGTCGAACCCGGTCCAGCCGGTGGCGTAGGAGACGACGTTGTAGAGCGAGTCCGGGTCCATCGGCCGCAGCGTGCTCATCCGGAAGAACTCCCACCAGCCGCGGGTCGCGGTGAGGATGAACGGCGCGTTCACCGCCAGCCACGTCACGACGGTGGCGGCCGCGGTCTTCCAGAACGGCGTCAGCTTCCCCGCGCGCAGGCACAGCACGAACAGCACGCCGAGCAGGAACAGCGGGTAGAGCTTCGCCGTCGCGCCCAGGCCGAGCAGGAGCCCGGCGAGCAGGGGACGCTTGCGGCCCCAGGCCAGCAGGCCGGTCGCGGTGAACGCGGTCGCGATCGCGTCGAAGTTGGTGAACGCGTGCACGAGCACCAGCGGCGAGGCAGCCACCAGCACCACGTCCCACGGACGGCGTTTCATCGTCCGGCCGGTCGCCCAGACGGTGACCAGCCAGGCGATCGCCAGGAACAATGCCGTCAAGTCGAAGTAGACCGCGACCGGCAGCGCGCCGGGCAGCCAGCCGCTCTCGGCGACGTTCAGCCAGCCCGCCGCGAGCTTCGCGTTCGCCCACTGGAAGAGGCCGGTGAGCACCGGGTACTCCATGTACCGGGTGTCGTTCTCCGCCGTCTGCGAGCTCTCCTTCCACGACGTGTAGTACGGGAAGGTGCTCGGGCGGTCGAGCCGCTCGGAGCTGTACAGCGGCACGATGTCGGAGTAGCACATCGCGACGAACGGGCGGCCCGCGCGCCAGTCGAGCTGGGTGGCGCCGCTGGAGTCCTGGTACTGCTGGATGCAGGAGCCCTTGCCGAACCAGCAGAGCATCAGCGCGAGCGTGGCCAGCAGCAGGCCGACGCGCTGCGGCGACCAGAACCAGTGCCTGCCCACCGCCGCGTGCTCGCCGAGCGGGCCGCCGATGGGTCTGGTGACCGCGGCCGCGAGCGGCTCGGTCCAGCTCGGGATGACCCGGTCGGCCGGGCTCAGCGTCACGGGGCCGGGGTCCGGCTCGCGCGTGGTCTCCTCTGGCACGAGTGCGGATGTTAGCGGTCGGCGGCCGCCACCGAGGTGAAGGCGGTGATCATGCCGGATTCGCGTAGTACGAGGCCAGGACCTCCGCGGCGGCTCCGCGGGCGATGATCTCCTCGCCGAGGGCGTCCTCGACGATCTCGATCCGCTGCCAGTGCGGCAGCGGCAACAGCTCCTCGAGCCGCTCCGAAACGGCGTCACGGTACGTGCCCGGTTCGTCCCGCACAGCGCGTCCGGCCAGCACGATCCGCTCCAGGTCGAGCACCTGCACGAGATCCGCGAGGCCGATCCCGAGGAAGCCCGCGGCGGTCCGCGTGTCCGCGGCCTGCTTCGCCATGATCTCGACGCAGCCGCGCCGCCCGCAGGCGCAGACGGGCCCGTCGTAGGCGATCGTGGTGTGCCCGAACTCACCCGCGTTGGTCCGCGGGCCGCGGTAGAGCCGTCCGTCGATCAGCAGGCCGACGCCGATGCCGGTGCCGACGAGCACCACCGCGGTCGCCGTCGGCTCGCCGTGCGGCCAGAGCTGGGCGAACGCGGCGGAGTTGGTGTTCTTGTCGAGCGTCACGGGCAGGCCGGTGCGCTTCTCGAGCAGGTCGCGCAGGGGGACGTCGTGCCAGCCCGGCATGTTCGTCGCGTCCCGGACCAGGCCGGCGAGGTGGTCCAGCGGGCCGACCGCGCCGAGGCCGAGGCCGAGCACGTCGAAGCCGTCCGCGAGCTCGAGCGCGGTCGTGCCGATGGCCTCGACGGCCTGCTCGGGGGTGAAGCCCGTCGGGAGCGGGCCGCCGGCCGTCTCCTCGACTTCGCCGATGAGGTTGGTGCGCAGCACGCGGTATTCGTCGCGGTCGAGGCGCGCGCCGAGCGCGTGGCGGGCGCCGGCGCGGATGGTCAGCTGCGTGCGGGGCTTGCCGACCCCCGTGGACGGCTGCCGCTGCTCGTCCAGCAGGCCGGCGTCGAGGAGTTCGGGCACGATCTTGGAGACGGCCTGCTGGGTGAGCCCGGTGCGTTCGGCGAGCTCGACGCGGCTGAGGCCGCCGGCGCGCAGGATGTGCGTGAGCAGCAGGGCGCGGTTGTGTTCGCGCACGTTGCGCAGGTTCACCCCGGTGTCCGCCATGGTCCGGATCTTCCCATGTCTGGCCAATTACGCAACAGTGTTGTTTAATGGCGGGCATGAGTGACTTGCGCGTGGGCATCCTCGGGTACGGCATCGGCGGGCGCGTGTTCCACGCACCGCTGGTGGCGGCGACGCCCGGGCTCACCCCCGCGGTCATCACGACGTCGGGCAACGCCGTCCAGGCGCGCACCGACCACCCCGGCGCGGAGGTCGTGCCGGACGCCGACGCGCTGTTCGAGCGGGCCGGCGACCTCGACCTCGTCGTGGTCAGCACGCCCAACCGCACGCACGTGCCGCTCGCGCTGCGGGCGATCGAGGCCGGCCTGCCGGTGGTCGTCGACAAGCCGTTCGCGCCGACCGCGCTGGAGGCTGAGCAGGTCGTCGCCGCGGCGAAGGCGGCGGGCGTCGGCCTGACGGTCTTCCAGAACCGCCGCCTCGACTCCGACTTCCTCACCGTCCGGAAGGTCCTCGATTCCGGGAAGCTCGGCGAGGTCTTCCGCTTCGAGTCCCGCTACGACCGCTGGGTGCCCAAGCCCAAGGACAACTGGCGCGAGTTCGGCGACCCGGCCGAGGCCGGCGGCCTGCTCTACGACCTGGGCGCGCACATCGTCGACCAGGCGCTGCAGCTGTTCGGCCCGGTCACGCAGGTCTACGCGGAGACCGACCGCCGCCGCGCCGGCGTCCAGGTCGACGACGACGTGTTCGTCGCGTTGAAGCACGCCAACGGCGTCCGCTCGCACCTGTGGGCGTCAGCGCTCGCGGGCACGCTGAACCCGCGCTTCCGCGTGCTCGGCGACCAGGCGACGTTCACCAAGTACGGCCTCGACGTGCAGGAACCCCAGATCAAGTCGGGCATGCGCCCGGGCGACGGCGGCTGGGGCGTGGAGCCGGCGTCGGACGCGGGCAAGATCGGCATCGGCACCGACGTCAAGACGGTGCCCACCGAAACCGGCCGCTACGAGCAGTTCTACGCCGAGGTGCGCGACGCGCTGCGCGGCGAAGGCGATTTCCCGGTCGACCCGGAGTCGTCGGTCGAGGCCCTGCGCGTCATCGAGGCGGCCCACCGCTCGGGTGTCGAAGGAACGGTCATCAAGCTCTGACCCCCAGTCTGGCCGTGACGCCGGTGTCCCCCAGCGCCGACGTCACGGCCTCCTTCGGCCCCGCTGCTGGTCCTGCAGCTCCTGCAACCGCTGCTGGAACTGGCGGAACTGGTCGAGCTGATCGGCCTGCTGCCGGTTCCCGTTCCCGGGCTGCCGCTGGTCGCGCCGGTCCTGCTGGTCCTGGTCCGGTTGCTGCGGCTGCTGGACCTGCACCTGGACCCGGTCCTGTGGCGAGCTGATCGCCGCCACGCGGTCGAAGCGCTCGCCCGGCCGTCCCGACAGGTACAGCTGCATGAACCGGTCCCAGATCGGGCCGGCCAGCGTCGAGCCGAAGATCGGTGCGCCGTTCGGGCCGTGCAACGCCTTGTCGCCGTCGCTGCCCACCCAGACCGCCGCGGACACCGAGGGCGTGTAGCCCACCATCCACGTCTGGGAGTTCGCGTTCGCCGCCGACGCGGGTTCGTCGTTCTGCGGGGTGTGTTGCTGCGTACCGGTTTTCCCGGCGCACTCGTGGCCGGCCGGGCAGCTCAGCTTCGAGAACTGGATCACCGGGGCCAGCGCCGCCGTCACGTTCCCCGCGATCTGTGCGCTCTTCTGGGGGTCGTTGTCGGCGAACGCGTCGGCCGAGCGATCCTTGGCCTCGTACGCGGTTTCGCCGTTCGCGTTGGTCACCTTCTGCACGAAGTGCCGGTCGCGCTGGACGCCGTTCGCGGCGAACGTCGCGTAGCCCGACGCCATGTCCGCCGCGGTCACCTGGGTGCCGCCGCCACCGATGGAGATGTTGTTGTCACCGGTGAACAGCTTGCTGCGGCCGCCGTTGTCGGACGTCCGGATCCCCGCCTCCTGCGCGGCTTCCGCCACCCCGGACGGCTTCGTGACGTTCAGGACCATGTCGTAGAACACCGTGTTCGTGGACCGCTGCATCGCCTCGGCGACCGTGCACTGCTCTGAGCAGCTGCTGCTGTCGCCGGCGTTGCGGATCGGCAGGTCGACGCCCGGGAACGTCCGCGGCGAGGTGCCGTCGAACCGCGCGTCGAGGCCCCGGCCGAGCTTGAGGAACGCCGCGAGGTCGAACGGCTTCATCGACGAGCCCGGGTTGTGCGGCTCGTCGGCCCAGTCGCGGCCGGCCTGGTCCTCGCCGTTCGGGCCCTTCACGATCGCGTCGCCGCCGTAGTAGGCGAGCACGCCGCCGCTCTTCGGCTCGACGGCCACGAGGGCGTTGAGGATCCGGTCGTCGGTCTGGTCGGCCATGCCCTCGGCCACGGCTTTCTCGGCCGACTGCTGAGCCACCGGGTCGATGGTCGTGAAGACCTGGAAGCCGCCCGAGTAGTACTGCTTCTCGTCGATGCCCTGGGCGGCCAGCTCGGCCTTGACCTGCTTCTTGATGAACGGGTTCAGCGCGCCGGCCTCGCGGCTCTCCCGCAGCGGGATCGGCGCCGGGAACTTCGCCGCGGCGCGCTGGGCCGGCGTCAGGTAGCCGTTCTTCAGCATCCGGTCGAGCGCGGTGTTCCACCGGCTCGTCGCGACGGCGGTGTTCTCCGAGCGTCCGGGTTGCTGGATCAGCCCGGCCAGCAGCGCGGACTGCGAGTAGTCGAGCTGCCCGACGTCCTTGCCGAAGTAGGCCTGCGCGGCGGCCTGGATGCCGTACGCGCCGCGGCCGAAGTAGATGATGTTGAGGTAGGCGGTGATGATGTCCGCCTTCTCGTAGGTCTGGTTCATCTTGAACGACTTCGCGAGCTCGACCCACTTGCGCGCCAGGGTCGGGTCGTCGTCGCCGGAGGAGTTCTTGATGTACTGCTGGGAAATCGTCGACCCGCCCCCGGACCCGCCGGTGACCTGGTTGTACGCCGCCCGCAGGGTGCCGCCGACGTCGAAGCCCGAGTTGGTTTCGAACGACGCGTCCTCGGTCGCGATCACGGCCTTCTTCACGACGTCCGGGATCTGGTTCGGCGCCAGGATCTGCCGGTTGCCGCCGGCCGGCACGTCCTTGCCCATCTCGGTGCCGTCGCGGTAGAGGTAGGTCACGGCCTGGCCCTGTGCCTGCGCGACCGTCTCCGGCGAGGGGACGTCGACGGACAGGTAAGTGATCAGGAAGGCGACCGCGGGGACGGCGAAGAACAGCCCGGCGACGACGTACGCGATCCGCCGGACCCGCCGCCAGCGTCGTTTCCGCAGGTCCCCGTCGGTGAGCGGACGCGGCCGGCGCGGCGGCTGCCCGGGGCGCGGCCGCAGGATCGGCACGGTCGGCGGATCGACGTCCTGCTCGGTCCCGTTGTGCGCGTGGTGGGTGATCAGCTCCGGCTCGGCACCCAGCAGCCCGGCGCGGGGCACCGGCCGCCGGGTGCGACGACGACGTGGGTCGGGCCGCCGGCCGGGTGACGTGCGGTCGTTGTTCACGGGCCGTCCTCCACGGTGGGCTGCGGACGCAGTCCTCTCGAAGGCACACGGACCGCGGCCCACCGTGGTTCAGTCCCGGGACTAGTTCCCCGGCTCGTCCGTCTTCGTCGGCGTATCGGTCTTCGTCGGCGTCTTCGTGTGCTTCGGCGTGGTCGTCGGGCTCGACGACTGGTTGCCGTGGTTGCCGCCCTGGTCGCCGTCGTTGCCGTCGCCGTTGCCGTTGTTGTCGCCGTCGCCCTGGTTCTCGTCCGTCGGGGTCGCGTCGGTGGTCGTGGCGACGTCGGACGACGGCGGCGGGGGCACCTCGCCGCCGATGCGGTCGACCTTGTCGAACTTCTCGCCCGGCTTGCCGGTCAGGTACAGCGACAGGAACTTCTGCCACATCGGGCCGGCGATCGTCGAGCCGTAGATCGGCGAGTTGTTCTTCCCGTGCAGCGGCTTGTTGCCGTCGCCGCCGACCCAGGCCGCCACCGACACCGAGGGCGTGTACCCGACCATCCACGTCTGCGAGTTCGCGTTCGCCGCCCACGCCGGCTCGCCCGCGACCTTCGTGTGCTGCTGCGTCCCGGTCTTGCCGGCGCACTCGTGGCCGTTCGGGCACTTCAGGTGCGAGAAGTCGATGACCGGCTTCAGCGCCTCGGTGACGTTCCCGGCGATCTGGCGGCTCTTGTCCGAGTCGCTGTCGAAGGCCGACTTCGCGTCGGTCGACGCTTCGTAGGCGACCTCGCTCTGCCCGTTGGTCACCTTCTGCACGAAGTGCCGGGCCCGTTGCTGGCCGTTGGCCGCGAACGTCGCGTACGCCGAGGCCATGTCCAGCGGCGTGATCTGGGTTTCGCCACCGCCGAGGGAGATGTTGTTGTCCTTGGTCGAGATGATCGACTGGCCGCCGTCGTCGTTCTTGGTCTTCACGCCGGCTTCGCGCGCCGCGTCCTTGACCGGGCCCTGCTTCGTCTGGTTGAGGACCATGTCGTAGAACACGGTGTTCGCCGACCGCATCATCGCTTCCGAGACCGTGCACTGCTGCGAGCAGCTGCTGCCCGGGCCGGCGTTGCGCACGACGCGGCCGTCGAAGGTGCGGTTGTTGGAGCCGTCGAACTTCGCGTCGAGGCCCTTGCCCATCTTGAGGAACGCCGTGAGGTCGAACGGCTTCATCGACGAGCCCGGGTTCTGCGGCGTGTCCGCCCAGTCGCGCCCGGCCTGGTCCTGCCCGTTGACCTGCACGATCGGCTTGCCGCCGTAGTAGGCGAGCACCCCGCCGGTCTTCGGGTCGACGGCGACCAGCGCGTTGAGCAGGTTGTCGTCGACCTGGTTCTTCATCGCGTCCGTGGCGGCCTGTTCCGCGGCCTGCTGCGCCTTCGGGTCGATCGTCGTCTGCACCACGAAACCGCCGGAGTAGTAGCGGTCTTCGGGGATGTCGTGCGCGGCCAGCTCGTCCTTCACCTGCTGGACGACGAACGCGGGCGGCGCGCCGGCCTGCTGCTTGCTGTCCTCCAGCGGGATCGGCGTCGGGAACTGCGCCGCCGCGCGGTCGGCCGCGGAGATGTAGTTGTTCTTCACCATCCGGTCCAGCGCGGTGTTCCAGCGGTCCTGGGCGACCTTGGGGTTCTCCGACCGGCCCGGCTGCTGGATCAACCCCGCCAGCAACGCGGCTTCCGAGAAGCTGAGGTCCTTGGCTTCCTTGTGGAAGAAGGCCTGCGACGCCGCGCCGACCCCGTACGCCCCGCGCCCGAAGTAGATGATGTTCAGGTACGCGGTGATGATGTCCTTCTTCTCGTACGTCTGGTTCATCTTGAAGGACTTGGCCAGCTCGGTCCACTTGCGCGTCAGCGTGGGCGCGTCGTTGTCGGTGGCCTTCTTGATGTACTGCTGCGAGATCGTCGAACCGCCGCCGGTGCCGCCGGTGGCCTGGTTGTAGACCGCGCGCAGCAGGCCGCCGACGTCGAAGCCCGAGTTGGTCTCGAAGGAGTCGTCCTCGGTCGCGATCGCCGCGTGCTTCATGACGTCCGGGATCTGCTCCGGGGTCAGCAGCACCCGGTTGCCGCCGCGCGGGACGTCCTTGCCCATCGGCGAGCCGTCGGCGAAGAGGTAGGTCACCGCCTGGCTCTGGTTCTGCGCGACCTCGGTCGGCGACGGCACGTCGACCAGGAAGTACGTGATGACGAACGCGATCGCGGGCAGCACGAGGAACACGCCGACGAATCCGTAGCCGACCCGCCGGATGATCTTCCAGCGCCGCTTCTTGCGCTGCTCCGGCGTGAGGACCGGCTTGCCGTCCTCGTCGAGGACGTCGTCGTCGTGGCCGTCCGGCTCCTCGTACGCGTGGTGCGTCATCAGCTCGGGGCCACCGCTCATCGGCGGCGGCTCGGGCCGGTACCCGCGCGGCGGCGTCTGCGGCGGGCGTCCGGGCGGCGGGGGCACGGGCCGCCGCGGGCCCTGGCCCGGGCCTTGGCCCTGACCTTGGCCGTACGGACCCTGAGGTGCGCGACGGCGCGGATCGGGACCCTGGCCGGGCCAGGAGCGGGATCGATCGTCGGGCACGGGTCAGTCCTCCAGTTGTCCGTGGGGCTCACCGCCCCTCTTGGAAGGGACGCGCGTGACGCATCGGGGTTGCCGAAACGATCTTCCTGAAACGCTTCAGGGCCCTCCGCGCTCGTGCGGAGGGCCCTGAAGGAGGACGTTCTAGCCGGGCCCGGCGCCCGGTGGCTGGGCGACCCCACCACCACCCGTGTTGCCGAGCGGGAACGTCGGGGTCTCACCCGGGCCGGGCCGCGTGGGCCGCCCGGACCGCGACGTGCTCGTCTGGGTCTCCGACGGCTCGGTGCTCTCGGACGACTCCGGGGTGGTCGGCGTCGTGGTGACGCTCGGCGTCTCCGACGGCTTCGACTGGGTCGTCGTCACGTCGTTGACGTCCTTGCCGATCGCCTGGACCTTGTCGAACTTCTCCGCCGGCTTGCCCTTGAGGTAGAGGTTCATGAAGTTCTGCCACGTCGGACCGGCGATGGTCGCACCGAAGATCGGCTTGTTCTTCGGGTCGTGCAGCGGCTTGTTGCCGTCGCCGCCGACCCAGACCGCGGCCGACACCGACGGGGTGTAGCCCACCATCCACGTCTGCGCGTTCCGGTCGTTGTAGGACGACGGGTCGCCGGCCTTCGCCGTGTACTGCTGCGTACCCGTCTTGCCGGCGCACTCGTGGCCGCTCGGGCACTTCAGCTTCGAGTGGTCGATGACCGGCACCAGCGCCTCGGTGACGTTGCCCGCGATCTGCTGGCTCTTCGACGCGTCGTCGGCGAACGCCGGGTT
The DNA here is from genome assembly GCF_040629235.1 of Amycolatopsis sp. NPDC005961. NCBI lineage: Bacteria > Bacillati > Actinomycetota > Actinomycetes > Pseudonocardiales > Pseudonocardiaceae > Amycolatopsis > Amycolatopsis sp. NPDC005961. The sequence goes on along the minus strand of NZ_JBEXVF010000077.1, from coordinate 17,537 downwards.
GGTCTTGATGTTGTTCTGGTCGAACTCGACCTCGTCCTGGTTGTTCGTCAGCTTCGCGACGAAGTGCTGCTCGTGGTACGTACCACCGCTGGCGAACGACGCGTACGCGGCCGCCATGTCCTCCGGCGTCACGGCCGTGCCACCACCACCGAGCGAGATGTTGTTGTCGTCGGTGTAGAGGACGCTCTTGCCCTCCGGCGCGACCTTGACGCCGGCCTCCTTGGCCGCTTCCGCGACCCGGGACGGTTTCGTCACGTTCAGGACCATGTCGTAGAACACGGTGTTCGCCGAGATCTCCATCGCCTTCGCGACGGTGCAGTCCTTGCCGCAGCTGGCGCTGTCACCCGCGTTCCGGACCGTGCGGCCGCCGAGCACCCGGTTGTTCGAGCCGTCGAACGTCTCGCCGAGGCCCTTGCCCATCTTGAGGAACGCCGTGAGGTCGAACGCCTTTACCGACGAACCCGGGTTTCGCGCCTGGTTGGCGCGGTCCTGGCCGATCTGGTCCTTGCCGTTGGCGTCCTTCACGAGCTCCGGCCCGCCGTAGTAGGCGAGCACCCCGCCGGTCTTCGGGTCGACCGCGACCAGCGCGTTGAGCAGGTTCTCGTCGGTCTGGCCCTTCATGCCGTCCGCGGTGGCCTTCTCCGCGGCGTCCTGGGCCGCCGGGTCGATCGTCGTGTAGATCTTGGCGCCGCTGGAGAACAGCTTGTTCTCGTCGTAGCCCTTCGCCGCCAGCTCGTCCTTGATCCGCTGCTGGACCTGGTAGGTGAGCTTGCCCGAGTTCTGTTCCTTGTTGGCGTTCTTCGCGATCGGCGTCGGGTACTGGAAGGTGGCGCGCTCGTCCGCGCGGAGCCACTTGTTGGCCACCATCTGGTCCATCACGTACGCCCAGCGCTTCTGGGCGTAGGGCTGGTTTTCCGAGCGGCCGGGACCCTGGATCAGGCCCGCGAGCAGCGACGCCTCGGACGCGTTGAGGTCCTTGGCGTCCTTGTTGAAGTAGGCCTTGGCGGCCGCCTGGATGCCGTTCGCCCCGCGGCCGAAGTAGACGATGTTCAGGTAGGAAGTGATGATCTCTTCCTTGGACTGCTGGTTGTTCATCTTGAACGACTTGGCCAGCTCGGTCCACTTGCGGGTCAGCGTCGGGGCGTCGTTCTGCGTCGCCTGCTTGATGTACTGCTGGGAGATGGTCGAACCACCGCCCTGCCCGCCGGTGACCTGGTTGAACACCGCGCGCAGGATGCCGGTGACGTCGAAGCCCGAGTTGGTCTCGAACGTCGCGTCCTCCGCCGAGTACACCGCGTGCTTGACGACCTCGGGCACCTCGCCCGGCTTGAGCAGCTGGCGGTCACCGCCCGGCGGCAGCTCCCGGCCCATCACCTGGTTGCTGGCGTCGTAGTAGGTGATCGGCTGGTTCTGCAGCGACTTGATGCTCTCCGGCGTCGGCACGTCGACCAGGAAGTACGTGATGACGAACGCGATCGCGGGCACGACGAAGAACAGCCCGACGAAGGCGTACGCCACCCGCCGGATGATCTTCCAGCGGCGCTTCTTGCGCTGCGCCGGGGTGAGGACCTTCTTGCCGTCTTCGTCGAGCTCGTCCTGGGGCTCGACGTCGTCGGCGAACTCGTTGAAGGCGGCGTCGTCGTAGCCGTCGTCGTACGGGTCGCGGCCGAAGTCGTCGGTGCCGTTGTGCGCGTGGTGGGTGATCAGGTCCGGCTCGCGCCCGGGCGGCGGCACCGGCCGGTTGCCGGGCTGGCGGAAGCCCTGCGGCGGCGACCCGGGCGGACCCTGCCGGTCACGCTGGCCGGGCGGTGGGACGGCGCGGCGCGGCGGCATGCCCTGCTGGCCCTGCTGACGCGGGCGCTGCGGGCGGCGCGCCGGCTCTTCGCCGGGCCACTGGGGGCCGCCTTCGTCGCCGGACGGCCACTCGGGCGATCCACCGCCGCGCGGGTTGCCCCGGGGCGGTGTGCCACGTTGTGCCGAATCACCGCGGGGTCGGCGAGGAGCCTCTTCTCCGGGCCAGGCGGGGCCGGGGTCTTCTCCCGGCCACGGGCCCGACTGGGCACGGCGAGGTGCATCTGGCTCCTGGCCGGGCCAGGAGCGGTTGCGGTCGTCGTTCACGAATGGGCCTCCCAGACCGGCGCCCGGTAGTGCGCCGTTCTGCGCTCTTCAGCGGTTGTGATCCAGCTCACCGGCCTGCGGTCCTTCGCGGACCGTCGGCCGGTTCCCCCGTACCGAGGACGTACGACCGGACCAGGTGGTTCCAGTGGCACGCCCGGCACACTTCGACGTCGTACACGGTGAACTCGGCGAACCGGCCGGCCATCCTGGCCAGCTCTTCGGGGGTCCTCGCCGAGCCCGCGACGTGCTTGAGTTCGTCACCGTAGACCCAGGACACCAGGGTCAGCGGTTCCTGGCGGCAGATCGGACAGGGCCGGTCACCGGCCCTGCCGTGGAACTTGGCCGCCCGCAGCAGGTACGGGCTCGCGTCGCAGGCTTCGTAGCTGCCGACGCGCCCGGAGCGGACTTCGGCGAGCAGCGCACGGCGCTGCAACGCGAAGTCCACGACCTGCCGCTGGTTAATCACCAGGACAGAGTACGGGCTCTTCCTGTGTCGTCCACGCCCCCTAGCGCGGCCGGTGGCCCGTCCGGTGGGGACACGCCGGACGTTCGATAACTCTCCGGTGAATTTCGCCCACTCCAGAGTGAGCAAGCTCGTTAGCTTCGCCACTTCGATGTATCGGCGCGATATAGTGGCTGAGTAGGTTGGATCGAGGCGATCATTCGGAGCAACGCCGGTCGCCACGGTTTGTTCCCGGAAGGGGGGCGGTGTGCTGGAGTTCGCGATCCTCGGTCTTCTGCACGAAGCCCCCATGCACGGGTACGTGCTGCGCAAGCGGCTGAACGAGACGCTCGGCACGTTCCGGACGTTCTCGTACGGCTCGCTCTACCCGACCCTGCGGAAGCTCCTGCGGGCCGGGTACCTGGTCGAAGAGCTGGACGAGGCCGACGACCGGGCGTGGTCGCGGCGCGGGCGGCGGGTCTACAAGCTCACCGCGGAGGGCAAGGAGCGCTTCGGTGAGCTGCTCGGCGACGCCGGGCCGCAGACCTGGGACGACGAGGGCTTCGGCGTTCACCTGGCCTTCTTCTCGCGGACTCCGGCCGACGTGCGGATGCGGATCCTCGAGGGCCGCCGCCGTCGCGTCGAAGAGCGCCGTGAGGGTATGCGGGCGGCGCTGGCCAGGGCCGAGCAGAAGATCGATCGCTACACCCGCGAGCTGCACCGGCTGGGGCTGGAGACCAGTGAGCGGGAGGTGCGCTGGCTCAACGAGCTGATCGCGCACGAACAAGCCGAACGGCAGGGTCCGGAGACCTGAGCCGCGCGGCCGGGCCGCAGCGTCGCGGCACCAGACCTACTGAACAGACACGGATTGAAGGAGAAACCCCCATGGGCGAGAACCGCCGCGTACGGGTGGCCATCGTGGGCGTCGGCAACTGCGCGGCGTCGCTGGTCCAGGGAGTCCAGTACTACCGCGACGCGGACCCGGCCACCCGCGTTCCCGGCCTGATGCACGTCGACTTCGGCGGCTACCACGTCCGCGACATCGAGTTCGTCGCCGCGTTCGACGTGGACGCCAAGAAGGTCAGCCGCGACCTCTCCGAGGCGATCTTCGCCTCCGAGAACAACACCATCAAGATCGCCGACGTGCCGCCGCTCGGCGTCACCGTCCAGCGCGGCCACACCCACGACGGGCTCGGCCGCTTCTACCGCGAGACGATCGAGGAGTCCGACGAGACCCCGGTCGACATGGTCGCCGCGCTGCGTGAGGCGAAGGCCGACGTGCTCGTGTCGTACCTGCCCGTGGGCTCCGAGGTGGCGGACAAGTTCTACGCCCAGGCCGCGATCGACGCCGGTGTGGCGTTCGTCAACGCGCTGCCGGTGTTCATCGCCTCCGACCCGGAGTGGGCGCAGAAGTTCACCGACGCCGGCGTCCCGATCGTCGGCGACGACATCAAGTCCCAGGTCGGCGCCACCATCACGCACCGCGTGCTGGCGAAGCTGTTCGAGGACCGCGGCGTCCAGCTCGACCGGACGATGCAGCTCAACGTGGGCGGGAACATGGACTTCCTGAACATGAAGGAGCTCGAGCGGCTCGAGTCGAAGAAGATCTCGAAGACCCAGTCCGTCACGTCGCAGGTCGACCGCGACCTCGGCAAGGGCAACGTCCACATCGGACCTTCGGACTACGTGCAGTGGCTCGACGACCGCAAGTGGGCCTACGTCCGGCTCGAGGGCCGCGCCTTCGGTGACGTGCCGCTGAACCTGGAGTACAAGCTCGAGGTGTGGGACTCGCCGAACTCGGCGGGCATCATCATCGACGCGGTCCGCGCGGCGAAGATCGCCCTCGACCGCGGCATCGGCGGCCCGATCCTGTCGGCGTCGTCGTACTTCATGAAGTCGCCGCCGGAGCAGTACGACGACTCGACCGCGCGCGACGCCGTCGACAAGTTCATCCGCGGCGAGGTCGAGCGGTAGAAGCAGTCCCCGTTGAAGGCCGTCACCGCTGGTGGCGGCCTTCTTCGCATGGTCCACTAAACCGGTGGGGCGGGGTGCGCGTTGGCGGGGTGTGAGTGCGAGCGTGGGCGAGAGCGCGCCGGGGGATCTGGGCGCGCCGACGTTCCACGACCTGTTCCGGGAGTACTTCGCCCAGATGACACGGCTGGCGCACCTGCTCGGCGCGGACGACGCGGAGAACGTCGCGCAGGAGGCCTTCGTCAAGCTCCACCAGCGCTGGGACTCGCTCAGCGACCACACGCGGGTGGCGGGCTACCTCCGCACGACCGTGGTGAACATGTCCCGGTCGCGCACGCGGCACCTGCGGGTCGTCCGGCGCACGCCGCAGGACCGTCCGCCGGACGAGCTGTCGGCCGAGGTCAGGGCGGTGGCCAACTGGGAGCACGAGCAGCTGCGCGGGGTCCTCGGGAAGCTTTCCCGGCGACAACGCGAGGTGCTGGTGCTTCGCTATTGGCTGGACTTGAGCACGGCGGGCATCGCGGAGACGCTGGGCATCTCACCGGGCACGGTCAAGGCGACGACGCACCACGCGATGGAGAATCTGCGGAAACACCTGGGGGACGAGCCAGGAGGTGAGCGATGACCGACCTCGAACGCAAGCTGGCCGAAGCACTGCGTGGACAGGCGGAGGAGGTCACGCCCAACCTCGACGCGGCCTGGGCCGAGCAGATGCGGCGCCAGCGAAAGCCCCACCGCCGCCGGTTGACGGTGTTGATCGCGCCTTTGGCCGCGGTCTTGGTGGTGCTGACCAGTGTGTTGCTGGCCACCCAGCTGAACAACGATCCGGCGCCGCTCCCACCGGCGAAGTCCGAGACTTCCACGGTGTCCGTCGCCAAGCCTGAACATCGTCCATCCGCAGCGGCAGCGATCAACGGCGGGCCAGTCGAACTCATGAAGTTTGCGGGGCAGACCGATGCTTGGTCGGTCTACGCCTTTACCAATCGTAAGTACAGCGACGCCACGCCTTGGTTCTGCCTGGCAGCGATGCCAGCGGGGCGGCCTTTCGAGGCGACTGCTCCGCAGTACGGAACCAAATCGCCGCTCTGCGCACCAATCGGTGCGACCGCCGATCAGGTGATCTTCGCGCAGCAGGTAGGTGAAGAGGGCGGCCCGCTGCCAGCCGGTCACGCGGTGTACCTCGCAGACTGCACTGTGCGTGAGCTGCGTTTGTACGACCAAAGCGGTGACCTTTCCCAAGCATCGCGGGTCGGCCAGATGCTCGGAATGTGTCTGTTCTCAGCCACCATCACTGCCGGTAAGCCGCCGGTGCGATTCGAGGCTCATAGCGGTCAAGTTGTTCGAAGCGGCCGGATCGAGGTCAGCTGATCCCGAGCGCCCCGGGCAGGTCGGTGATCTTCTCCACCACCGCCGTGGCCTGCTTCAACACTTCCGGATCCGGCGGGAAGTGCGGGTTCGGCACCGCGTAAACCGCCATCCCCGCCGCCAAAGCCGACTTCAGCCCGTTCGTCGTGTCCTCCACCGCCGCACACCGCTCGGGTGCCACCCCCAGCAGCTCGGCCGCCCTCAAGTACACGTCCGGCGCCGGCTTCCCCGCCCCGACCTGCTCGGACGACACCGCCGCCCCCACCGGCAACCCCGTCACGTCCAAGAATCCCTTGATCAGGATCACCGGCGACGAGCTGGCGATCGCCACCGGCCACCGCGCCGACACCTGCCGCACGACCTCCACCGCGCCCGGGATCAGCGGTGGCTCCTCGGCGTACCGCGCGGCCATCCGCTTGACCACCACGGTCGCGATCTCCGGCGGCGAGAGCTTCGCTCCCAGCTCCTCCACCAGGTAGCGCGCCCATTCCGGGGTGCTCATCCCCTGCTGTGCCCGGGTCGCCTCCTCGCGCCAGGTGCCGCCGTGCTCGGCGACCACCGCGCGGCGCACCTCGTCCCAGATGCGCTCGGAATCCACCAGTACGCCGTCGAGGTCGAAGATCACCGCGTCCATCCCCCGAGCGTAGCTTGTGAGCCGAGTTACTTAGCCACCCTTACTAATTTTTGTTAGCATAGCTAAGTGACTTTCGCGATCACCGATCTCGCCCACCGGCTGCGGCCGCTGGTCTTCCGGCTGTACCACCAGGTGCGCCGTCAGACCCCGCAGCTGACGCTGACCCTCACGCAGGGCTCGGTGCTGAGCGAGCTCGTCAACGGCGGACCGCGGCGGATGAGCGCGCTGGCGGAGTTCGAGCGGGTGAAGCTGCCGTCGATGACCGACGTCGTCAGCCGCCTCGAACGCCTCGGCCTGGCCACCCGCACGCCGGACCCCGCCGACCGGCGCGCGGTGCTCGTGGACGTCACCGACGAGGGTCGTCGCTTCTACGCCGAGATGGTCGCCGCCCGCGAGGAATTCCTCCGCGAGCGACTGATCGCGATGGACGACGCCGACCGCGCCGCGATCGAAGCCGCCCTGCCGGCTCTCGCCAAGTTGCTCGTCGACACCAAGAACGACACCAAGAAGGAGGAACTGATCAGCGATGAGCGCTGAACACCACTCGAGCCTGCTGGACGCCGTCAAGGGCCAGCCCAAGCAGGTGTGGATCACCGCGTTCGCCGCGGTCATCGCCTTCATGGGGATCGGCCTGGTCGACCCGATCCTGCTGTCCATCGCCAAGGGCCTGGACGCGACGCCGTCCCAGGTCACGCTGCTCTTCTCGTCGTACCTCGGCGTCCAGGTCATCGCGATGCTGGTCACCGGCGCGGCGAGCGCCAAGTTCGGGCCGAAGCGCACGGTCCTCGTCGGGCTGACGCTGATCGTCGCGGCCACCGCCCTGTGTTCGGCCGCCGGGTCGATCGAGCAGCTCGTCGGGCTGCGCGCGGTCTGGGGTCTCGGCAACGCGTTCTTCATCGCGACGGCGCTTTCGGTGATCGTCGGCGCCGCGACCGGCGGGCAGTCCGGCGCGATCCTGCTCTACGAGGCCGCCCTCGGCGTCGGCCTGTCGGTCGGCCCGCTGCTGGGCGCGCTGCTCGGCAGCATCTCGTGGCGCGGCCCGTTCCTCGGCACCGCCGTCCTGATGGCCGGCGCGCTCGTGCTGTGCGCGGTGTTCCTGAAGAGCGACAAGCACGAGAAGCGCGATCCGATCAAGCTGCTCGACCCGATCCGCGCGCTCAAGCACACCGGTCTGCTGCGCACCTCCGTCGCGTCCGCGCTGTACACCGCCGCGTTCTTCGCGGTGCTGGCCTGGTCGCCGTTCGTGCTCGGCTGGAGCGCCATCGCCGTCGGCCTGATCTTCTGCGGCTGGGGCCTGTGCGTCGCGGTCGCCGGGGTCGCCCTCGCGCCGCGGCTGGCCGCGAAGCTCGGTGAGCGGCACGCCGCCGCGGCCGCCGTCTTCGGCTACGCCGTGCTGATGCTGGTGCTGGCCGTGCCGAGCAAGCCGGTCCTCGTCGCCGGCATCATCGTGTCCGGGCTGGTCTCCGGCCTGCTGAACACGCTGTTCACCGGCACCGCGATGTCGATCAGCGACGCGCCGCGCCCGGTCGCCAGCGCGGGCTACAACTTCTGCCGCTGGCTCGGGGGCGCCGTCGCCGCGACGCTCGTCGGGCACGTGGCCGAGTGGTTCGGTTCGCCGCGGGCGCCGTTCGTCGCCTCGGCCGTCCTGTGCGTGATCGCTGGTGTCCTGCTCTCGCTGCGGGAGCGGGTGACCGACCCGCACACGGTCCCGAAGGAAGCGGCGCTCGTCGGCGAGGAGTTCTGACCCTCCGATCGGAGCAGCAGTACACCCGCCGTTCACCTGAATGTCTGGTAAGGCTGGTTTTGGGAGCTTAGGTTCGGTTCGTTCCCGAACTCCCACCATGGAGGCGAAGTGCCCGACCGCCTGCTCCCGCTGTTCCCCGCCCACCCGGGCGGCCGCTCCCCGGTCACCTGCGAATACCGCTGCGGCAACGCGTGCGCGCACCCCGAGGCCAACGAATCCGGCAACGAGTACTTCGGCGACGTCGTCAAGGACATCTCGCGCCGCCGGATGTTCAAGGCCGGCGCGGTGATGGCCGCCGCCGCGGGCGGGTTCGCCGCCCTGTCCGGTACCGCGGCCGCCGCGCCGGCCGACCGGCCGCACCCGCGCCCGGTGCCCGGCACCGACTTCGACCCGGTCCCGCCGAACAAGCTCGACGCCGTCGTCGTCCCGGACGGCTACGCGCAGCGTGTCGTCATCCGCTGGGGTGACCCGGTCGTCGCCGGCGCGCCGAAGTTCGACTACACCAAGCAAACGGCGGCCGCGCAGGCGAAGCAGTTCGGCTACAACAACGACTTCGTCGGGCTCATCCCGCAGGACCCGTTGGGCTTGACCAACCTGCTCGTGGTCAACCACGAGTACACGACCGAGGTCCACCTGTTCCCGGCCGACCAGTACGACCCGGCGAACCCGACCGAGGAGCAGGTGAAGATCGCCTGGGCGGCGCACGGCCTGTCGGTGCTGCTGACCCGCCGCGACCCGATCCACGGCGGCCTCTCGGTCGTGCCGAGCCGCTACGGCCGCCGGATCACGCTCGACACGGTCTTCGAGGTCCGCGGCCCGGCCGCCGGCTCGACGTACCTGAAGACGTCGGCCGACCCGAGCGGGCGCAAGGTCCGCGGCACGCAGAACAACTGCTCCGGCGGCGTGACGCCGTGGGGCACGGTGCTGTCCGGCGAGGAGAACTTCGACCAGTACTTCGCCAACTCCGACAAGGTCACCGACCCGGTCGAGGCCGCGCGGCTCAAGCGCTACTCCGTCGGCGCCGGCACGAGCACCCGCAAGTGGGAGCGGTTCGACAAGCGCTGGGACGTCGCGCAGGAGCCGAACGAGCCGAACCGCTTCGGCTGGGTCGTCGAGATCGACCCCAACGACCCGACGTCGACGCCGGTGAAGCACACCGCGCTCGGCCGGTTCAAGCACGAGGCCGCGAACATCAAGATCACCGCCGACGGCCGGGTCGCCGTCTACTCCGGGGACGACAGCCGCTTCGAGTACATCTACAAGTTCGTCTCGAAGGGCAAGTACAAGCCCGGCAACAGTGCCCACGCGCGGCGGCACAACTCGGCGCTGCTCGACGAGGGCACCCTGTACGTCGGCCGCTTCACCGGCGACAGCCCGGCCGCCGAGATCGACGGCACCGGCAAGCTCCCGGCGGACCACGAGTTCGACGGCACCGGCGAGTGGATCCCGCTGGCGAGCGGCACCAAGTCCTTTGTGGACGGATTCACCGCCGAAGAGGTCTACGTCTTCACCCGCCAGGCCGCGGACAAGGTGGCGGCGACGAAGATGGACCGCCCGGAGGACATCGAGCCGAACCCGGTCAACGGCCGGATCTACGCGGCGCTGACCAACAACACCGACCGCGGCGCGGCGGGCAAGGCCGGCGTCGACGAGGTGAACCCGCGCAACGGCAACAAGAACGGCCACGTCCTGGAGTGGGAGGAGAACCGCGGCGACGCGGCCTCGACCCAATTCTCCTGGCGGCTGCTGCTCGTCTGCGGTGACCCGGCCGCGGCGGACACCTACTTCGGCGGCTTCGACAAGAGCCAGGTCAGCCCGATCTCCTGCCCGGACAACGTCGCCTTCGACCGCCACGGCAACCTGTGGATCTCCACCGACGGCAACACGCTCGGCGCGAACGACGGCCTGTTCTCGGTGCCGGTCACCGGCCCGGAACGCGGGCACGTCAAGCAGTTCCTCTCGGTGCCGGTCGGCGCCGAGACGTGCGGCCCGGTCGTGACCGACCACGTGGTGCTCGTCGCGGTCCAGCACCCCGGCGAGAACGCGGCGAGCTCGGCGAACCCGACGTCGCACTGGCCGGACGGCGGCACCGCGCAGCCGCGCCCGTCGATCGTCTCGGTGTGGAAGAAGGGCCGCTTCGGCCTGCCCGGCCGCATCGGCGAACGCTGACGCACCGGGCCGCACCGGCCGAGGTTCACTCTTAAGTGGACGCTTCTCGGCCGGTGCGGGCCCGGGCGCCGCGCCATAGTCGAGGCATGATCCGTTCGGCGCGCGTGGTGGCAGTGACGGTGGTGGCGCTTTCGGGGACGGTCGTACCCGCGGCCGCCGCGGATCCGCCCCCGGCGTGCGGCGGGATCGCGGGGAACCCGAGCGTCGAGAAGACCGCGGCCAACGGCGCGCCGGACGGCTATGTCTTCTCCCCGGCCGCACCCGTCCCGCCCGGCACCCCGGCCGCGAAGGCGCCGAGGCTGCTCACCGAGCAGGCGTTCGCCGTCGACGGCCAGCGGTCGGCGGTGATCCAGACCCCGGACGGCAAGACCAGCACCGCCACCCAGACCGAGAGGTTCGTCCCCGGCGGGGTGTACACGCTCAGCGTGTCGACCGGCTCGTACCTGCCGGCCGGCGGACCGGCCACGGGCCTGCGCTTCTACGACGTCAACGGCGCCCAGGTCCAGGAGACCAAGCTGGTGGCGGACCACAACGCCGGCGACGGCACCCTGGCGAAGCAGGACTTCCCGGCGGCGACCGCCCCGGCGAAGGCGGCGGCGGTGAAGTTCTTCGCCACGACGAGTGCCGAGCGCCTGCGCTGGGACTGCGTCGGCCTGCAGCTCGCGGCGTACTCGGTGAAGAAGGAAGTGCGGAACCCGGCGACCGGCGCGTGGGGCCCGTTCGCGACGGTCATCGCGGGCGAGACCGCGCACTACCGCGTCACCGTGACGAACGAAGGCACGCAGGACCTCACCGGGATCACCGTCCAGGACCCGTGGTGCGGCGGCCCGTTCGAGCCGTTCGCGCTGGCCGGGGGCGCGAACAAGCAGCTGACCTGCGACCACCCGAACCTGACGGTCGCCGACACCGGCCACGTCAACACGGCGAAGGTGACCGGCGTGCATTACCCGGGCGGCACGCTGGGCGACAAGACGGCGTCCGCGACGATCACCGTCCTGCCCCCGCCGTCGATCGCGAAGATCGGCGACTTCGTGTGGAACGACCGCAACCGCGACGGGATCCAGGACCCGGACGAGCCGGGCGTCGCGGGCGTGAAGGTGACGCTGAAGGACGGCGCGGGTGGCACGGTCGGCACCGCGACCACCGACGCCGGCGGGAAGTACGGCTTCGAGAAGCTGAAGGACGGCACGTACCAGGTGTGCTTCGCCGTCCCGGCGGACTTCACGGTGACCCGCAAGGACGCGGCGCCGGACGATCGCGACTCCGACGCGGACCCGGACGGCTGCACCGCACCGCGCACCCTGGGCGGCTCGGCGCGCGAGGACTTCACGGTCGACCTCGGGCTGGCCCCGCCGACGAACCGGATCGGCGACTTCGCCTGGTCGGACACGAACGGCAACGGCCTGCAGGACGCGGGCGAGCCGGGGCTGGGCGGAGTGAAGGTGACGCTGGACAACGGCACGAGCGTCGTCACCGGCCCGGACGGCGCCTACGCGTTCACCGGCCTGGAGGACGGCACGTACCAGGTCTGTTTCACGGCCGAAGGCAAGCACCCGACCGGCAAGGACGCGGGCGACGACGCGAAGGATTCGGACGCCGACCCGGCGACGGGCTGCGCGGACCCGCGTCAGCTGGGCAAGGACAAGCGCGACGACCAGACGGTCGACGCGGGGTTCGCGCCGGCGTAGCGGAAGGCCGAGCCCGTGTGCGGCGGCCGGGCGCCCGCCGCCCGGCCGTTACGGTGGGGGCATGACGGATCTTCCCCTCGCCCTCGTCACCGGTGCTTCCCGCGGCATCGGCAAGGCGGTCGCCCACCAGCTGGCCCCGACCCACCGCGTTCTCCTCGGCGGCCGGGACGCGGCCGCCCTCGAGGCGCTGGCGAAGGAGCTTCCCGGCGCGAAGCCGTGGCCCGTCGAGCTGACCAACGCGGACTCGCTGGCCTCGGCGGTCGCGGACATCGCGTCGTTGGACGTCCTGGTCCACTCGGCCGGCGTCGCTCGCATCGGCCGCATCGAGGAGGCGTCGGCTCAGGCGTGGCGGGACAACTTCGAGGTCAACACCCTCGCCGTCGTCGAGCTGACCCGCCTGCTGCTCCCCGCCCTGCGCGCGGCCCGCGGGCACGTCGTCGTGGTCAACTCCGGCGCCGGCCGCAACGCGCGTCCAGGCTGGTCGCCGTACGCGGCGAGCAAGTTCGCCGTCCGCGCCTTCGCCGACGCCCTGCGCGAGGAGGAGCCCGAGATCCGCGTGACCTCGGTCTACCCCGGCCGCACGGACACGGAGATGCAGCAGGAGATCTTCAAGGGCGAAGGCCGCGACTACGACACGTCGCACCTGCTGAAGGCGGACTCGGTGGCGACGGCGGTGGTGACAGCGGTGTCGGCCACCCCGGACGCCCACCAGACAGAGGTCATCCTCCGCCCGCGCTGACCAGGCCGGCCCCGCCCTTCCCTGGGGGAGTCCCTACGTGGTTGTCAAGCCGCAGCGGGAGCTGGTTCGGGGTGTCGGTAGTGGGTGCCGTTGCGGAGCATCGCGTAGAGCACGTCGCAGCGGCGGCGGGCCAGGCCGGGCAGGTAGGCGACCTGGTGCCCGACGGCGCGGGCGACCGCGACCGGCAACGCACCGATCGTGGCCGGTTGGTCCACCACGACCAGCAGTGGTCCGCGGGCGGCGAGTTTGTCGAACAGGGCCTTCAGCTTGGGTTCGGTGTTGGGCAGCGGGGCGTTGTGCAGCCGGTTTCCGTCGGGATCGAGGCCGACGGCGTGGCGGTTGTCTTTGCCGACGTCCAGGCCGAGAAACACGCTGAAGCTGCCGCTATCCACCATGCCGTTCGTTCGCCGCGACGTGGTCACCGGGTCGGGCATCGATGGCCGGTCGACTGGGGGCGTTAGTCATGCCGGGTCTGGTGACCACAGCTCCTTGATCAGGAACTACGAAGAAGGTAACGGGGCGTGCCCATGCCCAGTTTACCGGCGCAGGCGGACAAAACCGGCTCGCCGAGGCCGGCGCCCCGGAGTTGTCCACATCCGTGCGAGCCTGTGGATCAAGCTCGCAGCCGGGCGGCGGTCTCGGCCACCCCGGCCTGCACCTTCGCCCGATCCACGCGAAGCGACTCGCCGTCGGCGACGACCTGCTCGCCCGCGACCCACACGTCCCGGACCCGGCGCGACCCCGCCGCCCAGACGAGGTTCGACAGCAGCTGCACGTCCGGGACGTCCACGCCACAAGCGAAAGCCGGGTCGTCCAGGTCGATGTGCACCAGGTCGGCCCACCGGCCCGGCTCCAGTGCCCCGATGTCGTCGCGGCCCAGGGCCGACGCGCCGCCGCGGGTCGCCAGCAGGAACACGTCCGCCGCGGTCAGTACCGTCGAGTCGCCGGTTGCCAGGCGGGCGAACATCGCCGAGAGCTGCAGCTCCTCCCACAGGTCGATGTCGTCGTTGGACGCCGGGCCGTCGGTGCCGAGGCCGACCGCGACACCCGCCGCCCTCAGGTCCGCGATGCGTGCGATCCCCGAAGCCAGCTTCGCGTTCGAACCTGGGCAGTGCGCCATGCCGACGCCGTACTGGGCGAACAGCGCGATGTCCGAGTCCGACAGGTGGATCGCGTGCGCCGCCAGCACCCGGCCGTCCAGCATGCCGAGCTGCTGCAGCAAAGCGGGCACCGAGCCGTGGACTTCGCGGACCGAAAGATCCTCGGCGGCCGCCTCGGCGACGTGGATCTGCACCAGTGCACCGCGCGAGGCCGCCGACTCCGCCGTCGCGCGCAACCCCTCCGAAGAGAGCATGTACGCCGAGTGCGGGCCGTAGCCCAGCTCGATCCGGTCGCCCTGGCCGAAGCGCAGGCCGTCGGTGTCGATCCAGCGCTCGATCGCGGCCAGCTGGGCCCGCCAGTCGAGCCCGGGCAGCTCCATCACCGGCGGCGCGACCAGCACGCGCCCGCCCGTCGTGAGGACGGCGTCGACCAGCTGCTCGCCTTCGAAGTACATCTCGGCGCTGGTCGTGACGCCGTGGCGCAGCATCTCGACCGAGCCGAGCAGCATGCCGGTGCGGACGTCCTCCGGCCGCAGCTTCGCTTCGGCGGGCCAGATGATCTCGTTGAGCCAGGGCAGCAGCGGCAGGTCGCCGCCCATGCCGCGCAGCAGCGTCATCGGGCTGTGCGCGTGCGTGTTGACCAGGCCGGGCAGCAGGATGCCGGTCAGGGTGGTGACCGGTGCGGCGGACTCGGGGGCGGTGGCCGCCGGTCCGCAGTAGGAGATGCGCCCGTCGGCGTCCACATCGACGACCGCGTCACGCAGGAGCGAACAGGACGCGTCGGCGGGGAGAACGACAGGGGCGTGGAAACGGCGTTGCATCTCTGGATACTACGCACCCTCGATTACGAGACGACTCCACTCCGCCACGCCCACGCCGCGATCTCCACGCGGTTGCGGGCGCCGATCTTGCCCTGCACCGACGCCAGGTGCGTCTTCACCGTGGACAGCGACAGGAACAGCTCGGCGCCGATCTCGGTGTTCGTAAGCCCGCTCGCCGCCGCCTTGACGACGTCCATCTCCCGTGCGGTCAACGGCTCCGACGGCGGTGCCGCCTTCGGGCGGGCCGAGCCGCCGTCGAAGTGCTTGAGCAGGCGGATGGTGATCTGGGGCGAGACCAGCGCGTCGCCGCGGTCGGCCGCGCGGACCGCTTCGATCAGCAGCGCCGGGCCCGCGTCCTTCAGCAAGAACCCGTGAGCGCCGTTGCGCAACGCCGTGTGCACGTACTCGTCGAGGTCGAACGTCGTGACCACGACCACCTTCAGCGGGTCGCTCACGTCCGGGCCGGCCAGCTGCCGGGTGACCTCGAGCCCGTCGAGGCCGGGCATGCGGATGTCGAGCAGACAGACGTCCGGGCGCAGCTCGCGGGCCTTCGACACCGCCGAGACGCCGTCCGCGACGTCGGCGACGACCTCGATGTCGTCCTGCGCGTCCAGGATCATGCGGAAGCCCATCCGCACCATCTCCTGGTCGTCGGCGATCAGTACCCGGATCACTCGTCCCCTTCCCCGGCGGCCAGCGGCAGCCACGCTTCGACCCGCCAGCCACCGTCCGGGCCGCGCCCGGCCGACAGCCGTCCTTTGAGCAGTGCGACGCGCTCGCGCATCCCGACCAGACCGTAGCCGCCCGATCCGCCGGCGGGCCGTCGCGTCGTCAGGTGCCCGTTGTCCGTCACCCTCAGGTGCAGTTCGGATCCGTCCACTTCGGCGAGGACGAACGCGTCCGTCGCGTCCGAGGCGTGCTTGCCGACGTTCGTCAGCGACTCCTGGACCAGCCGCAGCGCCGAGCGGCCGACCTCGTGCGGCAGGTCCGGCGGCAGGTCGAGGTGCATCGACGTCGGCACGCCGTGGTTGGCGGTCTCGACCAGCTTCCGCAGGTCGGCGCCCAGATCCGTGGTGGCCTGCTCGCTGAACTCGCTCGATCCCGCCGGCGCGTCGCCGCGCATCGAGCGGACCAGCCGCCGCATCGCCGCGAGCGCCTCGACCCCGGCGTTCTCGATCCGGCCCATCGCCTCGACCGCGATCTGCGGGTTCTTCTCGGCCATCATCCGCGCGGCCTGGGCCTGCACGACGATCCCGGTGACGTGGTGGGCGACGACGTCGTGCAGCTCGCGGGCCAGCGCCATCCGCTCGGCGGTCTGCGCGTCAGCGACTGCCGACTGGACGACCGTGGTGCGCTCGGAATCCCGCGACCGCAGCATCAGGCCGACGGCGATCGAGATGCCGAGCAGCAGCGCCGCGGCGAAGGCCAGGATCGACAGCGTTTGCGGGTCGGCCTGGATGCCCCGGGGCTGGTTCGAGTTGAGGATCGCGCCGAGGGCGACGACGGCCGACAGGATGCCGATCCGCGGCCACGACTGGCTCAGCCCGCGCGCGCGGGTCAGGTTCACGATCACGCCCATCGCGGCGATGACCTGCACGAACGGCACGCCGCCCGGCATCGGGTAGTCGTAGCGCAGGTGCAGGAACGGCGTGACGACCGCGGACACGAGCAGGATCCCGGCGATGCCGAGGAGGGCGTCCGCCGGCCGTCGCGGGGACAGCACCGCGATGACGGCCGCGACGAGCGAGCAGAACAGGATCGGGAACCCGCGGGCGTTGCTCGAATACGTGTAGCCGAACTCGAACAGCAGCGCGAACCCGAGCAGGCCGATCAACGGCCACTGCCCCATGGCCAGCTCGTTCACCCGCTGCAGCTTCCGCGTCCGCGGATCGCCCTTCGGGCCGCGGTCCCGCAGCGTGATGGCCGGCACCACCGCCCCGGCGAGCAGCAGCAGGCCGAACAGCAGAGCCTGCGATCCCGTGCCGCTGTCGATCTGGCCGACACCCGCGTACCTGCCGAAGACGGCGACGAGTCCGCCGACCACCAGGACGCTGACCACGCAGAACGCCACGCCCGCCCGGGCCCGGCGGGCCACGTAGTAGACCATCAGCACCCCGGCCACGACCTCGGTGATGGTCACCTTCGGCAGCACGCTGGAGTAGGGCGGCACGTGGAACGCGTGGATGAAGAGGGTCGAGAACACCAGCACGGCGGCACCGGTCACGCCGGCGACGGCGGCCCGTTTCTGGGCCCACAGCGCACAACCGACCATCGCGAGGATGCCGGGGATCAACCCGAAGTCGACGAACTTGGGGCCGTTGTCGTCGAGCGCGGCCTGCGTGGTGAAGACGACGTCGAAGAGCAGGGCGGCGAACAGGACGGCCGAGGGGACGCCGATGCGCCGCACCAGGGCGGCGGTGCGTGCGTAAAGCGTGTTCGGCGGGGGCGCGGCGGTCACAACGTGACGTTAGAGGATCTGCCCGCGTTCGCACCTTGGCCGAGTGGTCCGCACTCCCTCGGCCGATCGGCCG
Source organism: Amycolatopsis sp. NPDC005961 (assembly GCF_040629235.1). Lineage (NCBI taxonomy): Bacteria > Bacillati > Actinomycetota > Actinomycetes > Pseudonocardiales > Pseudonocardiaceae > Amycolatopsis > Amycolatopsis sp. NPDC005961. The sequence continues at coordinate 215 of NZ_JBEXVF010000077.1, read as the reverse complement.
ATGCGGCACCCCGCGTGACTGGCCGTCTGCCCGAAGTGGACACCCCGGATCTCCGCGAAGCTCATCGGCATCAAGATCCGAACCGACAGGGAGAACCTCGTGGACCCGAACACTCCACAGTGGACGAATGGGCCGGTGCTGTCCGGCCGTGGGCTGGTGAAGCGCTACGGCGCGCAGTACGCCCTGGCCGGCATCGACATCGACATCCAGCCGGG
>NZ_JBEXVF010000076.1:0-42291 GCF_040629235.1 Amycolatopsis sp. NPDC005961 | reverse complement strand
GACGTGCAGGTGGGCCAGCGCGGCGAGCAACGTCCGCTCCTCGGGGCGGTCCTTGCGCAGCGTCGCCGTCGCGGGCAGGGTCTCCTGCGCCAGCGCGGCGAGCACGCCGTCCGGGCCCAGCTCGACGGACTCGGTGACACCCAGCCCGCTCAGTGTGTCGACGGCGTCGGCGAACCGCACCGGTTCGCGGACCTGCCGCACCCAGTACACCGGCGTCAGGATCTCGTCGCCGGCCAGCCGGCCGGACACCGTGGAGACCAGCGGGATCTTCGGCGCGTGGAAGGTCAAGCCGTCGGCGACGGCCGCGAACGCGTCCAGCATCGGGTCCAGCAACGCCGAGTGGAACGCGTGCGACACCGTGAGCCGCCGGACCTTCCGGCCCGACGCGGCGAAGTGCTCCTCGACCGAAGCGACCGCGCCGGCTTCACCGGAGACGACCATCGCTTGTGGACCGTTGATGGCCGCGAACCCCGCGCCGTCGCCGAGCACGGCGGCGACCTCGTCCTCGGTGGCCTGCACGGCGAGCATCGCGCCGCCCGCGGGCAGCGCCTGCATCAGGCTCGCGCGGGCCGCGACCAGCCGGCAAGCGTCCTCGAGGGACAGCACCCCGGCGACGTGCGCGGCGGCCAGCTCACCGATCGAGTGCCCGGCCACGTAGTCCGGCCGGACGCCCCACGACTCCATGAGCCGGAACAGCGCCACCTCGATCGCGAACAACGCGGGTTGCGTGTACCCGGTCTCGTCGAGCGCCGACGCGTCACCGAAGACGACCTCACGCAACGGACGGTCCAGCTCCGCGTCGACCAGCGCGCACACCGCGTCGAAGGCGTCCGCGAACACGGGGAACCGCCCGTACAGCTCCGCACCCATCCCGACGCGCTGAGAACCCTGACCCGAGAACAGGAACGCCGACTTCCCGGCGGCCCGCGTCCCCCGGACCAGGTTCGCCGCGGGACCGCCGCCCGCGAGGGCTTCGAGACCGGTCGCCAGCTCCGCGAAGTCCACGCCGAGCACGACGGCCCGGTGCTCGAACGTGGCCCGCGCACCCAGACCGGCGGCGACAGCGGCGACGTCGGTGTCCCCCAGCCGCAGCAGGTCCCGCGCGGCGTCCCGGAGCGCGGCCTCGGACCGCCCGGACAGGGCCCAGGGAACCAGACCTTCCGAGGCGGCCGGAGACTCGGTCGCGGGCACGCCTTCGAGGATGACGTGGGCGTTCGTGCCGCTGACGCCGAACGACGACACGCCGGCGCGGCGGGGTCCGTCGTGCTCCGGCCAGTCCCGCGACTCGGTCAGCAGCGCCACCGCGCCGCTCTCCCAGTCGATGTGCCGCGACGGCCGGTCGACGTGCAGCGTCTTCGGCAGCAGGCCGTGCCCCAGGGAGAGGACCATCTTGATGATCCCGGCGACGCCCGCCGCCGCCTGGGTGTGCCCGATGTTGGACTTCAGCGAACCCAGCCACAGCGGGTGTTCACGGTCGCGGCCGTAGGTCACCAGCAGCGCCTGCGCCTCGATCGGGTCACCCAGCGTCGTGCCGGTGCCGTGCGCCTCGACGGCGTCCACATCGGACGGTGCCAGGCCCGCGTTCGCCAGCGCCGCCCGGATCACCCGCTGCTGCGAGGGCCCGTTCGGCGCGGTCAAGCCGTTCGACGCGCCGTCCTGGTTCACCGCGGAGCCGCGCACCAGCGCCAGCACCGGATGCCCGTTGCGCCGCGCGTCGGAGAGCCGCTCGACGAGGATGAGGCCGACACCTTCACCCCAGCCCGTGCCGTCCGCGCCGTCGGCGAACGCCTTGCACCGGCCGTCCTCGGCCAGGCCGCCCTGCTTGCTGAACTCCAGGAACGCGCCCGGCGTCGTCATCACGGTCACGCCGCCGACGAGAGCCATCGACGACTCGCCCGAGCGCAGCGACTGCGCGGCCCAGTGCAGCGCGACCAGCGACGACGAGCACGCGGTGTCGACCGTGACGGCGGGACCCTCCAGGCCCAGCACGTAGGAGATGCGGCCGGAGACGACCGAGCCGGCGTTCCCGGTCCCGGCGTGCCCGTCCGAACTGCCTTCGCCGGACTCGCGCAGCAGTGCCGCGTAGTCCTGCCCGTTGGTTCCGATGTAGACACCGACCTGGGAGCCACGCAGCGACAGCGGATCGATGCCCGCGCGCTCGAACGTCTCCCACGAGGTCTCCAGCAGCAGCCGCTGCTGCGGGTCCATCGCGAGGGCTTCGCGCGGCGAGATCCCGAAGAAGCCGGCGTCGAAGTCCGCGACGGCGTCGAGGAAACCGCCGTGACGCGTGTAGCTGGTGCCCGCGTGGTCGCGGTCCGGGTGGTACAGGTCGGCCAGGGGCCAGCCGCGGTCCTCCGGGAAGGTGCTGACGGCGTCACGCCCGCCCGCCAGCATGTCCCACAGGTCCTCGGGCGACCGCACGCCGCCGGGCAGGCGGCAGGCCATCGACACGATGGCGAGCGGTTCGTCCTCGACCGCCGTGGCGGTTCCCGTGACGACCGGCGTCGCGGCGGACCCGGCCAGCGCTTCGCGCAGGTAAGTGGCGACGGCGGCCGGGGTCGGGTAGTCGAACACCAGCGTCGCGGGCAGCGCGCGCCCGGTCGCGGCGCCGAGGCCGTTGCGCAGCTCGACGGCGGTCAGCGAGTCGACGCCGAGGTCCTTGAACGCCCGCCCGGGCTCGACCGCCTCCGGGCCGGGGTAGGCGAGCACGGCGGCGGCCTGGGTGCGGACGACGTCGAGCAGGAGCACCTGCTGGTCCTCGGTGGACAGTGCGGCCAGCCGCGCGACGAGGGGTTCCTGGTCGGGGGTGCGCATCGCGTCCCGCGCCTCGGGCAGGTCGCCGAGCAGCGGGCTGGGGCGGGTGGTGGTGAACCCGGGCACGAACTTCGCCCAGTCGACGTCGGCGACGATGGGGGTGGCGTCCCCGCTGCCGATCGCGCGGCGCAGGGCGGCGACCGCCAGGCGCGGCGCCATCGGCGGCACCCCGCCCCGGCGCATCCGGTCGGCGACCAGGTCGTCGGCCGCCATGCCGCTGCCGCCCCACGGGCCCCAGGCCACGGAGGTGGCGGGCAGCCCGGCGGCGCGGCGCTGTTCGGCGAGCGCGTCGAGCCCGGCGTTGGCGGCGGCGTAGGCGGCCTGCCCGACCGCGCCGAGGCTGCCCGCGAACGACGAGAACAGCACGAACGCGGACAGGGCGCGGTCACGGGTCAGTTCGTCGAGGTGGCGCGCGGCGTCGAGCTTGGGCCGGAAGACGGTGCCGAGTTGCTCGGCGGTGACGCCGTCGAGCACGGCGTCGTCGAGGACGCCGGCGGTGTGGATGACGGCGTCGAGGTCGGGCAGTCCGTCGAGGAGCCCGGCCACGGCGTCGCGGTCGGCGACGTCGCAGGCGGCGAGGGTGATCCGGGTGCCGAGCGCGGTCAGCTCGTCGCGCAGCGCCGCAGCGCCCGGGGCGTCGAGACCGCGGCGGCCGGCCAGGACGAGGTGTTCGGCGCCGGCTTCGGCGAGCGTGCGCGCGACGACCGCGCCCAGCGCGCCGGTGCCACCGGTGATCAACACGGTCCCGGCGGGCGACCACGGCTCGGCGGCCGGGCCGGTCGTCCGCCGCAAGCGGCGGCCGAAGACTCCCGACGCGCGCAATGCGAGCTGGTCCTCGGCCGAGTTCAGGACGGCCGTCAGCCGGTCGAGCGCGCGGTCGTCGAGGGTTTCGGGTAGGTCGACCAGGCCGCCCCAGCGCTGCGGGTACTCCAGCGCGGCGACGCGGCCGATGCCCCACAGCGGAGCCTGGTCCAGCGCGGTCAGCGGGTCGGACTGCCCGGTGGAGACGGCACCCCGCGTCGCGACCCAGACGGGAGCGGTCGCGGTGCGGACCAGCTCGATGGTGCGCAGCAGGGCCTCGGTGTCCCAGGCCAGTAGCGAAAGCACACCGTCCACAGCGGAGTGCTCGGCCAGCCGGTCGAGCGTGACGGGGACGAACCCGCGGCTCACCAGAGCGTCGAGCACCGGCGACGTGAAGTCCGCCGAAGGGACGACAGCCAGCCAGGTCCCCGAGAGCGGCTTCGGCGCCGGGGAAACCGGGGTCCAGCCGATCCCGTACCGCCAGGCATCCACAGTGGACTTTTCCTGGCGCTTCGCGCGATAAGCCGACAGCGCGGGCAGGAGGTCGCCGAGCGCGCCCTCCGGCAGATCCAGCACGTCGGTGAGAGTCCCGGTGTCCACAGCGGACCAGAACTCGTCGTCCCCGGTTCCGGTGGGGACCGACGGCTCCAGCCAGTAACGCTGACGCTGGAAGCGGTACGTGGGAAGGTCGACCCGGTGGCCGCCGCCCAGGAGGGCCGCCCAGTCGGGTCCGTGGCCGGACACGTGCATCCGGGCGAGCCCGGTCAGCGCGGCGGTCGTCTCGGGACGGTCGCGGCGCAGGAGCGCGGCGACGGCGGCACCGGTGGGCACGCAGTCCTGGACGAGCGCGGCCAGCGCGCCGTCGGGGCCCAGTTCCAGGAAGCCGGTCACCCCGGCCTCGGTCAGCCAGCCGACGCCGTCGGCGAAGCGCACGGCCTCACGGACGTGCGAAACCCAGTAGTCGGGCGAAGTCAGCCGGTCGGCGAGGGTGCCGGTGACGTTGGAGACGACCGCGATCTTCGGCGGGTGGAAGGTGAGGCCGTCGAGGACCCGGCGGAACTCGGCCAGCATCCCGTCCATGCGCGCGGAGTGGAACGCGTGCGAGACGTCGAGGCGCTTGGTCTTGCGGCCCATCCCGGCGAACCGCTCGGCGGCGGCCAGCACGACGTCCTCGTCACCCGACAGGACCAGCGAATCCGGACCGTTGACGGCGGCGATCGAGACCCCGTCCACCTCGTCCTCGGTGGCCTGCACGGCGACCATCGCGCCCCCGGCGGGCAGCGCCTGCATCAGACGGCCACGCGCGGCCACCAGCGTGCAGGCGTCAGCCAGGGAAAGCACTCCGGCCAGGTGCGCGGCGACCAACTCGCCGATCGAATGGCCGAGCAGGTAGTCCGGCTGGTAGCCCCAGGACTCGGCCAGCCGGTAGAGCGCCACCTCGACCGCGAACAGAGCGGGCTGGGTGTACGCCGTCTCGTCGAGGTGCTCACCCGAAGCGATCACCGTCCGCAGTGGACGGTCGAGGTGGCGGTCGAACTCCGCGCACACCTCGTCGAACGCGGCGGCGAAGACCGGGAACCGTTCGTGCAGCTCGCGTCCCATGCCGATGCGCTGGGAACCCTGGCCGGTGAACAGGAAGGCCAGCTTTCCCGGCCGGATCGTGCCGCGCACCAGGCCCGGCGCCGCACCGTCCGCGGCGAGGGCGTCGAGGCCGCGCAGCAGTTCTCCCCGCCCCTCGGCGAGGATGACCGCGCGGTCGTCGAGAGCGGCCCGGCCGGTGCCGAGCGACCAGGCGAGGTCGGCCAGGTTTTCTTTCTCCGCCACGGATCGGAGGCTCGCGACCTGCTCGCGCAGGGCGGCCGTGCCCCGCGCGGAGACCAGGAACGGCCAGGGCCCGGCCGAAGCCGGGGTTTCCTCGGCCTCCTCGGCCGCGGGCGGTTCGGAGAGCAGGACGTGGGCGTTGGTGCCGCTGACGCCGAACGCGGACACCCCGGCGCGGCGGGGCGCGTCGCGCTCCGGCCACGGCATCGGCTCGCCCAGCAGCTCGACCGACCCGGCCGCCCAGTCCACGTGGGACGACGGCTCGTCCAGGTGCAGGGTGTGCGGCAGGTGCCCGTGCCGCAGGGCCAGGACCATCTTGATGACGCCGGCCGCGCCGGAGGCGGCCTGGGTGTGCCCGATGTTGGACTTCACCGCGCCGACCCGCAGCGGCCGGTCCGCCGGGCGGTTCTGCCCGTAGGTGGCCAGCAGTGCCTGGGCTTCGATCGGGTCGCCCAGCGTGGTGCCGGTGCCGTGCGCCTCGACGACGTCGACGTCGGCGGGCGAAAGACCGGCGGAAGCCAGGGCCGCGCGGATCACCCGCTGCTGCGACGGGCCGTTCGGGGCGGTCAGGCCGTTGGACGCGCCATCGGAGTTGACGGCCGAGCCCTCGACGACGGCGAGCACGGGGTGGTTGCGGCGGCGCGCGTCGGACAGGCGCTCGAGCAGCAGCAGGCCGACGCCCTCGCCCCAGCCGGTACCGTCGGCGGCTTCGGCGAAGGGCTTGCAGCGGCCGTCCCCGGCGAGGCCGCCCTGGCGGGCGAACTCGAGGAACACGGCCGGGGTCGACATGATCGTGGCGCCGCCGGCCAGCGCGAGGGAGCACTCGCGCTTGCGCAGGGCCTGGCAGGCGAGGTGCAGGGCGACCAGCGCGGACGAGCACGCCGTGTCGACGGTGACCGCGGGTCCTTCGAGGCCGTAGCTGTAGGCGAGCCGCCCGGACAGGACGCTGCCCGCGTTGCCGGTGAGCAGGTGCCCGGCGACCTCGCCGGTCTCACTGCCGAGGCCGTACCCGGACGGCGTCGAGCCGACGAAGACCCCCGCGGACGTCCCGGCCAGGGAGCCGGGGTCGATGCCGGCGCGTTCGAAGACCTCCCACGAGACTTCGAGCAGCAGCCGCTGCTGCGGGTCGGTGGCGAGCGCCTCGCGCGGGCTGATGCCGAAGAACGCCGGGTCGAACGTCGTGGCGGTGTCGATGAACCCGCCCGTGCGCGCGTAGTCGCCATCACCGAGGTCCCAACCACGATCGGCCGGGAACGCCGACATCGCGTCGGTCCCGTCGGAGACCAGGTCCCAAAGATCCTCCGGGGAGGTCACGCCGCCGGGGAACCGGCAGCCCATCGCGACGATCGCGATCGGCTCCTTCTCCCCCGCCTCCAGCTCCTGGAGGCGTTGCCGGGTCTCGGCGAGGTCGGTCGTAACCCACTTCAGGTAGTCCCGGAGCTTCTCTTCGTTCACCAGCGCCCTCGTGGTCCTGTGCGGTCCACCGGCGCGGGCATCACGACCTGCCGAGCTCCCGGTGGATGAAGTCGAAAATTTCGTCGTCCGTCGCGCCTTCGAGCTGCTGGGCGGCCCGGGGACGGCCGTCGGACGCCCGGGCTTCTCCCAGCTTGTTCAGCATGGTCTGAAGTCGGCTGGTGATTTGCCCAAAGGTGTCATCGTCTGGGGAAACCCCTGAAACCAGCGCCTCGATCCGGTCCAGCTCCCCCAGGACCGAAACTTCCTCGCCGACCAGCGCCGAGAGCAGGAACCCGGCCAGCGCGGACGGGGTCGGGTGGTCGAAGACGAGCGTGGCGGGCAGCTTCAGCCCGGTCGCCGCGCGCAGGCGGTTGCGCAGCTCGACCGCCGTCAGGGAGTCGAAGCCGATCTCCTTGAACGGCCGGTTCGCGTCGATCTCCTCGGCACCCGCGTGCCCGAGCACCCGGGCGATGGCCTCGCGGACGTGGTCGAGGACCACGCGCTCCTGTTCGACGGGCGGCAGGCCGGCCAACCGGCTCGCGAAGTCCGCCGACTCGGCTTCGGCCGGCCGGGCTTCGAGGGCCCGGCGAACGGCCGGGAGGTCGTCGAGCAGCGGACGCGGCCGCGCGGCGGTGAAGCCCTGCACGAATCGCTCCCAGTCGACGTCGGCGACGGTGAGCACGGTCTCGTCGCGGTCGATCGCCTGCCCCAGCGCGAGCAGCGCCCGCTCCGGCGGCATCGCGCCCACACCCCGGCGGCGCAGGTGCTCCTCGGCGTCGTTGTCGCCCGCCATGCCCGCGCCCTGCCACGCGCCCCACGCGACCGACGTGGCGGTGAGCCCGCGGTCCCGGCGGCGCTGCGCGAGCGCGTCGAGGAACGCGTTGCCCGCCGCGTACGCGCCCTGCCCGCCGCTGCCCCAGACGCCGGCGTTGGAGGAGAACAGCACGAACGCGTCGACGTCGCCGAGGAGCTCGTCGAGGTGGGTGGCGCCGGCGACCTTGGCCGACACCACCTCGGCGAACTCGGTCAGCTCGGTGTCGTCGAGCGCGGTGCCCTGGACGATTCCGGCCGCGTGGAAGACGGCCCGTACCGGCTCATCCAGCTCGTCGAGCAGCGTTTTCAGGGCCGTGCGGTCGGCGACGTCGCAGGGCACGATCGTCGTCGTGGCGCCGAGCGCGGTCAGCTCGTCGCGGAGCTCGGCCGCGCCGGGTGCCGCTTCACCGCGCCGGCTGGTGAGCACCAGGCGTTGCGCGCCGCGGCCGGCGAGCCAGCGGGCGACGTGGGCGCCGAGCGCGCCGGTGCCGCCGGTGATCAGCACGGTGCCGGACGGCCGCCAGTCGCGGGCCGGGGCGCCGTCGCCGAGCGGGGCCGGCACCAGGCGGCGGGTGAGGACCCCGGACGCGCGGACGGCGACCTGGTCCTCGTCACCCGCCCCGGCCAGGACTTCGGCCAGCCGCTGCCGGTCGCGGTCGCCGGTCGTGTCCGGCAGGTCGACCAGGCCGCCCCAGCGGTCGGCGTGTTCCAGGCCGATGACCCGGCCCAGCCCCCAGATCTGGGACTGCGCCGCGTCGGTCACGGCGTCGTGGCGGCCGGTGGCCACCGCGCCCGCCGTGGCGAGCCACAGCGGGGCGGTGATCCCGGCGTCGCCGAGCGCCTGGGTGAGGAGCAGGGTGTTCGCGACGCCGCGCGGGAGCACCGGGTGCGCGGTCGCGTCGAGGGCGAGCAGGGAGAGCACGCCGTCCACCGGGGCGAGGTCGACGAGGCGCTTGCCGAGCGCGGCGCGGTCGGTGGCGCCGACGGTGATCGGGACGGCGGTCCCGACGGCCCGCACCGCGGCGTCGAGCCACGGGTGGTCCCCGCCCTCCGGCAGGACGACCAGCCAGGTGCCGGTGAGCGCCTTCGCTTCGATGGCCGAGGGTTTCCAGGTGATGCGGTAGCGCCAGCTGTCCACAGTGGACTTTTCCAGCCGCGTGCGCCGCCAGGACGCGAGCGCGGGCAGGACGTCGCCGAGGGGTTCCGGCGCGACGGCCAGGGTGCCGGCGATCGACGCCAGGTCCTCGCGTTCCACGGCGGCCCAGAACTGCTCGTCGACGGGGTCGCCGGCGGGCGCCGCGGTAGGCTTGACCGTCGGCCAGAACCGGCGGTGCTGGAACGGGTAGGTGGGCAGGGCGATCGTGCGCGTCTCCGGGAGGAACGTCCGCCAGTCGACGTCGTGTCCCTGCGTCCACAGATCGGCGACCGAGGTCAGGAACCGGCGCGGGCCGCCTTCGCCGCGTCGCAGCGTCCCGACGACGACGCCCGGGGTGTCGTCGAGGGTCTCCTGGATCGCGGAGAGGAGCACCGGGTGCGGGCTGACCTCGACGAAGAACCGGTGTCCGCGCTCGATGAGCGCGCGGGTCGTGTCGAGGAAGCGGACCGGCTCGCGCAGGTTCCGGTACCAGTAGCCGGCGTCGAGGGTCGCGGTGTCGACCGGCTCGGCCGTCACCGCTGAGTAGAACGGGACGTCGCCGGTGCGCGGGCTCAGACCGGCCAGGACTTCGTGGAGTTCGTTGCGGATGCCCTCGACGTAGACGGAGTGCGAGGCGTAGTCGACCGGGATGCGGCGGGCCCGGATGCCCTTTTCGGCGCACTGGGCGATCAGGTCGTCCAGCGCGGCCGGGTCGCCGCACACCACGGTCGAGGCCGGGCTGTTGTAGGCCGCGATCGCGACCCCCTCCGGCAGCAGGTCCGCCACGCGACCGGCATCGAGGGCGATCGACGCCATGCCGCCCTGGCCCGCGAGCCCGGCGGCGATCGCCTTGCTGCGCAGCGCGACGACCTTGGCACCGTCCTCGAGAGACAGTCCACCCGCGACGACCGCGGCCGCGATCTCGCCTTGCGAGTGCCCGGCGACGGCGTCCGGCTCGATCCCGTGTGACCGCCAGAGCGCGGCCAGGGACACCATCACGGCCCAGGACGCGGGTTGCACGACGTCGACCCGGGCCAGCGCGTCCGCGTCGCCCAGTGCGTCGGTCAGCGACCAGTCCACGTGCGGGGCCAGCGCGGCGGCGCATTCGGCGATCCGCCGCGCGAAGACGGGCTCGTCGAGCAGCTCGACGGCCATCCCCGCCCACTGCGCACCTTGGCCGGGGAAGACGAACACCGTCTCCCCCGCGGCCCCGGCGGTTCCGGCGACGGTGGCAGCCGGTTCGCGGTGATCGTCGAGGATGACCGCGCGGTGCTCGAAAGCCGAGCGGGTGGTCACCAGCGACCAGGCGATCTCGGCGACGCTCCCCGGCACCTCGGCGAGCGCGGCCACCTGGTCCCGGAGCGCCGCTTCCGACCGGGCAGAGATCACCCAGGGCGCGCGTTCGTCGTCTACAGTCGACTCGACCAGTGGCTCGGGGACCTGCTCCACGATGATGTGCGCGTTGGTGCCGCTGACGCCGAACGACGAGATTCCCGCGCGACGCGGTCGCTCACGCTCGGGCCAGGGACGTGACTCGGTGAGCAGGGAGACCGCACCGCTGTCCCAGTCGACGTGCCGCGAAGGCTCGCCGACGTGGAGGGTCGCGGGGAGCACGCCTCGGCGCATCGCGAGGACCATCTTGATGACCCCGGCGACGCCCGCGGCCGCCTGCGTGTGCCCGATGTTCGACTTGATCGAGCCGAGCCACAGCGGTTCTTCGCGGTCCCGGCCGTAGGTGGCCAACAAGGCCTGCGCTTCGATCGGGTCACCCAGGGTTGTCCCGGTGCCGTGCGCCTCGACGGCGTCCACATCGGACGGTGCCAGGCCCGCGTTCGCCAGCGCGGCCCGGATCACCCGCTGCTGCGAAGGTCCGTTCGGTGCGGTCAAGCCGTTCGACGCGCCGTCCTGGTTGACCGCGCTACCCCGGACGATCGCGAGCACCGGGTGCCCGTTGCGCCGCGCGTCGGACAGCCGTTCGACGAGGACGACGCCGACGCCTTCGCCCCAGCCCGTGCCGTCCGCCTCGTCGGCGAAGGCCTTGCACCGGCCGTCGGACGCGAGACCGCGCTGCCGGCTGAACTCGACGAACAGGCCGGGGGTCGACATGATCGTCACGCCGCCGGCCAGCGCCAGCGAGCACTCGCCCGCCCGCAGGGACTGGGCGGCCAGGTGCAGCGCGACCAGCGACGACGAGCACGCCGTGTCGACGGTCATCGCCGGGCCTTCCAGCCCGAGCTCGTAGGCGATCCGTCCGGAAAGGACACTGCCCGCGCTGCCGGTGGCGAGGTAGCCGTCGACGCTCTCCGCACCGAAGTGCAGCGCCGCGGTGTAGTCCTGGCCGTTGGTCCCGGCGAACACCCCGACGGGCGCGCCGCGCACCGACAGCGGGTCGACGCCCGCCTGCTCCAAGGCCTCCCAGGACGCTTCCAGCAGCAGCCGCTGCTGGGGGTCCATGGCCAGCGCCTCGCGCGGCGAGATCCCGAAGAACTCGGCGTCGAACCGGTCGGCGCCGGCCAGGAAGCCGCCTTCGCGCACGTAGGTCGTCCCCGCGTGGTCAGGATCGGGGTCGTAGAGCGCGTCGGTGTCCCAGCCGCGGTCGGCCGGGAACTCCGAGACCGCGTCCCGGCCCTCGGCGAGCAACGCCCACAGCTCGTCCGGATTCTTCACGCCGCCGGGGAACCGGCAGCTCATGCCGACGATGGCGATCGGCTCGTCGGTGTTCCGGACGACCGCCGTCTGGTCGGCCTCGGCCTCCCCCAGCAGCTCGGCGCGCAGGTACGCGGCCAGCGCCGTCGCGGTCGGGTAGTCGAAGGCGAGCGTGGCCGGGAGCCGCAGCCCGGTCGCCGTGTCGAGGCGGTTGCGCAGCTCGACGGCGGTCAGCGAGTCGAAGCCGAGCTCCTTGAAGGTGCGGCCGGCCGCGACGTCGTCGGCCGAGCGGTGGCCGAGCGCGAGAGCGACCTGCTCGCGGACCAGCTTGAGCAGCTGCCGGTCGGCATCCGGGGCGGACAGCTCGAGCCGGTCCGTCGTGGCGGGCGTGAGCTGCCGCACCTCGGGCAGCCCGGCGATCAGCGGGCTCGGCCGGTGCGCGGTGAGCGCGGCGGCGAACCGCTCCCAGTCGACGTCGGCGACGGTGACGGCCGCTGCGCCACCGTTCACCGCGGCCCGCAGCGCGGCGATGGCGCGGTCGGGCCGCACCGGGGCGAGCCCGGTGCGGCCGAGGTGCTCCTCGGCGGCCGACGCCGTGGCCATGCCGCCGTCGGCCCACGGGCCCCAGGCGATCGACGTCGCGGCGAGCCCCTGGGCCCGGCGCTGTTCGGCGAGGGCGTCGAGGTAGGCGTTCGCGGCGGCGTAGTTACCCTGCCCGGCCGCGCCGAAGGTACCCGCGCACGAGGAAAAGAGGACGAACGCCTCCAGCCCGGCGGTCAGTTCGTGCAGGTGCCGGGCGGCGACGGCCTTCGCGTCGACGACCTCGGCCAGGCGTTCGGGGGTGAGGGCTTCGAGGACGCCGTCGGCCAGGACACCGGCGGTGTGCACGACGGCGGTGAGGTCGCCGACGGACTCGATCGTCGCTTCGAGGGCGGCGCGATCGGTGACGTCGCAGGCCAGGACGTCGACGCGAACGCCGAGTTCGGTCAGCTCGGTCTTGAGGTCGTCGGCACCCGGCGCGTCGGGGCCGCGGCGGCTCGTCAGGACGAGACCCTCGACGCCGGCACCGGCCAGCCACCGTGCGACGTGCCGGCCCAGAGCGCCGGTGCCGCCGGTGACGAGGACCGTGCCGCTCGGCTGCCACGGGACCGACGGCGGTGCGGTGCGACGGACGAGCCGGCGGGCCAGGACCTCCGAGCCGCGGATGGCGACCTGGTCCTCGCCGGTCGCGCTCTCGAGGACCGCTCGCAACGTCTTCTCGTCGGCATCGGCGGACAGATCGACGAGGCCGCCCCAGCGGTGCGGGTGCTCCAGCGCGACCGTGCGCCCGAGCCCCCAGACCATCGCCTGCTCCGGGTCCGGCACGTCGCCCTCCGCCGCGGCGACCGCGGCCCGGGTGACGCACCACAGCGGCGCGTCGATCTCCGCGTCACCGAGGGCCTGGACGAGCGAGAGCTGCCCGGTCACGTCCAAAGTAGACAGGATGCCCGTGACGTCCCGGCCCCGCAGGCGCGCGGCGAGCGAGGCACGGTCGTCGGCGGAGGTGACTTCGAGGACGTCATCGGCGAAGTGCGGGTCCGAGCCGGCGGGGACCACCGCGAGCCATCGGCCGTCGAGGCGGCTCTCGCCGCCGTCGACGGGCGTCCAGGTGACTTCGTACTGGCCGGCCGGGGCCGGTCCACGCTCGCGCCAGGCCGTCAAGGCTTCGAGGTCACCGTTCTCGACGGCCGCCCAGAACCGCGCGTCCGGGGCCGGCCGGGTCTCGAGCCAGAAACGCGTGCGCTGGAACGGATACGTCGGCAGGGTGACCGTGCCACCGGGACGACCGGGGTGCGCGGCGTGCAGGACGGACGGCCAGTCGACGGTGTGACCGCGCGTGTGCGCGTCGGCCAGCGCGGTCAGCAGGCTCCGGTATTCGTCACGGTCCTTGCGCAGCAACGGAACCACCGGGAATCCGGCGAGCGCCGAGAGCACGCCGTCGGGGCCGAGTTCGAGCCCTCGCGTGACGCCGAGACCGGCGAGGGCGGCCGCGGCGTCGGCGAACCGCACCGGCTCGCGGACCTGACGCACCCAGTACTCCGGGGTCAGGATCTCGTCGCCGGCGAGCCGTCCGGACACGGTGGACACCAGGGGAATCGTGGGCGCGCCGAAGGACAAGGACCCGGCCACGCGGGCGAACTCGGCCAGCATCGGGTCCATCAGCGCCGAGTGGAACGCGTGCGACACCGTGAGCCGCCGGACCTTCCGGCCCAGCCCGGCGAAGTGCCGCTCGATCGACGCGACCGCGACGGCCTCGCCGGACACCACCACGGCCGCAGGCCCGTTCACCGCGGCCAAGCCCGCACCGTCGGTCCGGAGCGCCGCAACCTCGTCCTCCGTGGCCTCGACAGCCAGCATCGCGCCGCCGGCGGGCAACGCCTGCATGAGTCCCGCCCGCGCGGTGACGAGCCGGCAAGCGTCCTCGAGGGACAGCACACCGGCGACGTGCGCCGCGGCTATCTCACCGATCGAGTGGCCGGCCACGTGGTCCGGGACCACGCCCCACGACTCCAGCAACCGGAACAGCGCCACCTCGACCGCGAACAGCGCCGGTTGCGTGTACCCCGTCCGATCGAGCGCCGAAGCGTCGCCGAAGACGACCTCCCGCAACGGCCGCTCCAGGTCGGCGTCGACCAGCGCGCACACCGCGTCGAACGCGTCCGCGAACACCGGGAACCGCTCGTACAGCTCGGCCCCCATCCCGACGCGCTGCGAACCCTGGCCCGAGAACAGGAATGCCGTCTTGCCCGGCTCCGCGGATCCGGGCCGCACCGCGGCGAGCCCGGCGAGCAGGTCGTCACGGCCGTCACCCACGACCACGGCCCGGTACTCGAAAGCCGACCGCGCGGCGAGCGCGAGCGCGATGTCCGCCGGGTCTCCGTCGACGGAGGACAGGCCGCGCGCGGCATCCAGCACCGCTTGCGCGGTCCGGCCCGAAAGCACCCACGGCACCACGCCGGTGGACGGTTCACTGTGGACAGCCGGAACCGCCGGCGGCTCTTCGAGGATGACGTGCGCGTTGGTCCCGCTGACGCCGAACGACGACACACCCGCGCGGCGCGGCCGGTCACCGGCAAGCCACTCCTGGGCCTCGGTCAGGAGGCGCACCTCACCGGACGTCCAGTCGACCCGGTCCGACGGCCGGTCCACGTGCAGCGTCTTCGGCAGCGTTCCGCCGCGCATCGCGAGGACCATCTTGAGCACCCCGACCACGCCCGACGCGGCTTGCGTGTGGCCCACGTTGGACTTCACCGAGCCCAGCCACAGCGGGCGCTCCCGGTCCTGGCCGTAGGTCTCCAGCAGCGCCTGCGCCTCGATCGGGTCGCCCAGCGTCGTGCCCGTCCCGTGCGCCTCGACCGCGTCCACATCGGACGGTTCGAGGCCCGCGTTCGCCAGTGCCGCACGGATCACGCGTTGCTGCGACGGGCCGTTCGGGGCACTCAGGCCGTTCGACGCGCCGTCCTGGTTCATCGCCGAGCCGCGCAGGACCGCGAGCACCGGGTGGCCGAGCCGCCGGGCGTCCGACAGGCGCTCGACCAGGACCAGCGCGACGCCCTCACCCCAGCCGGTGCCGTCGGCCGCGTCGGCGAAGGACTTGCACCGTCCGTCGCCGGCCAGGCCGCCCTGCTTGGCGAACTCCTGGAACGCGCCCGGCGTCGCCATCACCGTCACGCCGCCGGCCACCGCCATCGACGACTCGCCGGAGCGGACCGACTGCGCGGCCAGGTGCAGCGCCACCAGCGACGACGAGCACGCCGTGTCCACGGTCACCGCCGGGCCTTCGAGACCGAGCACGTAGGACACCCGCCCGGACACGACCGCGCCGGCGTTCCCGGTGAGCAGATGCCCTTCGACCTCTTCGGCCGCCTCGGTGTGACCGGTCGCGTAGCCCTGGGTGCCGCAGCCGACGAACACGCCGGCGGCGCTGCCGCGCAGCGAACGCGGGTCGATCCCGGCGCGCTCGAAGACCTCCCACGCGCTCTCCAGCAGCAGCCGCTGCTGCGGGTCCATGGCCAGGGCTTCCCGGGGTGAGATCCCGAAGAAGCCGGCGTCGAACTCGTCGGCGTCGTGGACGAACCCGCCCACCCCGTCGGGGTCCCAGCCGCGGTTCGCCGGGAAGGCCGACAGGCCCTCGGCGCCGGCGGAAACCAGGTCCCACAGGTCTTCCGGCGAGCGCACGTCGCCGGGCAGGCGGCACGCCATCGACACGATGACGATCGGCTCGTCGGTGTCCACCCGGGACACCGGCCGATCGGCCGCCACGGGGCCGGCGTCGAGCAACCGGTGTCCCAGCAGCGCGGCGAGCCGCCGCGGGTCCGGGTGGTCGAACAGCACGACGGCGGGCAGCTTGAGCCCGGTCGCCGCGACGAGCCGGTTGCGCACCTCCAGGGCGATCAGGGAGTCGACGCCCAGGTCGCGGAAGGCCCGGTCGGGCTCGATCGAGCCCGGCCCGGGGTAGCCCAGGACGGCGGCGGTCTCGGCCCGCACGAGGTCGAGCAGCGCTTCGGCCCGCGCGGCCTCGGTCAGGCCGGAAAGCCTTTGTCGTAAGGGGGAATCCGCCTCGACGGGCGTGTCCGCGAGGGCCGCGCGGACCTGGGGCAGCTCGTCGAGCAGGGGGCGCGGGCGCGCCGCGGTGAAGGCGGGGGCGAACCGCGCCCAGTCCATGTCGGCGACGGCCAGGAACGTCTCGTCGGCGTCGAGGGCCTGGTGCAACGCGGTGAGCGCGAGGGCGGGGTCCATCGCGCGGATGCCCCGGCGGCGCAGCTGCTCCGCGGAGCCGTCGGCGGTCATGCCCGCGCCGGCCCAGGCTCCCCAGGCGACGGAGGTCGCGGTCAGGCCGCGGTCCCGGCGGTGCTGCGCGAGGGCATCGAGGGCGGCGTTGGCCGCGGCGTACGCGGCCTGGCCGCCGCCACCCCAGACACCCGCGTTGGAGGAGAACACCACGAAGGCGTCGAGGTCCCCGGTGAGCAGGGCATCGAGGTTGGCGGCGCCCTCGACCTTCGCGCGCAGCGTGTCGGCGACTTCGGCGCGGTCGGTGTCGGCGAGGGCGGCCGAGCGGCCCACCCCGGCCGCGTGCACGACGGTGCGAGGTTCGATGCCGGCGAGCAGGGTGGCCAGGGCGTCGCGGTCGGCGACGTCGCAGGCGGCGATGGTCACCTCGACGCCGAGCGCCGTCAGCTCTTCGCGCAGCTCGGCGGCGCCGTCGGCGTCGGGACCGCGGCGGCTGGTCAGGACGAGGTGCTCGGCACCCGCACCCGCCAGCCAGCGGGCCACGTGCGCACCGAGCGCCCCGGTGCCGCCGGTGATCAGGGCGGTTCCGCTCGTCCGCCATTCGCGTGCGGTACGGCCGAGAGGTGCCGGGACCAGGCGGCGGACCAGCACCCCGGCGGCGCGGATGGCGACCTGGTCCTCGCTCGCGTCGGCGAGCACCCGGGCCAGGCGGCCGAGCGCGCGGTCGTCGAGGGTCTCGGGCAGGTCGACGAGGCCGCCCCAGCGGTCCGGGTGCTCCAGGCCCACAACCCGGCCCATGCCCCAGATCTGCGCTTGATCCGGGCTGGTCAGCCGGTCGGAACGGCCGGTGGAGACCGCGCCGCGGGTCAGCAGCCACAGCGGCGCGGCGACCGCCCGGACCAGCTCGATGGTGGCGTAGAGGCCGTCGTCGGCGAAGGCGAGCAAGGACAGGACGCCGGTCACGCCTTCGGCGGGCAGCTCCGGGAGCGGGGCGCCGGGCTCGACGGTCACCAGGAACGGCTCGGCGCCGTGCGCGGCCAGACCGTCGACGAGGTCACCGGCCGGGTGGCCGGCGGGAGCGACGACCAGCCACCGGCCGGTCAGCCGGGCTTCGGGCGGGGTCGCCGGCTGCCACGCGATGCGGTAGCGCCAGCCGTCCACAACGGACTGATCGTGTCGGCGCCTGCGGTATTGGGCGAGGCCGGGCAGGACATCGGCGAGCGCGGTCGCGTCCACGTCCAGCGAAGCGGCGAGCCCGTCGGCGTCCCCACTGTCCACAGCGGACCAGAAGTGGTCGTCGGCCGCGCCCGTGGCCTTCTCGGCGGGAGTCAGCCAGTAGCGTTCGCGCTGGAAGGGGTAGGTGGGCAGGTCCACGCGCCGCGCGCCGGGGAAGAGCCCGGCCCACTCGACCGGCGCACCGCGGGTCCACAGCTCGGCCAGCGACGTCAGGAAGCGCGGCAGGCCGCCCTCCCCGCGGCGCAGCGAGCCGACGACGACGGGCTCGTCCAGGGTCTCCTGGATGGCCGCGGCGAGCACGGGGTGGGCGCTGACCTCGACGAACGTGGTGAACCCCGCCTCGGCGAGGCCGCGCACGGCCGTGTCGAACAAAACCGTCCGGCGCAGGTTCCGGTACCAGTAGCCGGCGTCCATCGTGCGGGTGTCGATCCGCTCGCCGAGCACCGAAGAGTGGAGCGGGATCGCGGCTTCGCGCGGGGTGACCGGGGCGAGCGCGTCGAGCAGGGCGTCCTCGATCGCCTCGACGTGCGCGGAGTGCGACGCGTAGTCCACCGGGATCCGGCGGGCGCGGACGCCTTCGGCCACCACGGTTTCGATCAGCTCGTCGAGCGCTTCCGGCTCGCCGGAGAGCACGACCGAGCCCGGGCCGTTGACCACGGCCACGCTGATCCGCTCGTCCAGCCGCGGGGTGATCTCGGTGACGGACAGCGCGACCGAGGCCATCCCGCCCTGGCCGGCGAGCTGCTGGGCGATGAGCTTGCTCCGCAAAGCAACCACGCGAGCACCGTCCTCAAGGGACAGTGCGCCCGAGACGACGGCAGCGGCGATCTCGCCCTGGGAGTGCCCGACGACGGCGCCGGGCTTGACGCCCGCCGACTGCCAGAGCGCGGCGAGGGAGACCATCACGGCCCAGGAGGCCGGCTGCACGACGTCGACCCGGGCCAGCGCGTCCGCGTCGCCGAGGACGTCCGTCAGGGTCCACTCCACGTGCGGGGCGAGCGCGGCTTCGCACTCGGCGATCCTGGCGGCGAAGAGGGGCTCGTCGAGCAGGCCGACAGCCATCCCGGCCCACTGCGCGCCCTGGCCGGGGAAGACGAAGGCCGTCTTGCCCAGGGGTGCGGCGACACCCTGGACGACCTCGGCCGACGGCGTCGCGTCCGCGAGCGCGTCCAGGCCGCGGACCAGGTCTTCGACGGTGGTACCGACCACGGCGGCGCGGTGTTCCCAGGCGGTGCGGGCGGTGGCCAGGCTCAGGCCGACATCGGCCGGCCTTTCTCCGGTGACGTGCTTGCGTAGCCGGTCGGCCTGCTCGCGCAGGGCTCCGGCGGTGCGGCCCGACAGCACCCAGGCCGACGGGCCTTGCGGCGCTTCGGTTTCCTCGGTTGCGGACGCGGGCGCGGCTTCGAGCACGACGTGGGCGTTCGTGCCGCCGACGCCGAACGAGGAGACCCCGGCCCGGCGGGGCGCGCCGGTCTCGGGCCAGGCGGTGTGCTCGGTCAGCAGCTCGACCGCGCCGCGCGTCCAGTCGACCTGCGCGGACGGCTCGGTGACGTGCAGCGTGCGGGGCAGCTCGCCGTGGCGCAGGGCCAGGACCATCTTCATCACGCCGGCGACGCCGGCGGCGGCCTGGGTGTGCCCGATGTTGGACTTGATCGAGCCGAGCCGCAGCGAGTGCTCGCGGTCGCGTCCGTACGTCGCGAGCAGGGCCTGCGCCTCGATCGGGTCACCCAGCGTGGTGCCGGTGCCGTGCGCCTCGACGGCGTCCACTTCGGACGGTTTGAGGCCGGCGTTGGCGAGCGCGGCGCGGATGACGCGTTGCTGCGAAAGACCGTTGGGGGCGGTGAGGCCGTTGGAGGCGCCGTCGGAGTTGACGGCGGAGCCGCGCAGGACGGCGAGGACCGGGTGGCCGTTCTTGCGGGCGTCGGACAGCCGCTCGACGAGCAGCACGCCGGCGCCTTCGCCCCAGCCGGTGCCGTCGGCGGTGTCGGCGAACGACTGGCAGCGGCCGGAGGCGGAAACCCCGCCCTGGCTGGTGAACTCGACGAAGACGGCGGGCGTGGCCATCACGGTGACGCCGCCGGCGAGCGCCATCGAGCACTCCCCCGCGCGCAGCGCCTGCACGGCGAGGTGCAGCGCGACGAGCGAGGACGAGCAGGCGGTGTCGACGGTGACGGTGGGGCCTTCGAGCCCGAAGGTGTAGGCGATCCGGCCCGACGCGACGGACACGGCGCTGCCGGTGAGCAGGTGGCCGCGGACCTCGTCGGGGAGGGTGTCGAAGTCGGTGGAGCCATAAGCCTGGTTGCTGCAGCCGATGAAGACGCCGGTGTCGCTGGCCTGCAGGGCTTTTCGGTCCAGCCCGGCGCGTTCGAAGGTTTCCCACGAGACTTCGAGGAGCAGACGCTGCTGCGGGTCCATGGCGAGGGCCTCGCGCGGCGAGATGCCGAAGAAGCCGGGGTCGAAGTCGCCGGCATTGTCGAGGAACCCGCCCTCGGCGGTGTTGCTGCCGGCGAGCTCGGCGGCGGTCCAGTTCCGGTCTGCGGGGAAGCTTCCGATGGCGTCGGTGCCGGTGCGGAGCAGATCCCAGAGCTGTTCGGGGTCGTTCACCCCGCCCGGGAAACGGCAGCCCATCGCGACGACGGCGATCGGTTCCCTGGAGGCGGCCGCGAGCCGGTCGTTCTGTTCGCGCAGCCGTTTGTTGTCCCGCAAGGACGCCCGGAGCGCTTCGACGACCTTGTCCTTGTCCGAAGACAGTGCCACCAGGTACCTCCAGGTTCACGGCGTAGTCGCCTCGAGTGAACCGCACGCCGGACCCGCAAATCCCTAGACTTGGCGCTCTCGGCGGGGTCGTGAGTGGGAAACAGGGTTAGAACACTGCCACCGCCCGCAGCCACCACGGCGCGGGAATCTGCCCCGCCATCCCGGCCGAGGCGCGGAACAGGGCCAGGACGCGGTCTTCGGGCGCGCGGTGCACCCACGCCCGGCGGAGTTCGGCGGGCGTCGCCGCCGCCAGTGCGGTCTGCGGGAGGTCGATCGCCCGCGACCATTCGAGGTCCAGCATGGGTTCGAGCCGGGGCGCGTCGTCTTCGACGCGGGCTCGGGGAATCGTGCCACCCAATTCTTGCCCGGTGTCCACCGTCAAGATTCACCTCCAGGGGGGAGTTCAGACGGTTCCGGTGCGCTCTCTTACGAATATTGCCTGGTCATAGCATTATGTCCGGTGCCTGTGAGAGAAGCCACAGGCTCTTCATCTTCTCTTAACGCAGTTTTTTGCAGTAATGAGATGCCGGTCACGCTCAGGCGTCGCGCTTCGCCGTGACGAGCACCCCGGCCACGAACAGTGCAACGCAGATCGCCGCGAAGTAACCGAGGTAGCCCCACGGCCCGAGCGGGGCCGCCGGCAGCTGCAACGCGCCCGCGCCCAGCCCGCCGGCGCCGACGAACTGGTCGGCCGCGTGGAACGGCATCCACTGGTAGATGTGCTTGCCGGCGCCGGGGATGAAGACCACCACGGCTTCGAGCACCTGTGTCCACACGAGCACCGCGGTCAGCGCGAAGGCGACGCTGCGCAGCAGCAGGGCGACGCCGACGCCGGCCACCGCGGCGAGCAGGAAGACCAGGCTCTGCCCGAGCACCGAGCGCCACTCCTCGCCGGAGTGCAGCGCGAGGTCGGCGTCCGGGTTCACCAGCGTCGCCAGGCCCCACGAGCCGAAGCCGACGAGCAGCCCGAGCCCGGCGCCGACCGCGCCGACGACCACGACCTTCGCCAGCAGCGCGGGCACCCGGCTCGGCACGGCCTGGAACGTCAGCCGCATCGTGCCCCAGTTGAACTCCGCCGCCGTCGCGAGGATCGCGAGGACGACCAGCACGGTCCGGCCGTTGCCGCTCGCGAGCTGGGTGTTGCCGACGGTCGGCGGGATCTCCGGCCCGGCCAGCGCGAAGAACAGCGCGGTGAAGCCGAGCGGCGCGGCGAGCGCGAGCGCCAGGCACCACCACGGCGCCCGGGTGCTGAACAGCTTGATGCGCTCGGCGCGCAGCAGGTTCGTGGCGGTGGTCATCGGGCGGCCTCCGAAGAAGACGCAGCAGATGCGGCAGGCATCGCGAACTCGACGGCTTCGCGGGTGAGGTCGAGGTAAGCCTGCTCGAGCGAGCCGGTGATCGGGCTCAGCTCGTGCAGCGTCGCCCCGGCGTCGAAGGCGAGCTGCCCGATCCGGTCACTGTCCAACCCGGACACGACGAAGGTGCCGTCGGTCTCGGTGAACTCCGCCTGCCCGGTCAGCGCGGCCCGCAGCTCGTCCGGGTGCGGGGTGCGGACCCGGACCCCGTGTTCACTCGTCTGCGCGATGAAGTCGTCCATGGTGCCCTGGTAGATCAGCCGGCCCCGGCCGATCACGACCAGGTCCTGCGCGGTCTGCGCCATCTCGGGCAGCAGGTGGCTGGAGACGAACACCGTCCGGCCCTCGGCGGCCAGCGCGTGCAGCAGCCGCCGGATCCAGGCCATGCCCTCGGGGTCGAGGCCGTTCACCGGCTCGTCGAACAGGAGCACGCGCGGGTCGCCGAGCAGCGTGCCGGCGATCCCGAGCCGCTGCAGCATGCCGAGGGAGTACTGCCCGGCGCGGCGGCCGGCGGCGCTCGTCAGCCCGACCAGGGCGAGCACCTCGTCGACGCGCTTCTCGGGGAGGCCGTTGGTCGCGGCCAGCCAGCGGAGGTGGTCACGCCCGCTGCGGCCGGGGTGGCGCCAGGTGGCGTCCAGCATCGCGCCGACCGTCCTGAGTGGATCTTCCAGCTGGCGGTACGGGACGCCGTCGATGAGCGCCGTGCCCACGTCGGGCGAGTCGAGGCCGAGGATCAGCCGCATGGTGGTGGACTTGCCGGCGCCGTTCGGGCCGAGGAAGCCGGTGACGCGCCCCGACCGCGCGGTGAACGTCAGCTCGTTGACCGCGGTGGTGGCGCCGTACCGCTTGGTCAGGGCGTTCGCTTCGATCACCCGGGGAGCCTATCGGCAAACGGGAATCCGGGTCGCCCCCCGACAGTGCGACCCGGATTCCCGTTTTCCCCTTTATCCCCCTAGGCGTCCCGCTTCTTCGCAACCCCGAGTGCGACGAGCAGGAACACGATCGCGATGCCGGCGAAGTACGCCAGCGCCCAGCCCGGGCTCAGCGGCGAGTCCGACGGCGGCGGGCCGTCGACGACCGCCGAGCCGCGCAGGAACTTGTTCGCCACGTTGAACGGCAGCCACTCGTGGATGGTGTGCCCGATCTTCGGGATCAGCTGCACCAGCTCTTCCACGGCCAAGTAGTAGATGAGCAGCAGTGCGATGGCCCCGGCGCTGTGCCGGATGAGGATCCCGAGCGCCACGGCGAGCACGGCGCTGATGGCGAACACCGGGCCGAGGCCCGCGACGTTCATCCAGTCCTGCGACGTGTGCAGGCCGAGGTTGTCGTTCGGCCGCATCAGGATGCCGAGGCCCAGCGCGCCGAACGCGGCGAGCTCGCCGATGACCAGCGCGACCAGCGCCACGACGACCGCCTTGGCGACCAGCGCCGGCGAGCGGTGCGGCACGGCCTGGAACGTCGTGCGGATGGTGTTGAAGCGGTATTCGGTGGTCACCGCGAGCGCGGCGAGCACCATGACGACGGCGATGCCGAACTGGGTGCCGCCGAACAGCGTGGCGGACGTCGTGAGCTGGGAGTCGGCCGACGTCGCGCCGGCGATGATGGCGGCGAAGCCGATGGCCAGCACGAGCGTGATGAGGGCGCACCACCACGGCGAGCGGGTGGAGAACAGCTTGATGCGTTCTACCGCGAGCAGGTTCATGATCTTGGTTTCCCCGTTTACTTGGCGGACTCGAGCACGTGGTGCGCCTCGGCGTCGAGACCGGTGTGGTACTCGACGGAGTCGCCGGTGATCTGCATGAAGGCCTGTTCGAGCGAGCCGGTCTGCGGGCTCAGCTCGTGCAGCACGATCCGGTTGGCAGCGGCGATCTCCCCGATCTTGTCGCTGTCCATCCCGGAGACCACGAGCGCGTTCGCTTCCTCGGCGATCCCGGCGCTGGCGCGCTGCAGGACCTCGCGCAGCTCGGCCAGCTGCGGCGAGCGCACCTTGACGGTGTTCTCCGCGGCGCGGGAGACGAATTCCTCGGTGGTGGACTGCGAGATCAGCTGCCCGCGGCCGATCACCACGAGGTTGCTCGCGGTCAGCGCCATCTCCGAAAGCAGGTGGCTCGACACGAAGACCGTGCGGCCTTCCTCGGCCAGCCGGTGCATGAACTTCCGGATCCAGAGGATGCCCTCCGGGTCGAGGCCGTTCACCGGCTCGTCGAACAGCAGCACCTCGGGATCGCCCAGCAGGGCGGCCGCGATGCCGAGCCGCTGCGACATGCCGAGTGAGAACCCGCCGGCACGCTTGCCGGCGACGCTCGTCAGGCCGACGGTGTCGAGCACCTCGTCGACGCGGCTGTTCGGGATGCGGTTGGACTTCGCCATCCACTGCAGGTGGGCGCGCGCCGAGCGGTTGGGGTGCACCCACTTCGCGTCGAGCAGCGCGCCGACCGTGCGCAGCGGTTCCTTGAGCTGGTGGTACTTCTTGCCCCCGATGGTGACCTGGCCGCCCGTGGGGTTGTCCAGGCCCAGGATCATGCGCATGGTGGTGGACTTGCCCGCCCCGTTCGGGCCGAGGAAGCCGGTGACCTGACCCGCGGCCACGGAGAACGACAGGTTGTTCACCGCCAGTGTCTTTCCGTACCGCTTGGTGAGGCCGGTTGCCTCGATCATGACTGCTCCTCTTCCGCCCCTCGCTTACGACGCGTTCATCGTCGCGGGTCGGAGCCGGTTCGCGCGTCACCCTGGAGACCGAACCGGGCCCCCTACCTGAGTAGTACCTTGCTGGCTCTTCGGCCGATGCGCGATCCGTGATGACCCTGAGACGACCCTGATTCGACGACATTAATGAACTGTGGTTCAATAACTGGGTGGCCCGGCCGAGGAGCATCACCGACGAGCGTTTGCTGGGTGCGGCGGAGACAGTGATCGGCCGCTGCGGCCCCGGTTTCACGCTCGCGCAGGTCGCTTCGGAGGCCGGGGTTTCGGTCGGCACGGTCGCGCAGCGGTTCGGCTCGAAGAGCGGTCTGCTGCAGGCGGTCAGCCGGCGCAACACCCAGCGGGCGGTCGAGCTGATGCGCGAGCGCGCCGAGCGGGCGGACGACCCGGTCGACGGCCTGCGCGCCGCCGCGGTGTCGGTCTACGAGGTGCTGGGTGACGCCGAAGAAGCGGCGAACCACCTGGGCCAGCTCGGCGTGGACATCGGCGACCCGGTGCTGCGGTCGCTGCTGGGCGAGCACTTCACGGCGGTCGAAGAAGAACTGCGACGGCTCGTGCGGGCGGCGGCCTCGTCGTTGCCGCACGCGCCGAGCGTGCCGCGCGCGGCACGGGTCGTGCTGGACGTGATCAACGGGGTGTCGATCGACTGGTCGATCCGGCCGCACGGGCGGCTGGCCGACCGGCTGGCGGAGGACGTCGACGCGGTGCTGTCCGCGTGGCGGGGACGGGAGAACACATGAGCTTGCAGGGCAAGGTAGCCGTGGTCACGGGGGCGACCCGGGGCTGCGGACGCGCGATCGCTGTGGAGCTGGGCCGCGCGGGCGCGACGGTGTACGTCACCGGCCGCACGACGCGCGAAACGGCGTCACCGCTGAAGCGCCCGGAGACGATCGAGGAGACGGGCGAACTCGTCGAGGCAGCGGGTGGCAAGGCCGTGGTCGTCCGCTGCGACTTCACGTCAGTGTCCGATGTGGACGCACTGAAGGCACGCATCGAGTCCGAAGTGGACGGAATCGACATCCTGGTCGACGACGTCTGGGGCGGCGACATGTACTTCCACTTCGACGCGCCGTTCTGGGAGACGCCGCTCGAAGACGCGCTGAACCTGACGCACAACGCGCTCGACACGCACCTGATCGCGTTGCACAAGCTGCTGCCGCTGGTGGTCGCGCGGCGCGGCCTGGTGCTCGAGGTGACCGACGGCGACAACGACGACTACGTCGGCGCGGGTCTCCCCTACTACCTGGCCAAGTGCGGCATCCGCGCGCTCGGCCGGGCGCTGGGCGTGGAGCTGAAGAAGAACGACTGCGTCGGGCTCGCGGTGACGCCGGGCTTCCTGCGTTCGGAGTCGATGCTCGACCACTTCGAGGTGACCGAGGACAACTGGCGCGACGCCGTCGGCAAGCTCGCGCCGGTCGACTTCAAGATTTCCGAGACGCCGTACCTGCTCGCGCGCGGTGTCGCGGCGCTGGCGCAGGACCCGCAGGTCTCCCGCTTCGCCGGTCAGACGCTGGCGTCGTGGACGCTGATGAAGGAGTACGGCTACACCGACGTCGACGGCGACCGCCCGGACTTCGGCCGCTGGCTCACCGAAGTCCGCAACGCGGGCAAGGACCCGGTGACCACTCCGCCGGACGGTTACCGTTAAGCCAAGCCGGGGCGCGCGAGACCGGTTTCGTAGGCCAGCACCACGGCCTGCACCCGGTCCCGCAGATCCAGCTTCGCCAGGATCCGCCCGACGTGCGTCTTCACCGTCGCCTCCGACAGGAACAGCGTCTCGGCGATCTCCAGGTTCGACATGCCCTTGGCGATCAGCACGAGCACCTCGCGCTCGCGGTCGGTGAGCACGTCCAGCTCGGCGGTGTCCCGCATCGGCGCGCCGCCGGTGCCGACGAAGCGGTCGAGGAGACGGCGGGTGACCGAGGGCGACACCACCGCGTCGCCCGAAGCGACCGCTCGCAGGGCCGACACCAGGTGACCGGGCTGGGTGTCCTTGAGCAGGAACCCGCTCGCCCCGCCCTGCAGCGCCGAATAGACGTACTCGTCGAGGTCGAACGTCGTCATCACCAGCACGCGCGCGGTGCCGGCGGCGACGATGCGCTTGGTCGCCTCGACGCCGTCGAGCACCGGCATCCGGACGTCCATCAGCACGACGTCGGGGCGCAGCTCCTCGGCCATCCGGATGGCCTGCGCGCCGTCGCCGGCCTCGCCGACCACGTCGATGTCGGCCTGCGCGCCCAGCACCATCCGGAACCCGACGCGCATCAGTTCCTGGTCGTCGACGACCACGACACGGATCACTTGTCCAACCTAACCGGCAGGGCCGCACGGACCTGCCACCCACCGCCCGGAGCCGGGCCCACGTCCAATGTCCCGCCGTACACGTGCGCGCGTTCGCGCATGCCGATCAAGCCGTTGCCGCCCGGCAGCCGTTGCGAAGAGCCGGCCGGCGTCAGCTGCGGGATGCGGCCCGCGCCGTCGTCGGAGACCTGGACCTCCACCAGGTCGCCGGTGCGGTGCACCCGCACCGACGCGGTCGCGCCGCGGCCGGCGTGCTTGAGCGTGTTGGTCAGCGACTCCTGGACGATCCGGTAGATCCCCAGCGAGACGCCGGCGGGCAGGTCGCCGAGCTCGTTCGTCTCCAGCTCCACCGGCACCCCGGCGGTGCGCATCCGGTCGGCCAGCTCGGCGAGGGCGTGCGCGTCCGGCTGCGGGACGCGGGGCTCGCCGTCGGCGTCGTCGCTGCGGAGGACGTCGAGCAGGCGCCGCAGCTCGCCGAGCGCGCCGCGGCCGGTCTCGGAAATCGTTTGCAGGGCCCGTCGCGCGAGCTCGGGGTTGCTCTCGATCGCGTACGACGCGCCGTCGGCCTGCACCACCATGACGCTGACCGCGTGCGCGACGACGTCGTGCAGCTCGCGCGCGATCCGCCCGCGCTCCTCGGCCACCGCGATCCGGGTGGCCTGGTCCCGTTCGGTTTCGAGCAGGTGCAACCGGGCCTCCACTTCCACGTCGTAGGCGCGCCGGGCGCCGACGAACTCGCCGAGCGTCCAGCACAGGGCGATGCCGAACGCGAGGAACAGGATCGCGATGACGAGCTCGTCGTCGAGCGGCTCCAGTGCCAGCTGCACGGCCGACGAGACGATCACCGCCCCGACGAAGATCAAGCCCTGCCGGCGCCCGGCGTAGACGACGACCGAGTAGATGCTCATCGCCAGCCCGGCGGCGCTGCCGATGCCGAGCATCAGCGTCGCGTGCACGATGCTGATGACCAGCACGACGTAGGCCGACCACAGCGGCGACCGCCGCCGGAACACCAGCGGCGCGACCATCGCGATGTTGATCGGCACCGCCACGAACCAGGGCGGCAGCTCCGGCAGCTCGGCGAACTGGTCGGCGACGAACAGCAGCATGTCGACCAGGCCGAGCAGGACGGCCAGCACCGTGTCGCCCGCCATGGGGTGGGCACGCATCCAGAGGCTCAGCCGTCGCACCAGGCAACCCTAGGTCGCGGGGCGGAGAACGCGCGTCGGTCGCCGGTACCACCTTCGGTGCGACCTGCGGATGAGGACATGGCACGATTCAGAGGTTGTCCGTACGACGGGAGGGCTGGGGGCCGTGACGTCACCGGAGCAGGGCCGGCTCGCCGGCCCGCTGTCGATGTCGGTGGCCAACCTGTGTCACCGCCTGCAGTCGCAGGTCTCCGCGCGCACCGCGGCCGGGTTCGCGGAGGTGCTGCGCCGGCTCGGCGCGCCGCTGCAGGTGGCCGTGGCCGGGCGGATCAAGTCGGGCAAGTCGACGCTGGTCAACGCGCTGATCGGGCGTCGGGTCGCGCCCACCGACATCGGTGAGTGCACGCGGCTGGTGACCCGGTTCCAGTACGGCACGGTCGACCGCGTCGAGATCGTCTTCACCGACGGCCGCAAGCAGGTGCTCCCCTTCGCCGCCGACGGGATGATCCCGGCCGAGCTGGGCGTCGACATCGAGCAGGTGTCGCACATCGAGGCGTACCTGACCAACGCCGTCCTCCAGGGCATGACGGTGATCGACACCCCCGGCCTCGGTTCGCTCGACGCCGCTTCGGTGTCGCGCACCGAGCAGCTGCTGGGCGCCGCGAAGCACGCCAAGGACGACGAAGGCTCGGACGAGCTGGACGACACCTCGCGCAACGCCGTCGCCGGCGCCGAAGCCGTGCTCTACGTCGTCACCCAGGGCGTCCGCGCCGACGACCAGCAGGCCCTCGCCGCCTTCACCGCGGCCACCGCGAGCCGCGAGGCCGGGCCGGTCAACGCCATCGCCGTGCTGAACAAGGCCGACACCATCGCGCCGGAGTCCGTCGAAGGCGCCGACGGCGACATCTGGAAGGCCGCGACGATCCTCTCGGAGAAGCAGGCGTCGACGTTGAAGCCGCGCGTCGCCGACGTGCTGCCGGTGATCGGGCTGATCGCCGAGTCCGCGGAGTCGGGTGGGTTCACCTCCGCCGACGCCGAGGCGCTGCGGCAACTCGCCGACCTCGACGACGACGTCCTGCAGACCATGCTGATCTCGGCCGACATCTTCACCAGCTGGGAGTGCGACGTCCCGTCCGGGACCCGGCTGCGGCTGCTGGAGAAGCTCGACCTGTTCGGCGTCTCGCACGCCGTCGAGGCCATCCGCAAGGAACCGGAGGTCACGGCGGGCGCGCTGCGGCGCTCGCTGCTCGACGCGTCCGGCCTGGAAGCGGTGCGGCAGCGGCTGTCGATCGTGTTCGCCGCCCGCGCCGACGGCATCAAGGCGGCCGCCGCCCTGGCGTCGGTCACCGCGCTCGCGCACGCTTCCGGCGACCCGGGCGAACGCCAGCGCGTCCACGACGCCATCGAGGTGCTGCTCGCCAAGCCCGAGGCCCACCAGCTGCGGCTGCTCGAAGCGCTGACGCTGGTCGCGTCCGGCGCGGTCGACATGCCGGAGGACCTGTCCGAGGAGGTGCTGCGGGTGGGCAGCAACGCCGACATCGGGGCCCAGCTGGGCAAGCCGGGGGCGCCACGTCCGGAGCTGGCCGCGCACGCCCTCGAACGCGCGGGCTGGTGGCGGTCCTTCGCGTCCTTCGGCGCGACGCCCGCGCAGAGCCGCGTCGCGCACGTCGTGCACCGCGCGTACTTCTTGATGTGGCAGCAGGTCCGCGAAGCCTGAGGCTTGTTTCTGCTTGCCGACTTCCGCAGGTAGGCGCGGTTTTCCGCGTACTGTTGAACCGTGCGCCTAGAAAACACGACATCCTGGCGAGCCGGCTGGAGCAGCGAGAACGAGATCGACGTCGCGCTGTACATCCGTGACGCCCTGGCCCTGTCCGTTTCCGAAGGACAGGTGCTGCCGCCCGTGGAGCCGCAGGTCCCGGTGCACGTCCCGGCCGGAATCGACCGCGCGGCCGTCCAGGCGCAGTGGGCCGACTGGTGGGTCGACCTCCTCGCCTTCCTCCGCAACCGCGAAGACCCCGACCCGCGCAGCCCGCGTTCCCGCTACGGCAGGCCCGCGCT
This sequence comes from Amycolatopsis sp. NPDC005961, assembly GCF_040629235.1. Lineage (NCBI taxonomy): Bacteria > Bacillati > Actinomycetota > Actinomycetes > Pseudonocardiales > Pseudonocardiaceae > Amycolatopsis > Amycolatopsis sp. NPDC005961. Next base: position 12,478 of record NZ_JBEXVF010000076.1, on the reverse strand, counting down.
CGCGCAGGGTTCGGCGATGCGGCAGGCGCTTGACATCTTCGGCCCGGCCGCGGCCCGCCACTTCGCCAACGCGCGCGGGCCCGCCCTGCGCGGCGCGGGCGAGCCGTCGGGCGGCACGCCGTGGGCGCCCGGCTTCTACCGGCGCCAGATCGTGGCCGGCGAGCGGCTCGGCCAGCTGGTGCGCGAGGCCGAGGTGCGGCTGGGGCGCCGCGCGTACCCGTTCCGGCTGAACGTCATCGAGATCTCCGTCGCCGGATCGATCTGGCTGCGCACGGCCGACGACCAGCTGCTCGTTTCGTCCCGGCTCGCCGAGGACGGCCCGGGTCTCGAGGCCGTGCTCCGCGGGGTGATCGACGAGCTGGTCTGAGCCCCCGGCTTTCATAAACCGAGTACGCGGTCTAATAATAGGCGGCATGGAGACGACCGTCGACGAGCCGTCGTGGCTGCGCACCGCGTCCTGGGTCGGCTGCCCGCTGGCCGGCGGCGCCCTCGGCGTAGGCGTGTGGGCCATCGCCGCGTGGGTCAGCGGCCTCGACGCCTTCCCGTTCCAGGGCGTGTTCAAGGTGCTCACGAAGCTGCCGCAGCCGTGGGCGACGCTCGCCGCGGTCGCCGGCGGGCTGGTGCTCGGCCTGGTCTTCGCCGTGGTCTGGGCGGTCGAGCGCCTGGTCGTCACCGTCTCGCCGACCCGCGTCACGCTGGTGCGCGGCGACAAGACGCGACGCATCGAGGCCGACCTCGAAGCCGTCTACCTCGACGGCAAGGAGCTCGTCCTGCGCACGACCGACGGCCGGGAGATCGTCCGCGAGAAGACCGACCTGCGCAACCACGAGCTGGCGCCCGCCTTCGCCGAGCACGGCTACCCCTGGCGCGACGAGCCGCCGGTTGAGCGATGAGGACGGTCGACCCGGCCAAGCACGCGGCCAAGCGCGCGTCGATCGTCGACGCCGCCGTCGGCTGCTTCGCCGAGAAGGGCTTCGAGCGGACGACGACGGCGGACATCTGCCGGGCCGCGGGCATCAGCTCCGGCAGCCTCTTCCACTACTTCCCCACCAAGCGCGCGATCTTCACGGCGATCTTCACCGACGACGCCGCCGCGACGGCCGCACGCCTCGAAGCCGCGGCGAAGGCCGAAGACCCGTGGAAAGCGCTGCTCGACGTCGTCACCGACCTGGCCGGCCAGGTCGCGCACCCCGCCGTCGTCCGGCTGGTCCTGGAAGCCGCGGCGCAGGCCGCCCGCGACGACGAGTTCGCCGAACTGGTCCGGCGCAACGACGGCGCCCTCCGCGACGGCTTGGCCGTGCTGGTCGGGCGGGCCGCCGAGGCCGGACTGATCGACCCCGGCGTCGCCCCGCGCGCGGCCGCCGGCTGGGTCGCCGGGCTGATCGACGCGATGATTTCGCGGGCCGCCCTCGACCCGGACCTCGATCTCCCGGCGGAGCAAGCGATCCTCCGGACGATCCTGGTCCGGTTCCTTCGTCCCGTTTCGGCCCCGGATGGCGCCTGAGTCGGCCAAACTGGTGGAATCTGGCGCAACCGGGACGGGGTGGTGCTCATGGCGTGGTTTCGCAAGGACGGATCCGTCGATCCCGACGACACCCCCACCGGCCAGATCGCGGCGGTCAGCATCGCCGAGATCGTCAAGCAGGCCGACGCCGAAAAGGGAACCGGCGCCGCCGAAGGTGCGTCGGACACCGATGTGCACCCCTTGCAGCAGGTGACCGTGTCGTCCTCGGGGCTTCGCCCCGAGCCGGGGGCTCCGCCACCCGGAACCCCCGCAACGACGGCGGATCTGGAGCGCGCCCTCGCAGATCGCCAAGCACTGATCCAGATGTGCCTGTACGCGCTGGATCGCGCGCGCAGCGGCGGCGTCGTCGAACGCCTCGAAGAAGGCCTCGCCGCCATCGGCGTCCAGGCCCTGCGGCCCGACGGCGAGCGGTTCGACCCGGCCCGGCACGAAGCCGGCGGCGCGATCCCCACCGAAGACCCGGCGCTCGACGGCGTCGTCGCCGAAACCGAGGTCACCGGGTTCGCCGACCACGATCGCCTGCTGCGCGCCCCGATCGTCACCGTCTACGCGAAGAAGACCCCATGAGCGAGCTTGCGAGTGAATCATTCAACACAGCGCTCGCCGCTCAGGCCGAACTGAGCGTCAGCGAGGTCGGCGTATGAGCGCACCCACCGCGCCGAGCCTGCCCGCGCAGGTCGCGGCGGCGCGAGACCAGCTGCTGACCGTCGTGCGTGACGCCGACCCGGCCGCCGCCAAGTGGGTCGACGCCGTCCGGCGGGCGCGGCCGAAGAAGCCGGCCGTCGTGGTCGTCGGCGAGACGAACCGCGGGAAGAGCTCCCTGGTCAACGCGCTGCTCGCGATGCCGGGACTGTCCCCTGTGGACGCCGACGTCGCCACCGCGACCTACCTCGTGTTCGACCACGCCGACGTGTGGGGCGCCCAGGCCTGCTACCCCGGCCAGCTCGCGTCCGTCCCGATCGACCTCGGCCAGCTGATCAACTGGGTCTCCGCCGCGCACGAGCTGCCGCCCGGCCAGATCCCGCCGCGGTACGTCGAGGTCACCGGTCCCGTGCCGCTGCTCGAGCGGCTTTCGCTGGTCGACACCCCGGGGGTCGGCGGCCTCGACTCGATGCACGGCGAGCTGGCCAAGGAAGCCGCCGCGGGCGCGACCGCGCTGCTGTTCGTCGTCGACGCGTCGGCGCCGTTCACCTCCACCGAGCTGCAGTTCCTGCGCGACGTCGGCGAGCGCGTCGAGACCGTGCTGTTCGCACTGACCAAGGTGGACATGTTCCGCGGCTGGCGCGAGGTCATGGAGGCCGACCGGCAGCTGCTGCGCGAGCACGCCCCGCGCTTCGCCGACTCGGTGTTCCACCCGGTGTCGGCGCGGATGTTCGAGACCGCGTCGAAGGCGCCCAACGAGCAGATGGCCGCGATGCTGCGGGAGAAGTCCGGCGTCGCCGCGGTGCAGACGGCGCTGCAGGAGCTGCTCGTCGGCCGCTCGGCGATGCTCGGCGAAGCGAACACGCTGCGTGCCCTCTCCAGCGCACTCGGCGAGCTGAAGGCGAAGCTGCAGGCCGAGAGCCGGGCGCTGTCCGCGGGCGAGGCCGAGGCCGAAGTCCTCCGTGAACGCCGTGACCAGCTGCAGGCCGAACGCCGGACATCGACCCGCGGCTGGCAGCTGAAGCTGCGCGGCGAGGTTCAGCGCACGCGCGTCGAGGTCCTGCACGAAAGCAGCAGGCAGATGCGGGACGCGCAGACCCACTTCCGCCAGCTGATCGACGCGGCGAAGCGCGACGAGCTGGCCGCGTTGCCGCAGCAGGTCGACATCGCGCTCCAGACGACGTCGCAGCGGATCTCGATGCTGCTCTCCCAGCGCCTGAACCAGGTCACGAACGTCTCGCTGTCGGAGCTGTTCTCCGCCGAGGAGCTCGACGTCATCCGCGCGCAGTTCGCCAGGGCTGGCGGCCCGCCGGTGGTGCTGCGGCCGCCGGACAAGAAGCCGCCGACGGCCGAGGACAAGCTGCTCGTGTTCATGGGCATCTCCGGCGGCGTCGGCGCCGGCAAGGTGGCCGCGCTGCCGCTCGCCGGCGTCGCGATCCTCAACCCCGTCGTGCTGCCCGCGACGATCATCATCGGCCTCGGTGCCGGCTGGTGGATGGCCCGCACGCGCAAGCACGCCGCCGACAAGCAGCACATGAAGCAGTGGCTGGTCGAGGCCATCGCGGACGCCCGCTCGACGCTCGACCAGCTCGTCGCCGAGCAGCTCATCGAGGCCGAGCAGCAGCTGTCGATGGCCCTGGACGAAGCCTTGGGCCGGCGCATCGACGCGATCGAGGCCGAGCTGAAGGAAGTCGACAAGACGATCAAGATGGGCGCCCAGGAACGCGCCAAGAAGATCGCGATCGTCTCGAAGCGGCTCAAAGAGGTCAGCGACGGCCGTGAGCGGGCCGAAGCCTTCCTGACGCGGATCCGGGCACTGCGGGACAAGACGGCCTGACCACCCGTCCGGTTGTGGAGCGGAACCGAACGGGCCTACGGTGAGTCATACCCTCCGACAGCAGGTCAGAGACGGCGTTACCCGGTTCAAAGGGGGCAGTTCCCATGTGGGTCGACGAGAGCGGCGGCAGCGACACCGGTGCCAGCGGCAGCGAGGCGATGACCGTCCACGTCGACGGCCAGGAGTACCAGGCCGAGGTCAACTACGACGTGAACGACGACGGCGTCAACGACACCGCGATCGTCGAGCACGACGACGGCACCGCCCAGGCCTTCATCGACACGAACCACGATGGTGAAGCCGACCAGTACGCCGTGCTGGACGAGAACGGGAAGGTCGTCGAGCAGGCCGTCTACGACGAGGCCAGCGGCGAATGGGTCGAGGCCTCCGGGGGCGGCCACGACGACTCCGGCACGAGCGGCCACGACGACAGCTCCGGCGGCCACATCCACGCGGACATGCCGGACGGAGAGGTCGACGCGGGCGCCGCGACGATCGACACCGACCACGACGGACACAACGACACCGCCATCGTCGAGACGAAGAGCGGCGGCACGATCGCCTTCACCGACAAGGACGGCGACGGCGAAGCCGACATCGCGGTGCAGACCGACGCGGACGGCACGACCACGACGTTCGAGCACAGCGGACCCGGCCAGTGGACCGAGGTCAACAGTGGACTGATGGACTCGGGCAGCGGCGAGCAGCTCGGCGACCCGGCCGACGACGCGGCGTGGGGCGCGGCCGGCACGCAGACCCTGGAAGGCGTCGCGCGCATCGACTCCGGCACCGGGCAGTGGATCTCGCCCAACTGAAAAGTAACCCAGGTCACAGTTTGAAAGCCCGAGGCTCCGGCGTCGGGCTTTCTTCATGTCGCAAATGAAAACGAGCAGGTCACGGGTGTGATCGCGCCCACCGCAAGATTTACTGCGAATGCACCGATCCGGTGACGTCTGAATCGATTCCCTTATCGTTCTTGTGAGAGAACGTACACGTCAGCTATCGGTTACCTGCCGGTCATGCGGCTACTCTCGAAGAATCCCAAATCACCGCACACCGGTTCGCCAGCCGGTGTGCGAAGCCATTCGGTCGCCGGCAACGAAGCCCGCATCGGAACACCGACGTTCCGAGCGGGCTCATTTGTCGTCGGAAGTCAGGAGTAGAGATGACCGCAGTCGCCATCCCCGGACTGGACACCGCGCCGACGACGCACACTGGCGTGCTGTCCTTCGTCCGGGAGGTCGCCGAACTGACCACCCCGGACCGCGTGGTGTGGGTCGACGGGTCTGACGAAGAAGCCGCCCGGATCAACCAGGAGCTGGTCGAGGCCGGCACGTTCGTGCAGCTCAAGTCGAAGCCCAACTCCTTCTGGGCCACTTCCGACCCCAACGACGTCGCCCGCGTCGAAGACCGCACCTTCATCTGCTCGGAGCGTCCCGAGGACGCCGGTCCCACCAACAACTGGATGGACCCGGCCGAGATGAAGGCCACCATGACCGAGCTCTTCCGGGGCTCGATGCGCGGCCGCACGATGTACGTCATCCCCTTCTGCATGGGTCCCCTCGCCGACGAGAATCCCAAGCTGGGTATCGAAATCACCGATTTCGCCTACGTTGTCGCCTCGATGCGCGTGATGACCCGCGCGGGCAAGGCGGCCCTCGACAAGTTCGTCGCGCCGGATGGCAGCGAGCGTGAATTCGTGCCCGCCCTCCACTCCGTGGGTGCGCCGCTCGAGCCGGGCGAGAAGGACGTTTCCTGGCCCTGCAACACGACGAAGTACATTTCGCACTTCCCGGAGGAGCGCGCGATCTGGAGCTACGGCTCGGGTTACGGCGGCAACTCCCTGCTGGGCAAGAAGTGCTACTCGCTGCGCATCGCTTCGGTGATGGCCCGCGACGAGGGCTGGCTCGCCGAGCACATGCTGATCCTCAAGCTGATCTCGCCCGAGGACAAGGTCCACTACGTCGCGGCCGCGTTCCCGAGCGCCTGCGGCAAGACGAACCTCGCGATGCTGCAGCCGACCATCCCGGGCTGGCGCGCCGAGACCCTCGGTGACGACATCGCCTGGATGCGCTTCGGCGAGGACGGTCGCCTGTACGCGGTCAACCCCGAGTTCGGCTTCTTCGGCGTCGCGCCGGGCACCGACTGGCACACCAACCCGAACGCGATGCGCACGATCGAGAAGGGCAACACGGTCTTCACGAACGTCGCCCTGACCGACGACGGCGACATCTGGTGGGAGGGCATGGAGAACAAGCCCGCCCACGCGACGTCGTGGAAGGGGCAGGACTGGACGCCGGACTCCGACGAGAAGGCCGCCCACCCGAACTCGCGCTACTGCACGCCGATGTCGCAGTGCCCGATCCTCGCCGACGAGTGGGACGACCCGAAGGGCGTGCCGATCTCGGCGATCCTGTTCGGTGGCCGCCGCAAGACGACGGTGCCGCTGGTGAACGAGGCCCGCGACTGGCAGCACGGCGTGTTCATGGGCGCCACCATGTCGTCGGAGACCACGGCGGCCGCGGCCGGCGCGGTCGGCAACGTGCGCCGCGACCCGATGGCGATGCTGCCGTTCCTCGGCTACCACGCCGGTGACTACTTCAAGCACTGGCTGAACCTGGGCAAGAACGCCGACGCGAACAAGCTGCCGAAGATCTTCTACGTCAACTGGTTCCGCCGTGGCGACGACGGCCGCTTCCTGTGGCCGGGCTTCGGCGAGAACTCGCGGATCCTCAAGTGGGTCGTCGAGCGCGTCGAGGGCAAGGGCAACGCCGTCGAGACGCCGGTCGGCTTCGTGCCGCGGGCCGAGGACCTCGACACCGAGGGCCTGACCGAGCCGATCGAGGACATCCAGGCCGCCCTGGACGTCAAGCCCGAAGAGTGGCGCGAGGAGCTGCCGCTCATCGAGGAGTGGTTCCAGAAGATCGGCGAGGTCCCGACCTCGCTGCGTGACGAGCTCGACGCGCTGGCCCAGCGCCTGAGCTGAGCTTCGTGACCGAGAAGGGGACGTCCGTCGGGACGTCCCCTTCTGTACTTTCGGGTCCATGAGACCGTTCCGCTTCGGGGTGGCGTTGTACGTGCCCGGCTCGCGAGCCGAATGGGTGGAGAAGTGCCGCAAAGCCGAGGAACTCGGCTACGACGTCGTCGGCGTGGTCGACCACCTCGGGCGGGTCGCGCCGGTGCCCGCCCTGCTCCTCGCCGCCGAGGCGACCGAGCGGATCCGGCTGAACACCTACGTCCTCAACGCGAGCTTCCACAACCCGGTGCTGCTGGCCCGCGACCTCGCCGGGCTCGACGACTTCACCGGCGGTCGCCTCGAGATCGGGATCGGCGCCGGGTACGTCCGCGCGGAGTTCGAAGCCGCCGGGATCGACTGGGGCACGCCCGGCCGCCGGTTCACGCGGGTTGTCGACGTGGTCACCGAAATCGATCGCGCGTTCACCGGCCGCCCCCGGCCGCCGCTGCTGCTCGGCGGCCGGGGCGACCGGATGCTGACCTTCGCCGCCGCGCACGCCGACACCATCGCCCTCACCGGCACGGCGCCCGGCGCGTCCGAGGGGCGGCTCGCCCTCGCTGATGCCACCGCGCTGGCCGAGCGCGCCGGCTTCGTCAAGCAGGTACTCGGCGGCCGGGACGCCGAGCTGAACCTGATGGTCCACTTCGTCCGCATCACCGACGACCGGCGGGCGGCCCTGGAGACGGCACACCGGCTCGTGCCGCACCTCGGCGTCGACGAGCTCGGCGCGCTGGCCACGGTCCTCGCCGGCTCGGCGGAAGCCGTGGCCGAGCAGGTGCTGCGCACCCGCGAGACCCTGGGCGTCAGCTACTTCACGGTGCTCGAAGACGACCTGACCAGGCTCGCCCCGGTGATCGAAAAGCTCCGGTGAGTACGTTGTCGGTATGACTGGGGAATTCCGCTTCGGCGTCAACATGGTCGTGCCGGACAGCCGTGCCGCGTGGGTCGAGAAGTGCCGCAAGGTCGAGGATCTCGGCTACGACGTGCTGTCCGCGGCCGACCACCTCGGGATGGCGCCGCCGTTCCCGGCGCTCGTGCTCGCCGGCGAGGTCACGTCGCGCGTCAAGCTGAACACCTTCGTGCTCAACGCGCCCTTCTACAACCCGGTGCTGCTCGCGCGCGACGTCACCGGCACCGACCAGTTCACCGAAGGCCGGCTGGAGCTGGGGCTGGGCGCCGGGTACGTCAAGGAGGAGTTCGAGGCGGCCGGGATGCCGTTCCCGTCCGCGCGCGAGCGCGTCGACCACCTCGAGCGGACGATTCTCGAACTCAAGCGGCTGTACGCTGACCCGGAGCACAAGCCGGCGCCGGTGCGCCCGGAAGGACCGCCGTTGCTGCTCGCCGGCCGCGGTGACCGGATCCTGACCCTCGCGGCCGAGCACGCCGACATCATCGGGTTCACCGGCACCGCGAAGTTCCCGGACGGCGGTGCCCCGATCCCGGCGAGCGCCGAAGACATCGAGGAGCGCGTCGAATTCGTCCGGTCGAAGCTCGGTGGCCGCAACGGGGTCGAGTTCAACCTGCTCTGCCACTTCGTGAACATCACCGACGATCGCGCGGGGGCGCTCGAAGAGCTGGCGAAGCTGACGCAGGGCGTGCTGAGCGTCGAGCAGCTCGCCGAGCTGCCGACCGCGCTGATCGGCTCGCCCGCCGAGGTCGCCGAGCAGCTCCACGCGCACCGCGAGCGGTTCGGGCTGACCTACTACACCGTCCTGGAGCCGAACATGGAGCAGTTCGCCCCGGTGCTCGAAGCACTCCGATGATCGACGCGAAGGGCATCGGGGTCCGGGCCGGCGACCTGTGGCTGTTCGACGACCTCGACTTCTCCGTCGACCCCGGCGAGTGCGCCGCGATCGTCGGGCCCAACGGCGTCGGCAAGTCGACCCTGATGCGCTGCTTCTACGGCATGCAGAAGCCGCAGCGGGGCCGCGTGCTCGTGGCGGGCAAGGTGCCGGACGAGCGGGACGTCGAGTTCCGCCGCAAGGTGTCCGTGCTGTTCGACGACTCCGACTTCTTCGCCGAGCTGACGCCCTTGCAGCACCTGGAACTCCTGTCCGGCTCCTTCGGGGCGGACCTCGGCGACCACGAGGAGCTGCTGCGCGACGCGGGCCTGGGCGAGCGCATGCGCGTGACGTCCGGGCACTTTTCCGCGGGCCAGCGGCGCCGGCTGCTGCTCCTCGGCGTCACCGCGCGCCCGCACCGGGTGCTGCTGCTCGACGAGCCGGAGCGCGCGCTCGACACCGCGGGCAAGGAGTGGCTGGTCGAGGTGATCGCCCGGTCGACGGCGGCCGGCGCGGCGGTCGTGGTGGCCACCCACCACCCGCCGCTGCTCGAAGCCGCGGACAGCGTGCTCGAACTGTGGTGACACTCGCTCCCCGACGGATGCGGATCCCGGGTCGCAAGCGGTTCGGCGGGATCTTCAGCGGCGACACCGCGTCGTTCGTCTTCCTGTTCGGCTTCGGGTTCCTCTTCACCGCGTTCTTCCACGTCGACGCCTGGCGCCAGGCCGTCTACGGCTCGTCCCACGTGGACTTCCCCGCCGTGCTCGGCCTCCTCACGCTCTGCTGCGCGGTCGGCTGGCGCGGCCTGCTGCGCCGCGGGTTCGTGTGGGTCGAGCCGGCCGAGCTGACGTGGCTCGACTTCGCGCCGGTGGACCGCGGCCGCGTCGTCACGCTGCGGCTGCTCGGCGCCTGGACCGGCGCGGTGGCGGTGACCGGCTACCTGGCCGCGCTGATGCTCGCCGTCGGCGGGGCCGGGCTCGACCAGTGGCGCGCGGGTATCGCCGTCGTCGCCGCGACCGCGGTGGTCGCGTTCGCCTCGGCGCGGCGGACGGCGTTGCGGTTCGACGCGTTCGGCCCGCTGGCGCTCGCGGTGCTCGGGCTGGCGATCGCCGCGCTCGGCCTCGGCCCGGTGACCGTCCAGTTCGTCGCGGCCGGCGTGCTGGTCGCGGCGCTGCCGCTGGCGTTCGGCGGCGAGCCGGTGCCGCGCGCGGGCCGGTCCGCGCTGCTCGCCGGGTGGGACGGCCGGGTGCTGCGCTCGGTCGCCGTCACCTTCCTCGACCCGATGATGCTGCTCCCGCCGTCCGCGCCGATCGGGCGGATCTCCGTGCGCCGGCCGACGCCGCTGCGGCTGGCCTGGGCGGGCACGCTCGGCCGGTCGCGCTACGCCGGCGCGGCGGTGCTGGTCGGTTTCGCGGTGGTCGTCGCGCACATCGCGCTGCCGACGATGCCGGGCGCGGTCCTGGCCGGCCTCGGCGCGTACGTGGCGCTGACGCCGTTCGGCGCCGGGCTCGGCGAGCTGTGGCGCAACCCGGGCCGTCGCCGCTGGCTGGGGTCGTCGAACCGCGAGCTGGTGCTCGCGCACGGCCTGGTGCTCGCCGGCCCCGGCCTGGTCTGGGCGGGTGTGCTGGCCGTCGTGTCGTTCGCGGCCGGGACGTCGTTCGCGTTGCCGGCGTGGCTGGCCGTGCCGCTGGCGGTGCTGTCGATCCTGCGCACGGTCACGCGGACGGCCGTCGACTACGCCAACCCGGGCTTCGTCGACACCCCGATGGGGCCGATGCCCGCCAACCTGACCCGGCAGCTCTTCCGGGGTCCCGACCTGCTCGTCATCGGGATCGTGGTGCTGTCGGCCGCCATTTGACCTACGCTCGTTGCGACGAAGGGAGCACCCGTGGGTGGCGGACACGCACCGGGCGTCGGGCGGAGGGCGACCAGCGAGTTCCCGCCCGGCTGGAGCAACGAGCACATCATCTCGGTGGTCAAGGACGTCGCGAACGACCCGAGCGAAGCCCGGTGGCAGCAGCTGAACGGCCGCTGGCGCTGCGCGGGAGAGCGGTTCAACGTCCACGTGATCGTGCTGGTCGAGGAGAACGGCCACGTCCACACGGCGTACCCGGTGGCGGGCCCGGGAGTGATCCGCAACCCCGACGCGGCCCGCGACCCGGCGAACCCGACCGTGGCGGACCTGGCGGAAAACCGGATCAGCTTCTTCGCCGACAGCGTGCTGACCAGCGTCGCGGATCGCCTGTCCCCGGAGCAGTACACGCACTACCGGACGCTGCTGTGGTCCGGCGAGTGGGAGGAGCTGGCCGACGTACTGGCGGCCCACGCGGTCAAGGTCGGGTTCGGGTTTTCGGCGGACGAGTTCTCCGACTTCGAAAAGCTGCTCAACAGCTACGACCTCCCGGTCGCGGGGTGCGCGTTCCTCAACGACCGCGAGCACATCCTGAACCGGCTGCGCCCGGTCTAGGCGAAGTCGTACCCGCTGAAGCCGGCGATCGGGATGTAGCCGATGCGCCGGTACAGGGCGTTGCTGGTGACGTTGGCGGGGTCGGTGTAGAGCATCACGTCCGTCGCGCCCGCGGCCAGCGCGGCCCGGCTCACCGCGACCGTCACGGCGCCCGCGTACCCGCGTCCGCGGAACCGGTCGGGGGTGTAGACGGGGTCGACCCGGACCATCCCCGCCAGCATCGGCGTCGAGCCCGCCATCGCGACGGGGGTCTCGGTCGCCCAGAAGGTGAAGTCCTTGCCGGCGAAGTTCGAGGCGGCCCAGGCGCGCTCGTCCGCGACGGGTGCCTGCCCGACCGCGGCGGCGAACTCGTCGCACCAGCGGACGACCTCCGCGTGGTCCCGCCCGTCCACGGCGTGCCCTTCGGGCATCGGGTCCGGCGGGATGAGCGTGCCGAGCCGGTGGAGCCGGACCCGCACGCCGGGCACCGCCGCCGCGCCGGTGCGCCGGTGCCACGCCTCGGCGAAAGCGGCGGCGGTGTCGTCTTCCGCGGTCACGCCGCACAACGGGTGGTCGAGCTCGCTCAGCTGCTCGGCGAGGGCGTCGGCCTGCTCGGCCGAGATCGCGGTGACGATCAGGCGTTGCGACGGACGGCGGTAGAAGATCGCCGTGACCTCGCCCTCCTGCTCCAGGTGGCCGAAGAGGGTGCCCTTCTCCTCGTCCGTCCGCAGCTTCTCGAGCCGGGTCAGCTGGGAGGTGTGCAGGGCGGGACGCGAGCGCAGGAAGTCCCCGGTCCGGGTGAGGAAGCCGTCGACGTCCTCGGTGAGGTGCCAGTGCATGCCCGGGAAGCTAGCTCGCCTGGGACAGCGGTGGCGACCCCGCCGGCGTGACCGCCGCCCGCAGCTCTTCCAGCGGCAGCCCGACGGCGTCCGCGATGGCGGCGACCGTGAAGAAAGCCGGCGTGGGGATCCGCCCGGTCTCGATCTTCCGGAGCGTCTCGACCGAGATCCCGGCCTCGCCCGCGACGTCGACCATGCTACGGCCGGCCCGCGCCGTCCGCAGCGCCTGGCCGAGGCGTTCGCCCCGTTCGCGCTCTTCGTCCGTCAGCGGTACGCGCACCATGGGCGTGATTCTAATACCACCCGAGTTGTCCACTGCCTGTGGACAACTCTGTGCACAGGTGTGGATCGGCATCTGGTCGGTCCTCCGGTCCGACCGCAACGGACGGTGG
>NZ_JBEXVF010000075.1:0-43530 GCF_040629235.1 Amycolatopsis sp. NPDC005961 | reverse complement strand
TGGTCGTCACGCTCGACACGTGGACGCTGGCCTGGCGGCCGTCCGACCTGGACCAGTCGTACCTGCCGTTCCTGCAGGGCGAGGGGCTCGCGGTCGCCGCCGCCGCACCACGACATCTACTCCATCGAGGACCTGGCCCAGCTGATCCACGACCTCAAGAACGCCAACGAGCACGCCCGCATCCACGTGAAGCTGGTGTCCTCGCTCGGCGTCGGCACGGTCGCGGCCGGCGTGTCCAAGGCGCACGCGGACGTCGTGCTCATCTCGGGCCACGACGGCGGCACCGGCGCTTCCCCGATGAACTCGCTCAAGCACGCGGGCACGCCGTGGGAGATCGGCCTCGCCGAGACCCAGCAGACGTTGCTGCTCAACGGGTTGCGCGACCGGATCACCGTGCAGGTGGACGGCGCCATGAAGACCGGGCGCGACGTCGTCATCGCGGCGCTGCTCGGCGCCGAGGAGTACGGCTTCGCGACGGCCCCCCTCGTCGTCGCGGGCTGCATCATGATGCGCGTCTGCCACCTCGACACCTGCCCGGTCGGCGTCGCCACGCAGAGCCCCGAGCTGCGCAAGCGCTACACCGGCCAGGTCGAGCACGTCGTCAACTTCTTCAAGTTCGTCGCCGAAGAGGTCCGGGAAACCCTGGCTTCGCTGGGCTTCCGCACGCTCGACGAGGCCATCGGCCACGCCGAGCTGCTGAACACCGACGAGGCCGTCGACCACTGGAAGGCGTCCGGTCTCGACCTGTCGCCGATCTTCGAGATGCCTTCGGAGACCCCGTACGGCGGCGCCAAGCGACGCACGCGCGGCCAGGACCACGGCCTCGAGCACGCGCTCGACCGCACGCTCATCCAGCTCGCCGAGGCGGCGCTGGAAGACGCGCACCACGTGAACATCGAGCTGCCGGTGCGCAACGTCAACCGGACCGTCGGCACGCTGCTCGGCTCGGAGATCACCCGCCGCTACGGCGGGGACGGCCTGCCCGAGGGCACGATCAACGTCACGCTCACCGGGTCGGCGGGCCAGTCGCTCGGCGCGTTCCTGCCGCGCGGCATCACCCTCGACATGGTCGGCGACGCGAACGACTACGTCGGCAAGGGGCTTTCGGGCGGCCGGATCGTCGTCCGCCCCGACCCGGAAGCGTCCTTCGCCGCCGAGGCGCAGACGATCGCGGGCAACACGATCGCCTACGGCGCCACCGGCGGCGAGATCTTCCTGCGCGGCCAGGTCGGCGAACGCTTCTGCGTCCGCAACTCCGGGGCCACGGTCGTCGCCGAGGGCGTCGGCGACCACGCCTTCGAGTACATGACCGGCGGCCGCGCGGTGGTGCTCGGCCCGACCGGGCGCAACCTGGCGGCCGGTATGTCCGGCGGCATGGCGTTCGTGCTCGACGTCGACCGCAAGAAGGTCAACCAGGACATGGTGGACCTGCTCAAGCCGACCGCGGACGACCTGGCCTGGCTCAAGAAAACGGTGCAGCAGCACCACGATCTCACCCGCTCCGCGGTGGCGGCCTCGCTGCTCGGCGACTGGCCGCGCCGCTCCGTGGCGTTCACCAAGGTGATGCCGCGTGACTACCAGCGGGTCCTGGACGCGGCGAAGGCGGCCAAGGCCGCCGGCCGCGACGTCGACGAGGCGATCATGGAGGCCGCTCGTGGCTGACCCGACCGGCTTTCTCAAGTACGACCGCGAGGAGCCCAAGAAGAAGTCCAAAGAGGACCGCCTGCACTCCTGGGGCGAGGTCTACGCGGACGTCGACCCGGGCGAGCGCAACGAAAAGGTGCGCCGGCAGGCGTCGCGCTGCATGGACTGCGGCATCCCGTTCTGCCACTCCGGCGGTTCCGGCTGCCCGCTCGGCAACCTGATCCCCGAGTGGAACGACCTGGTGCGTCGCGGCGACTGGGCCGCGGCGAGCGACCGGCTGCACGCCACCAACAACTTCCCCGAATTCACCGGGAAGCTGTGCCCGGCGCCGTGCGAGGCGGGCTGCGTCCTGTCGATCTCGCCGGACTCCGGCGGTCCGGTGGCGATCAAGCGCGTCGAGCAGACGATCGCCGACCAGTCGTGGGAAGCGGGCTACGTCCAGCCGCAGGTGTCCGAAGTGGCCAGCGGGCAGCGGGTCGCCGTCGTCGGGTCCGGCCCGGCCGGGCTCGCCGCCGCCCAGCAGCTGACCCGCGCCGGCCACGAGGTCACGGTGTTCGAGCGCGACGACCGCCTCGGCGGGCTGCTGCGCTACGGCATCCCCGAGTTCAAGATGGAGAAGAAGGTCCTCGACCGGCGCCTCGCGCAGCTGCGCAAGGAGGGCACGCGGTTCGTCACCGGCTGCGAGGTCGGCGTCGACCTGTCGGTGGAGGACCTCCGCGCGCAGTACGACGCGGTCGTGCTCGCCGTCGGCGCGCTGCGCGGCCGCGACGACACGACGACGCCGGGCCGCGAGCTGGCCGGCGTCCACCTGGCGATGGAGCACCTGGTGCCGGCCAACAAGTTCGTCGAGGGCGACGGCCCGTCGCCGATCGACGCGCGCGGCAAGCACGTGGTGATCATCGGCGGCGGCGACACCGGCGCCGACTCCTACGGCACCGCCACCCGCCAGGGCGCGCTTTCGGTGACGCAGCTGGACCAGTACCCGACGCCGCCGTCCGTCCGGGACGACGAGCGGTCGCCGTGGCCGACCTGGCCGTACATCCTCCGCACCTACCCGGCGCACGAGGAGGCGGGCGAGCGGAAGTTCGCCGTCGCGGTCAAGCGGTTCGTCGGCTCCTCGGATGGCCGCGTGACGGCGGTGGAACTGCAGCAGGTGCGGGTGCAGAAGGACCCGGCCACCGGCCGCCGCGAGGTCATCCCGGTCAACGACGAGATCGAGACGCTGCCCGCGGACCTGGTCCTGCTGGCGATCGGCTTCGAGGGCGTCGAGGAGATGCCGCTGCTGGACGGCCTCGACCTGTCCCTGACCCGCCGCGGCACGCTGTCGTGCGGCGCGGACTGGCAGACGGAGACCCCGGGGGTGTTCGTCTGCGGCGATGCCCACCGCGGCGCGTCGCTGGTGGTCTGGGCGATCGCCGAAGGCCGCTCGGTGGCCCACGCGGTCGACGCGTTCCTGACGGGCGCGTCGGACCTCCCGGCCCCGGTCCACCCGACGGCGCTGCCGCTCGCGGTCGTCTGAGCTCTCGCGTCCGGAAGCCCCCTCGCCGCTGGTGAGGGGGCTTTCGCCCGTTTCGACCCTTTACGCCGAACGGTGGCTGTGCTCTGCGTACACAGGCAACTACTTTCGAGTAACTGTGCCGGTTTCGCGGCAATTCACCTCGGCGGAAGGTGGGCGTCTTGAAGCACACGGCTTTCCGGGCAGCGGTCGTCACCGCGGTCCTCTCCCTCGCGTTCGCCCTGGTCGGCGTGCCCGCCCAGGCAGCTCCGAAACCCTTCTGGACGCCCGAAGCCATGCGGGCGGCCGTCCCGATGGACCGCCTCGTCCAGGCGCCCGCGTTCACTCCGGCGGACGTCGCGCGCGGGCAGAGCGCGATCATCCGGAGCATCCCCAACGGCGGGGGTGTGTGGACCGGGGGCGGCCAGGTCACGCACACCGCGGGGCGCGTCTTCTTCGTCTTCAACGGCCAGAACGCGTCCTGTTCGGGTGACGCCGTCACGAGCACCAACGGCAGCGTCGTCGTCACCGCCGGGCACTGCGTGAAGTACCAAGGCACCTGGCACACGCAGTGGACGTTCGTCCCCGGCTACGAGAACGGCAACGCGCCCTACGGCCAGTGGGCGGCCAAGACCACGCTGACCACGCCGCAGTGGGAAGCCAGTGAGGACATGAACTACGACGTCGGCATGGCCGTGGTGAACCCGCTGAACGGCCAGCGGCTCACCGATGTCGTCGGCGCGCAGGGAATCGCCTTCAACCAGCCGAAGAACCAGAGTATGTACACCTTCGGCTACCCGGCCGAGGCGCCGTACGACGGCACCAAGCTGGACTACTGCAGCGGCACGACGTTCACCGACTTCCTGCTGACCAAGGACCACGGCATGCGCTGCACCATGACCGGCGGCTCGAGCGGTGGCCCGTGGTTCCTGTCGTTCAGCGAGGCGACCGGCACCGGCGTCCAGGCCTCGGTGAACAGTTTCGGGTACGTGTTCCTGCCGGGTTACATGTTCGGCCCGTACTTCGGCACCGACGCGCAGAACCTCTACAACCGCGCGCAAGCCGGGTGACCGTCGTCAGCCCGGGGGCGGACTTCCGGGTCCGGCCTCCGGGCTGACGTCTCCGCGCTTCCGCCGGGCCACGCTCGGAGTATGCGAAAAACGGTGGTACTCCTGGCTTTCCTGCCCCTGCTCGCCTCGCCGCCGGCAGACGCGGCACCGCGTCTCGAGTGGACGACACCCTGCCCGGACTACGGCATGTCGCCGTCGCCCACGGCCGGGCTCGACTGCGCGAAACTGCGCGTGCCGCTCGACTACGTGCACCCGGGACGCACCATCGAGCTGACCCTCTCGCGGCACGCCGGCGTCCCGGGCAAGCGGCGCGGCGTGCTGCTGATGAACCCCGGCGGCCCGGGCAGTCCCGGCCTCGCCATGCCGGCCCAGCTGCTGCAGCGGACGGGCGGCTCCGGCCTCCCGGACGCCTACGACGTCATCGGGTTCGACCCGCGCGGCACCGGCTACAGCACACCGGTCACGTGCGACCTGACGCCCGAGCAGCGGGGCGCCGTGCTCGGCCCGTACGCCGACGGCCCGCGGGACGTCGTGACCACCGCGGCGAAAGCGCGTGTCGTCGCGAAGCAGTGCGGCGAGGCGGCGACGGCGGACCTGCTGCCGCACATGACGACCGCGAACACCGCGCGCGACCTGGACCGGATCCGGGAAACGCTGGGGGAGAAGAAGATCTCCTACTACGGCCTCTCGTACGGCAGCTACCTCGGCGCCGCCTACGCGTCGATGTTCCCCGCCCGCGGCGACCGGATCGTCCTCGACAGCGTCCTCGGCCCGCGGGGCCTCGACGTCCGCGCCAACCAGCGGTTCGCCGAAGGGTTCGACGACCGGTTCCCGGACTTCGCCGCCTGGGCGGCCGCCCGCGACGACGTCTACCACCTGGGGCGGACCCCGGCGCAGGTGACGGCGAAGTTCTTCGAGCTGGCCGCCGCGAGAGGCCCGGAGTTCCGCTCGGACACGTGGAACGGGCTCTACGACGACGCGCGCTTCCCCGAACTCGCCGCGGAATGGGCGGGCACCGCACGCGTCGCGGCGGGCCCGCTCGACGGTGACACCCGCGCGTCGCTGCAGCTCCAGGTGATCTGCAACGACTCCGACTGGCCCGGGCAGCTCGGCTACTACCGGCGCGCGGTCGAGCGCGAACGGGTGCGGCACCCGATGTTCGGCCCGGCCGCGGCGAACGTGAACCCGTGCGCGTTCTGGCCGGTCGAGCGCACCGAACCGCCGGTGCGCGTGGGCGGCCCCGGCCCGGCGAACGTCCTGCTGGTGCAGAACCTGCGCGACCCGGCGACCCCGTTGCCGGGCGCACGCGAAACGCGAGCCGCTTTCGGGAACCGGGCCCGGCTGGTGACCGTCGACGCGGGCGGCCACGGCGTCTTCACGCGCGAGAACGCTTGCGGGAACGCCGCGGTGCTGGGCTACCTGCGGGACGGGGTCTTCCCCGAGGTGGACGGCTCCTGCCCGGCCGGCCGCTGAGCCGTGGTTCTCCCGCCGTGCGGACTCCGGCACGGGCCGCCGGGGTGGTGGTCCGGGCAAGTTCCCAGCTCGGCGGCGAGAACCGGCGGCGGCCGGGCGCGCAGATCGAGGGATCTGCCAGTCAGGGGGCGAACCGGGCGAAGCCGGGCGGGGCGGGAACCCTATCCTGGTGTTCGTGAACTGGACTGTGGACGTCCCCGTCGACACGCTGCCCGAACTGCCGCCGCTCCCGCCCGAACTGAGGGCCCGCCTGGACAAGGCCCTCGCCCTCCCGGCGGCGCAGCAGCCGGAGTGGCCGGATCCCGAGCTGACCAAGCGCGTCCGCGGTGTCCTGGAGAGCGTGCCGCCGATCACGGTCCCGGCCGAGATCGACCGCCTCAAGAGCCGGCTGGCGATGGTCGCCCGCGGCGAGGCCTTCCTCCTGCAGGGCGGTGACTGCGCGGAGACGTTCGAGTCCAACACCGAGCCGCACATCCGCGCCAACCTGCGCACGCTGCTGCAGATGGCGGTCGTGCTCACCTACGGCGCCAGCCTGCCGGTGGTCAAGGTCGGGCGCATCGCCGGCCAGTACGCGAAGCCGCGCTCGGCCGCGACGGACGCGCTGGGCCTGCCGGTGTACCGCGGCGACATCATCAACTCGCTGGTCGCGAAGCCCGAGCTGCGCGTGCCGGACCCCGGCCGGATGATCCGCGCCTACGCGAACGCGGGCGCGGCGATGAACCTGGTCCGCGCCCTGACCGGCGCCGGCATGGCCGACCTGCACCAGGTGCACGACTGGAACAAGGACTTCGTCTCGGCGTCCCCGGCGGCGCAGCGCTTCGAGGCGCTGGCCAACGAGATCGACCGCGGCCTGCGGTTCATGTCGGCCTGCGGCGTGACCGACACGTCGCTGCAGTCCACCGAGATCTTCGCCAGCCACGAAGCGCTGCTGCTCGACTACGAGCGTTCGATGCTCCGCCTGGACAACGCCGACGCGGCGAACCCGAAGCTGTACAACCTGTCGTCGCACTTCCTGTGGATCGGCGAGCGCACCCGCCAGCTGGACGGCGCGCACATCGCGTTCGCCGAGCTGCTGGCCAACCCGATCGGGTTGAAGATCGGTCCGACGACCACGCCCGAGCAGGCCGTGGAGTACGTCGAGCGGCTCGACCCGCGCTTCGAGCCGGGCCGGCTGACGCTGATCGCGCGGATGGGCAACGGCAACGTCCGCGAGGTGCTGCCGCGCATCGTCGAGCGGGTCGAGGCGTCCGGGCACAAGGTCATCTGGCAGTGCGACCCGATGCACGGCAACACGCACGAGTCGTCCACCGGCTACAAGACCCGCCACTTCGACCGGATCGTCGACGAAGTCCAGGGCTTCTTCGAGGTCCACAACCAGCTGGGCACGTACCCGGGCGGCATCCACGTGGAGCTGACGGGCGAGGACGTCACGGAGTGCCTGGGCGGCGCCCAGGAGATCTCGGACATCGACCTCTCGGGCCGCTACGAGACGGCTTGCGACCCGCGCCTGAACACGCAGCAGTCGCTGGAGCTGGCTTTCCTGGTCGCGGAGATGCTCCGCGGCTGAGCCCCGGCGCACCACTGTGGCCCGGCGACCGCCCAAGGCCACAGTGGGGGCGTTCGGTCAGGAAACGTCGAGCAGGCGGTCCACGGACTTCAGCACCGCGTCCCGCAGGGAGCCCACGTCCGGCACCGCCTCGCCGTTGACCTGCAGTCCGATGTGGACCGAGTCGCGGTACGTCGCCACCGCGATGCCGACCGCGTGCCGCGGGGCCAGCGGGACGAACGGGTAGATCTCCGCCAGCCGGGCGCCGCCGAGGGACAGCCGGGCCGGGGGTACCGGGACCGTCGTGATCACCAGGTCGAACAGCATCGGCGCGGCCAGCCCCGCCGTGCGCGTGCCCAGCCGGTGCAGCAACGGGGGCACGCGGTCGGCCAGGAGCGGGAGCGCACCGGCGCCGCGGCTCGGGCCCGCCGCCTTGTTGCGGGTCATCGCCCGGCGGACCACCCGCAGGCGCTCAACCGGGTCGTCCTCGCCGACCGGCAGGTCGCACAGGTACCCGGACAGCTTGTTGCCGCCGAGCTGGTCGCCCGCCCGGCCGCGGACGCTCACCGGGATCAGCGCGCGCAGCGTGCGGCCGTCGGCGCGGTGGCCACGGTTCACCAGCCATTCGCGCAGTGCGCCGGAAAGCACCGCCAGCACGACGTCGTTGGTCGTGCCGCCGTGGGCCTTGCGCACCCGGCGCAGCTCCGCCAGCGGCAGCCGGACGAACCCGAGCCGTCGCTCGGCCGAGGACGGCGCCGACACCGGGGACGGCGCCGGCCGCGTCGCCCGCACCACCGACGACGCGATCCCGGCGGCTTCGTTCGCCTGGCCCCAGGCCGAGCCCAGTGCGTCCTTCACCGTGTCCAAAGGGGACCGCGGGGCCGGGATCGGCCGCGAGCGCGGCGGGGTCCGCTCCGGCAGCTCGACGCCGTCGAGCAGGCCGGCCGCGACCGCGTACGCGCCGGCACCGTCGGTGAGCGCGTGGTGCAGTTTGAGCAGCAGCGCGAAGTTCCCGTCCGGCAGCCCGGTGACGAGGGTGAGGTCCCACAGCGGCCGGGACGTGTCGAGCGGCTCGGCGATCCACCGCGACGCGTGCGCGGAAAGGGGGTCCGGCTCGTACAGCGAGCTCAGCGTCACGTGGTGGATGTGGTCCGCCGCAACGAACTCCGGGTCCTCGGCCCAGCTGGCCGAGCCGGGCGGGAACAGCTCCGCGCGGGCCCGCTGGCGCAGCTTCGGCAGCCGGGCGGCCCGTTCGGCCAGCACCGCGGTCAGCGCGGCGGGGTCCACCGGGCCGCGGGCGGCGAACGTGACCACCGCCCCCATGTGCATCGGGGACTTTTCGCTTTCCAGGCAAAGGAAAGCGACGTCGAGCGCGCTGAGCGGAGAGCCTGCCATGGGCGACCTTTCCGGGTTCGCGGGGTGTGCACGGCCACGTGCTTCGGAAGGGGGCACCAGCCTCTTTCGGGGGTCCGGGTGGCGGAGCCCCCGGCCCGGGGCGGCGCCCCGGTACTAGCACTGCACCAGCCCGACATGACGGGCGGGTGGTCGAAGTGTTTCCACGACGCTAACTACCCGCCCCATTCATCCATTCGAGATACCCCGGGCGCCGGTGCTACGGGTCACAGATCAGGAAAAGCGCTACTCCGCGGGGGTGGACCCGGGTTCTTCCGCTCGCGCCACCGAGGTCCCCCATTCGGGGGTGAGTGCCGCCTGCTTGCCGACGCGGCGGACGGGCAGGCCGTTCACCTGCCGCTTGCGCAGCCCCGGCCAGATTTCCGCGGCGTCCTTCGCCGCGGCCCGGATCGCGCCGCCGTCGAGCGTCGTGCGCGTCTCGGGGATCTCGCGGTCGGTCCACTGGACGACGAGCTTCAGCGGGCCGGCCGGCGGGAGCGGCCACAGGAACACTTCGTGCTCGACGGCGAAGCGCGTGCCGCCGACGGGCTGCGCCCGCAGCACCGGGTCCGGCGGCTCGGACGCCGACGGCACCGAGATCGTCTCGGAGCTCGCCCGGCTGCCGTCGGCGTAGAGCACGCCGATGAGCAGCCCGTTGTAGTCGGGCTTGCGCCGGTGGTCGATCAGCCCCTCGGCGGGGTCGTCGACCAGGCTGTCGCGGGAGAACACCGTGATGCGCAGCGTCAGCGCCTGCGGCCAGACCTCGACCGACCGCAGCGCCACGATCGTGCGCTCCGACCGGCCCAGCGGCTGCGCCAGCGGCAGCACCGCCGGGACGATGTACTCGCGCGGGGGATCGGTCCAGTGCCGGCCGTTGAACGCGTAGAGCTCCTGCTCCGGCACGGGGAACAGGGGACGCTCACGGGGACCGCCGGTGAAGAAGCTCATCGGACGGCCCGCGACCCAGTGTCCGGCACCATGCGCCCACGGTAGGACACCGGCACGGGAATTGCCGCCCCCGAACGGGCGTACGGCCCCTGCCTCCCGTGATCCGGGACACAGAGGCCGTACGCAGCGTGACACGCCCGTCGCGCAAGCCGGATGCGCTAGTCGGTCAGCTTCAGCTCGCCGTTCGACTGGGCCTGCTTCTCGAGCTCCTTCTCGGTCGGCTTGCCCATGGCGTCCATCAGCTGGCGGGCCAGGCCGAGGCCGGTCCCGCCGAGCGACAGCGCCTTGGCGAACATGTCGGACATCCCCTCGGCGCCGTTGAGCACGACCATGTGGTCGATGTTGCCGAACGCGCCGGCGCCCGCCTCGACGATCTCCGGCCAGCGCTCGGCCAGCTGCTGCGCGACGACCGCCTCCTGGTTCTCCGCCAGTGCCGCGGCGCGCGCCTTGATGGCGTCCGCCTCGGCGAGGCCCTTCGCCCGGGCCGACTCGGCTTCGGCGAGACCCTTCGCCTTCGCCGACTCCGCTTCGGCCAGACCGCGGGCCTTGGCCGCGGCGGCCTCGGCCTCGCCGGTCGCCCGGGTCGCGCCCGCCATCGCCTCGGCCCGCGCCTTCGTGGCCTGCGCCTCCGCCTCGGCGGCCGTCTTCACCCGGGTCGCGTCCGCCGCGGCCCGCAGCTCGGTCTCCTTCGCCTCGGCCTGCGCCTTCGCGATCGAAGCGTCACGGGCCGCGTCAGCCGTCGTACGCGTGTCGTACGCCTTCGCGTCGGCCGGCTTGCGGACCTGCGACTGCAGCCGCTGCTCGGCCAGCGCCGCCTCCAGCTCGGCCGCCCGCGTCTCCTGGACGACGACCTCCTGGCGCGCGGTCGCCTCGGCCAGCGGACCCGACTGGGACATCTTCGCCCGGGCCTGGTCGACCTCGGCCTGGTAGCCGGCCTGCTGGATCTGGCTTTCGCGGACCGCGGCCGCCTTCTTCGCCGCGGACATCTGCTCGACCTCGGCGGCTTCCTGGTCGCTCCGTGCTTCGGCGATGCGGGCCGACGCGGCGATCGCGGCGGCGTGCGGCTTGCCGAGGTTGGTGATGTAGCCCGACTCGTCGTCGATCTCCTGGATCTGCAGCGAGTCGACGATCAGCCCCAGCTTGATCATCTCCGTCGCCGACGACTGGCGCACCTCGCCGGTGAGCGCGTCCCGGTTGTGGATCATCTCTTCGATGGTCAGCCCGCCCACGATCGAGCGCAGGTGCCCGGAGAACAGCTCGTGGATGGTGTCGTTCATGCCCTTCTGCTGGTCCAGGAACCGGCGGGCGGCGTTGGCGATCGACGCGAAGTCGTCGCCGACCTTGTAGATGACCACGGCCCGCACGGTGACCGGCAGCCCCTGCTTGGTCACGCACGAGACCTGCAGGTTGACGCCGCGGGTGTCGAGCGAAAGCCGGCGCGCGGTCTGGAAGCCGGGCAGGACGTTCACCCCACGGCCGGTGATGATCTTGAAGCCCAGGCTGTCCGCGGTGTCCGCGCGATCGACCCGGACGCCCAGCCCGGAGATGATCAGGGCTTCGTTCGGCTCGGCGACCTTGTACAGCAGCCGCAGGATGCCGAAGATCACGAACAGCACGACGATGAGCCCACCCGCCGCGTACAGCACGATTTCGACGAGACTCATGGCACCGACCCCCTCGCTCTTTTCTGTTGTAGGTGTTGGTGCCCCTTCGACGCCGTCAGCGGCCCAGCGGTTGCCACCGCTCGACATAAACCGTCCGCGGGGGTTCGAAGTCGACCACGAGCACCTGGGTGCCGGAGGAGAAGGACGCGTCCGGGTCGGCCGGGTAGGCGTAGAACGCCTCCGTGCCGCCCCGGACGTTGAGGAGCACCTCGCCGATGAGGCCGGGACCGATCGTGCCGGTCACGCGGCCACGGCTGCCGATCATCCCCCGAAGCCCTTCAGCTTGACCTTGGAGCCCTTCTGCACGAACGTCCCCGGCTGCGGGTCCTGCTGGAAGACGAAGTCGAACCCGCCGCCGCCGCCGTTGCCGCGGCCCCGGCCACCGTCGCGGTCGGCCTTCAGCCCGGCCTGCTCGAGGATCTTCTGGGCGTCGTCGAACGAGCGGAACCGCACGTCCGGCACCTGCACGGCGTTGTTGACGAAGACGCCGATCCGCTTCTCCTTGGCCTGCGAGTTGGCCGGCGGGTCGGTCCGGGTGACGGCGCCGCCCGCGACGTCCTGCTTGAACTCCTCGCCCGCCTGGAACGGCTCGAAGCCGGCCTGCTGCAGCAGCTGGAACGCCTCGTCCTTGCTCCGGCCGGTGACGTCCGGGACCGGCGGCAGCGGGATCGGGCCCTTCGACACGATGATCGTGACCTGGCCGCCGATGTTCAGCTGGCTGCCCGCGGACGGCTCGGTGCGGATCACCGCGCCCTGCGGGACGTCGGCGTCGAAGTCTTCGCCACCGCGGGCCGGGGTCAGCTGCGCGGTCTTGATGGCCTGCTCGGCGTCGGGCAGCGCGGTGCCAGGCCGGATGTCCGGCACCGTCGGGCGGCCCTTCGACAGCACGACCGACACGTTCGAGTTCGGCTGCAGCGAGGTGCCTTCGGCGGGCTCGGCCCGCAGCACGGTGTTCGACGGCACGGAGTTGTCGTACTCCTGGCTGAACTGCGGGTTCAGCTTCACCGCCCGCAGCGCGTCACCGGCCGCGGCCTGGTTCAGCCCGACGAGCTTCGGCACGGTCGCGGTCTTGGCGCCGCCGGTGTCGGTGATCATGAAGATGAACGCCGTGATCAGCCCGCCGAACAGCAGCACCGCGCCGGCGATGATGGCGATCCGCTTCCGGTTGTCCGTCGGCTTCTCCCGCTCGGACTCGCCGCGGCGCCGGGCCACCGGCGGCCGCACGGGCGGGATCTGCTGGGTGAAGCCCGGGGGAGGGGTGCCCGGGTGGCTCAGCGCCCGCGTCGCGTTCGGGCGGTTGACCGGCATGGTCTTCTCGGTGTCCGGCACCTGCGGGATCCGCGGCAGCGTGCGCTCGGTGTCGGCGAGGTCGCCCTGGCCGCGCGAGACCGGGACCGGCACGTTCACCGGAAGCAGGCCCAGCTGCGCGCGCACCGCCGTCAGCTCGGTCAGGAACTCGCCGGCGTCGGCGGGGCGCAGCGCCGCGTCGCGCCGGGTCGCGCGGGTGATCAGCTCGTCCAGCGCGGGCGGCAGGTCCGGGCGCAGCTCGCTGGGGCGCGGGACGTCGTCGTTCACGTGGCGGTAGGCCACGGAGATCGCCGTGTCGCCGGTGTAGGGCACCTGCCCGGTGAGCATCTCGAAGAGCAGGATGCCGACCGAGTAGACGTCGCCCTGCGCGGACGCCGAGCCGGTCTCGACCTGCTCCGGCGACAGGTAGGCGACCGTGCCGAGGATGACGCTCGAGCTCGTCGTGCCCGCGCTCGCCACGGCCCGCACCAGGCCGAAGTCGGCGACCTTCACCGCGCCGCCGGTGTGCGGCCCGGTCCGGCCGATCAGCACGTTCTCCGGCTTGACGTCGCGGTGCACCAGCCCCGCCCGGTGTGCGACGGCCAGCGCCGAGAGCACCGGCTCGGCCACGCTCAGCGCCAGCGCGATGTCCAGGGGGCCCTGGTCGGCCAGCAGGTCGCGCAGCGTCCCGCCGTCGACCAGCTCCATCACCAGGAACGCGAGGCCGGACTCGGCGCCCTGGGGCAGGTCGAACCCCTGGTCGTGCACCGCCACCACGTGCGGGTGGTGCAGCTGCGCCGCCGACTGCGCCTCGCGCACGAACCGGTCCACGAACGACCGGTCGTCGGCGAACCGCGGGTCCATGATCTTGATCGCGACCGGACGGTCCAGCCGGGTGTCCGTCCCCCGGTAGACGGAGGACATCCCCCCGTGCGCGAGCAGCCGGTCCACCCGGTAGCGCCGCTCGAGGAGCGTGCCGACCAGGCTGGGTTGGGTGCGAGTCACGAGTATGGATCGTACGGAACCGCACACGGTTGGTGGAGGAGACCTCGCGGGTCACCCGTGCGCACTAACGGGCGTGAGTGCGGAATGTGGCAGAGTGTCACCTGTGAGTGGGATTCCTGTCGCCGACGACGTCCTCGACACCGCCATCGCGGTCCTCCCGGTGGGAGAGGTCGCGAAAGTTCTCGGGACGTCGGCCAACAAGGTCCGCCAGATGCTGCGCGACGGTCAGCTGATCGCCGTCCGGCGAGGCGGTGACCTGTGCGTTCCCGGTGCTTTCTTCGTCAAGGACGGGGTGGTGAAGGGCCTGGCCGGGACGATCACGGTGCTCGCCGACTCCGGGTTCTCCCGGACCGAGATGCTGCGGTGGCTCTTCGAGACCGACGAGACCCTGCCGGGCAGCACCCCGATCAACGCCCTGCGCACCAGCCACGGCACCGAGGTGAAGCGGCGCGCCCAAGCGATGGCGTTCTGACCTGCGGAAATAACTCGCCGCGGCGGCCAGTTGGACGGCCGCGGCGATACCCAGGCACGCCGGCAGCGACCAGGTCGCGAGCGGCCCGGCGGCGGCCGCCCCGGCCGCGAGACCGGTGATCTTCACGGTCGCCGCCGTCGTGAACACCTGCGCCCGGACGTGCTCCGGCGCCTCGCGGTGGCGGATCGCGAACAACGCCGTGAGCTGCGGTCCTTCGCCGAAGCCGGCCACCGCGGCGGCCACGACCAGCAGCGTCACGCCGTCGGCGGCCGCCGCCAGCGTGGCGCTCACGGCCAGGACCAGCGTGCTCAGCCAGACCGTCCGGTCCGGGGACCACGGCAGCGGAAATCTCGTGAAGACGCCGTTGGCCAGCAGCGACGCGACCGCCAGGACCGTGAGCAGGAGCGCGCCGTCCGCGGGGCCGCGCAGGTGGGTCGCGCCCAGCAGGGGATAACAGACGGTGACCATGCCGATGCCGGCGCAGGACATCGCCGACGCCAGCGTGGCGCGCCTCAGCGGGGCGTTGTGCACCAGAACCGTGAAGCCGTCCTTGAGGCGGGGCGCGGTCCCGGGTCGCTTCGCGGGGAGGGACCAGGCCACCGGGACCGCGGCGGCGACCAGGGCGACGGCCACCCCGAGCCCGAGCGGGCCGCCGAGGAGCCCGGCGAGCCCAGGTCCGGCCAGGGCGGCGGCGGTGAACGTGAGCGCGTCGAGCCGGCTGGCCCTCGGGAGCTTCGGCCCGGCGACGGCGGGCAGCTGAGCGGTCCAGCCGCCGGCGATGGCCGGGTTGAGCAGGCCGACCGCGACGGCTCCGGCGACCACGGTCCCGAGCGGCAGGTGCCCGAAGGCGGCGGTGATGAGGGCGATCCCGCCCGCGTATCCGGCGAGGGCGATCGCCAGCAGCCGCCCGGGCGTCGCACTGCGGTCGAGGAAGTTCCCGAAGACGGGTCCGCCCACGGCGGCGGCCGCGGTCAGCCCGGCGAGCAGCGCGGAACCGGCGTGCGTGCCTTGGTGCAGCCCGAGCAGGAGGAGGGCGGGGCCGGACAGCTCGTCCCCGGTCCGCGCCAGCGTCGCCCCGGCCAGGTAACGCCTCAGCATGGCCAAGACGTTACAGTGGGGGATGGCCTTTCCGCATCGCGATTCCGTGCAGCGCGCGGTCGACCTGCTGGGCGTCCTGCTGTCCGACGCCGATCCGGAGGCGGTGGCGCGGGTCTTGCGATCGCACGGCGAACCGGACGTCCGGCTGTCGCCTTCGGATGTGGCGGAACTGCGGACGGCGGCGGTTTCGCTCCGCGAGGTGTTCGCGGCGCCCGACGTGGCTTCGGCGGCTTCGGTGCTCAACGCGTTGTTCGCGGAGTACGCGGGCCCCCCGAGGCTGACGGACCACGAAGAGGGTTACGGCTGGCACCTGCACGCGGACGCGGCGGACGACGGGCCGTGGGGAGCGTGGCTGGTGACGTCTTCGGCGCTGGGGCTGGCCTCGCTGCTGGCGGAGCGCCAGGACGTCCCGGGAGGGCTGTGCGCGTCGCTGTCGTGCGGGAAGCCGTTCGCCCACACGGGAGGCGGCAGTCCCCGGAGGTTCTGCTCGGCCCGGTGCGCGACCCGCGAGCGTGTCGCCGCGCACCGGGCGCGAGGCTGAAACTCAGCCGTTGGTCTTGTCGCGCCAGGCGATCCAGGACTTCAACGCGCCCAGGTCGTAGTCCGGGCCGCCCACGCCGACCGTGAACGTCGTGACGCCCAGGCTCAGCAGCTTCGGGCCCAGCTCGTCCGGCTCGCCCTGCACGCCGCACGAACGCTCGATCTCCGCCGGGTCGCGGCCGACGTCCGCGCAGTGCTGGTCGAGGATCTTCACCTTGCGCTCGACGACCTCCGGGTCGCCGAAGCCGTGCCAGATGTCGCCGTGCTTGGCCACCAGCTTCAAGGTCTTCTTCTCGCCGCCGCCGCCGATGAGGACCGGGATCTTGCGGGTCGGCGGCGGGTTCAGCTTGCCGAAGCGGGCCTCGATGCGGGGGAGCGACTCCGCCAGGTTGTCCAGGCGCCCGCCCGCGGTGCCGAACTCGTAGCCGTACTCGTCGTAGTCCTTCTCGAACCAGCCGGAGCCGATGCCGAGGATGAGCCGGCCGCCGGAGATGTGGTCGACCGTGCGGGCCATGTCGGCCAGCAGCTCGGGGTTGCGGTAGCTGTTGCAGGTCACCAGCGCGCCGATCTCCACGCGCGACGTCGACTCCGCCCACGCGCCGAGCATGGTCCAGCACTCGAAGTGCTTGCCCTCGGGATCGCCGTACAGCGGGTAGAAGTGGTCCCAGTTGAAGACGATGTCGGCGCCGAGGTCCTCGGCCGCCGAGGCGGTGCGCCGGATGGTGTCGTAGTCGGCGTGCTGCGGCTGGAGCTGCAGCCCGATCCGGATGCGTCGTTCGGTCATGAACGCAGCCTACGACCGCCCCGGAGCGTCTCGCGCGCCCAGACCGTGGCCAAGGGTGGTAGCGCCACTACCAGCCTGCGCGACTTCGGCACCACCGCGCGCCGCGTGAGGATGTCGTAGTCCAGCGCCACGATCTCGTCGAGAATGCCTTCGTACAGCGTCAACGCCGTCCGCACGCACGGCCGCGATTCCGGGCGCAGCAACGGAACCCCGGCCTCGGCCCGCCGGTACACCGCCCGCGTCCGCGCGACGAAGTACGCCAGCGCCGCCCGGATCCGCGGATCGGGTCGCCGCCGCTCGAGCAGCTCACGGGTGACGCCGAACGCGGCCAGCTCCCGCGTCGGCAGGTACAGCCGGCCACGATCGAGGTCCTCGCCGACGTCGCGCAGGAAGTTCGTCAGCTGGAACGCCTCGCCGAGCGCGATGGCTCCCGGTGTGGCGTCGGCCAGCGGGCCGACCGTGCCGAACACCGGCAGCATCTGCAGTCCGATCACCGCGGCCGAGCCGTACATGTAGTCACCCAGCTCGGCGAACGTCCGGTACTCGATCGGGTCGAGATCCCGCCGCATGGACTTCAGGAACGCGTCGAACAGGCCGCGCTCGATGCCGTACCGGCGCACCGTGTCGGCCAGCGCCGCGAGCACCGGGTCGTTCGGGGTGCCGCCGTCGAAGACGACGTCGACCATCGCCGCGACGCGATCCAGTTCGGCCGCCGGATCACTGCCCGGCGCCGGGTTGTCGACCAGTTCGTCGGCCATCCGCGCGAACCCGTAGAGCGTGTGCGCGGCCGGCCGGGCCCGCGCCGGCAGCAGCCGGGTGGCCAGGAAAAACGTGCGCCCGTGGTGGGCGTTGATGCGGCGGCACTCCGTGTACGCGGCGCGCAGAGCGGGCTCGGTGATGCCCGCGGCGTCGAGTTCGTTCACCGGCCGGTGATCCTTTCCGCTGCCAGTCGTCCGGAGATGAGCACGGGCGGGATGCCGACACCAGGCGTCGTGCCGCAGCCGGCGAGCACCACGTTGCCCGCCGCGCGCACCAGGTTCGCGGGCCGGAACGGGCCGGTCTGCGCGAACGTGTGCGCCAGCGAGAACGGCGTCCCGGCGGCGAGCCCGCGCGCCGCCCAGTCCGCGGGGGTGATCGTCTCGTCGACGGTGAACTCGTCGCCGAACCCGGTCAGCCCGCGCGCTTCGAGCGTGCGGAACAGCTCTTCGCGGTACGGCCCGCGCACGCGGTCCCAGTCGACCGGCCCGCGGTGGGTGTTCGGCGCCGGAGCGAGCACCGAGACGATTTCGCCACCGCGCCCGGCCAGCCCGGGGTCGGTCGCCGTCGGCCGCGTGACCAGCAGCGACGGGTCGCTCATCAGCTTCCCCTCGCGGATGATCTCCGCGAACGTCCGCTCCCAGGCGTCGCCGAAGAAGATCGTGTGGTGGCCGAGGTCCCACTTCTCGGTGGTCCGCCCGTGCACCACCACGGCGGACGGCGAGTACCGCAGCGGCACCGGCCGCCGCGGCCGCGCGCCGATGAGGCGGTAGGCCGCGCTCAGCTCGGTGGCCAGCACGACAGCGTCGCAGGCGATCCGCTCGCCCGAGCGCGTCCGGACCGCGCGCACCCGCGAATTCACCCGCTCGAGCCACGCGGCTTCGGTGCCGAACCGCACGTCGGCGCCCGCCCGCGCGGCCGCGCCGGTCATCGCCCGGCCGATCTCGCCCATCCCGCCTTCGGGGTAGTAGACGCCGCCGACGGTGTCCATGTAGGCGATGACGCCGTACGCGCCGATCGCGCTCGCCGGGTCGAGACCCGCGTAGAGCGCCTGGAAGGTGAACAGCCGCCGGACCCGCTCGTCGAGCAGGTAGCGGCCGACGCGCGGGCCGAGCCTGCCGAACCCGCCCAGCGCCGCGAGCTTCGCCAGCTCGGGGCGGGCCAGGTCGAGCGGCGAGTCGAAGTTCGTCGCGAGGAACCGGTCCTTCTGCACGGCGTACAGCTCGGTCAGCCAGCGCCGCAGCGCGCGGTAGCCCGCCGCCTCGCGGCCGCCGGCGAAGGCGCGGATCTCGGCCTCCATCGCGTCGCCGTCGGTGTGCAGCGCCAGCTCGCGGCCGTCGGCGAACCGCGCCCGGTACGCCGGGTCGAGCCGGGTCAGGCGCAGGTTCTTGGCCAGGGACTCGCCGACCGCGGCGAACGCCTCTTCGAGCAGCTCGGGCATGGTCAGCACGCTCGCGCCGGTGTCCACGGCGTTGCCGTCGAAGTTCTGCTGCCCGGCGCGTCCGCCCGGGACGGCGGCCTGCTCCAGCAGCGTGACGCGGCGCCCCGCGCCGAGCAGGTGCAGGGTCGCCGAAAGCCCGGCCAGGCCCGCCCCGATCACGACGACGTGGTCGGTGGCCCCCTCCACGCGCCGCACGTCAGTACGTCCGCTGGGTGGCCTTGACGACCAGCCCGGTCAGCGCGGCGGGCGCCGGCTCGGCCAGGTGCGCGCGCTCGAGCGCGGCCATCGCCGCGGTGGTCAGCTCGTCGATCCGCCGCTCGACCGCGGCGACCGCACCGACCTGCTGCAACGCCATCCGGACCGTCTCGACGCCTTCGTCGGAGAGGTCCGCGTCGCCGATCGCGTCCGCGATGACCGTGGCCGCGGCGGTCTCGTCCTTCTCCGCGGCGAGCTGCAGGCCGAGCGCGACGAGCAGCGTGCGCTTGCCCTCGCGCAGGTCGTCGCCGGCGGGCTTGCCGGTGACCGACGGGTCGCCGAACACGCCCAGCAGGTCGTCGCGCAGCTGGAACGCGATGCCGACCTCGCCGCCGAACTCCAGCAGCGTGGTGATCAGCTCGGGGGAGGCACCGCCGAGCGCGGCGCCCAGGTGCAGCGGCCGCTGCACGGTGTAGGCGGCGGTCTTGAGCCGGTCGATCTTCAGCGCGGCCTCGACGGAGGCGTCCCCGGTGGCCTGCGTGCGGACGTCGAGGTACTGCCCGGCGAGCACCTCGGTGCGCATCGCGCGCCACGCGGGGCGGGCCGCGGCCAGGGTCTCGGCCGGCAGCGGCGCGTCGGCGAACATGTCGTCCGCCCAGGCCAGCGCCAGGTCGCCGACGAGCACCG
Source organism: Amycolatopsis sp. NPDC005961 (assembly GCF_040629235.1). NCBI lineage: Bacteria > Bacillati > Actinomycetota > Actinomycetes > Pseudonocardiales > Pseudonocardiaceae > Amycolatopsis > Amycolatopsis sp. NPDC005961. The sequence continues at coordinate 24,033 of NZ_JBEXVF010000075.1, read as the reverse complement.
CGGTGGCCAGGCCGAACGTCGAGGGGGAGCCGAGCCAGCCCTGGTCGGCGTGCAGCTTCGCGCCCGCGATGTGCACGGTCGGGAAACCGCGGCGGGAGTCGGAGGAGTCGATGAGGTCGTCGTGGATCAGCGCGCACGCCTGGATCAGCTCGAGGCTGGACACCGCCTGCAGCACGCCCTCGGCGTCCGGGCCCGCCGGGTCGCCGCCCGCGCCGCGCCAGCCCCACCAGGCGAACGTCGGGCGCAAGCGTTTGCCACCGGTCAGCACGAACCCGCTCAGCGCGTCGATCCCGGCCTTCACGGTCGGCTCGGTCGCCACGATTCCGTCGCTCGCCCGGCCGAGGAACCCGGCCAGCGCGCGCTCGACGTTGGCGGGCAGATCGGCGTCGGAAACGGGCGCGTTCATCCCGCCATCCTCGCGGAACCGGCGGCGGCGCGGGCCGCCGGGGCACCCGGATGTGGCGAATCAGACTCCGGCCGTCGCCGCCCAGAACGGGCCGGTCAGGCCCGCTTCGGCGAAGTACGCGACGGCGCTGTCCGGCTCGCGCCGCCGGTAGCCGCGCTCGAGCCGGCCCTCGTACCAGCCGCGCGCGAGCCGCCAGAGCGTGACGAGGTCCATGACGTACCCCTTGTCCCGCCCGGTCGCCGCCAGCCAGGCGTCCACACAGGACTCGCAGCAGAACAGCCGCTGGTGCCCGCAGGTGTGCAGCACGTCGTCCCACATCGCCGCGGCGGGCACCAGGAAGTGCGCCACCTGCGCGCCCTCGGGCGGTGCGGCGCGGTCGACGACCAGTGCGTGCGGCTGGTCACAGCCCGGGCAGCGGGTCGCGACGAGCACCTCGGGTTCGTCGGCCACCAGGTGGGGGATGGCGAAGGAGTCCCACGCGCAGCCGCCCCACCACAGCGTGTGCGAGCCCATCACCGAGAAGCCGAGCGACTTCGCCGCGAACGGGTGGGCCAGCACGACGTGCTCGGACTCGTCGAGCACCAGGTGGTGGGCCGCGGCGAGGCGGTGCAGCGCCTGCTTGGCGACGGCCAGCGACCCGCCCGCCGCGTCGGCCAGCTCCGGCGCGGTCGGCGCGCGTCCGCGGTCGGCGAAAGCGTGGTAAACGGCGAGGCGCACGTCCTCGTCCCAGCTCGCGTCGTCATCCCTCATCGCTCACTCCTGTATCGAGTCTAGAGCCGTGGCCCTTAACATTCGAGGTATGACGTCGGTGATCGAGCGGTTGCGAGGAGACGGGCCGAAGTTCTCCATCGAGTTCTTCCCACCCCGGGACGCGGCGGACGAGGCCGTCCTCTGGAAGGCGATCCGGGAGCTCGAGCCGTACGACCCGGCCTACATGTCGATCACCTACGGCGCCGGCGGCTCCAGCCGCGACGGCACCGTCCGCAGCATCGCCCGCGTCGCGACCGAGACGACGCTGGTGCCGATGGCGCACCTGACCGCGGTCAACCACTCCGTCGCCGAGCTGCGGAACGTGATCGGCTGGTACGCCTCGGTCGGCGTCCGCAACATCCTCGCGCTGCGCGGCGACCCGCCCGGCGACGTCTACGGCGAGTGGATCCCGCATCCCGAGGGCCTCACCTACGCCGAAGAGCTGGTGCAGCTGGTCCGTGAGCTGGGCGACTTCTGCGTCGGCGTCTCGGCGTACACCTACGGCCACCCGCGCTCGTCCGACCTGGAGTCGGACACGAAGTACCTGGTCCGCAAGCTGCGCGCGGGCGCGGACTTCGCGATCGCGCAGCTGTTCCACGACCCCGAGGACTTCCTGCGGCTGCGCGACCGGGTCGCCGCGACCGGCTGCGACGTCCCGGTGCTGCCGGGCGTCATGCCGCTGACGACCATGCGGACCCTGCAGTCGACGATCAAGCTGTCCGGCGCGCCGGCGCCCCGGAAGCTCCTGGACCGGCTCGAACCACTGGCCGAGGACCCCAAGGCGTTCCGCGCGGCGGGCATCGACGTGACCACGGAACTGTGCGAGAAGCTGATCGCCGAGGGCGTGCCGAACCTGCACTTCTACACGTTCAACCGCTCGAAGGCGACGCGCGAGGTCATCGCGAGGCTGGGGCTCGTCCCGGCCCGTGCTTAAGTACGTACCACCGGGTGCTGGTGGCCCGGTAGCGTGCGGCGCATGGCTTCTACTGCTTCCGATGGCGTGCACGGGATCTGTGACCGCTACGTCGACGAATACGCGGCCGCGGACCCGGTCACGGCGACCGCCTGCGGCATCAAGGGTCACGACCACCGGCTGACCGACTACTCGGCGGACGGGTTCGCCGAGCGCGCCGCGCTGGCCTCGCGGGCGCACGCCGCCGTCACCGCCGTCGAGCCGGGGGACACCGCGGAGCGCGCCGCCAAGGCCGTGTTCACCGAGCGCGTCGGCCTGGAGCTGGAGATCCACGAGGCCGGCCTCGACGTGGCGAACCTCAATGTCATCTCCAGCCCCGTCCAGGAGCTGCGGATGGCGTTCGACCTGATGCCCCTCGACACCGAGCAGGACTGGTCGGTCGTCTCGGCCCGGCTCGGCGAGGTCCCGCAGGCACTCGCGAACGTGCGCAGCGGCCTGCTCACGGCGGCCGACGCGGGCCACGTCGCGGCGCTGCGTCAGGTCGCGAAGGTGGCGGAGCAGTGCGAGACGTGGGCCGGCCTGCAGGAGGAGAAGGGGTACTTCACCCAGCTCGTCGCCGGTGCGGCTTCGCAGGGTGAAGCGCTGCGGGGCGACCTGACGCACGGCGCGCGGGCCGCCGAGGAGGCGTTCGCGGAGTTCGCCGGGTTCCTGCGGGCCGAGCTGGCGCCGAAGGCCCCGGTCAAGGACGCCGTCGGCGAGGACGTCTACCGCCTGTGGTCGCGCTACTTCGTCGGCGCGACGCTGGACCTGCGCGAGGCTTACGAGTGGGGCTGGGCGGAGTTCGCCCGGATCGAGTCCGAGATGCGCGCGGTCGCGAACCGCGTCAAGGCGGGCGCGTCCCTGACGGAGGCCGCGGCGATCCTGGACGCCGACCCCCGCTACCGCGTCCGCGGCCGCGCCGAGTTCGAGGCGTGGATGCAGAACTTGTCGGACGAAGCGCTGAAGTCGTTGCGCGGCAAGCACTTCGACATCTCCGACCGCGTGATGGCGCTGGAGTGCAAGATCGCCCCGCCGGGCGGCGGCGTCGGCGCGTACTACACGGGTCCGAGCGAGGACTTCGGCCGCCCGGGCCGGATGTGGTGGTCCCTGCCGTCCGGCCGCGACGAGTTCACGACGTGGCGCGAAACGAGCACGGTGTACCACGAGGGCGCGCCGGGCCACCACCTCCAGATCGCGACGGCGGTGGACCAGTCCGAGGGGCTGAACAAGTACCAGCGCCTGATGGCGTTCACGTCGGGCCACGCGGAGGGCTGGGCGCTGTACTCGGAGCGCCTGATGGAGGAGCTGGGCTACCTGTCCGACGACGGCGACCTGCTGGGAATGCTGTCGGAGCAGCTCTTCCGCGCGGCGCGGGTGGTGGTCGACCTGGGCATGCACCTGGAGCTCGAGATCCCCGCGGGAACGGGCTTCCACGAGGGTTCCCGCTGGACGCCGGAGCTGGGCCTGGAGTTCATGCTGACCCGCACGATCACGGACGAGGCCCACGTCCGCGACGAGATCGACCGGTACCTGGGCTGGCCGGGCCAGGCCCCGGCGTACAAGATCGGCGAGCGCCTGTGGCTGGCGGCCCGCGCCGAGGCCCGGGGCCGCGCGGGCGGAGCGTTCGACATCAAGAAGTTCCACATGGAGGCGCTGCGGCTGGGCGGGATGGGGCTGGACACGCTGCGGGAGCAGCTGGCCCAGCTGGACTGAGGTGGTTGGCGGCCCCGCCGGTTCGCCGGCGGGACCCCCGCCCTCCCTTGGGGGGCGTCCCACGTCCAGTTTATCGACCCCGCCCGGCAAAACCCGCCGAGAAGCCACGTCCCGGCCCGACTGTCCACAATGCAGCCACCGTGTGGACAACCGCCGAAATCGTCGGCTCCGGCCGCTGACCCCACGGCATCGCAGCGGCGGGGGATGCCGAAAATCCGTCGCGCCACCCCGAGTCTCTCGTTAACTTCTTCCCGTGCGCCGAATCCTGTTCGTCACCCCGCCGCCCCGCGTCTGAGCGGGGTGGTCCCCAGCCGCGTGGCCTGAGCGCCCGCGGCTGATTCTTCTTGCACACCGCCCCGCGTCGTCGATCTCCCTCTTCCTTCGACGCAGGAGCGTTCCTTTGACAACCCTGTCCACGCGCGCCCGTTCGTCGGCCGCGCTCGTTCTCGCCGGTGTCCTCTGGGGCACCGGTGGCCTCGCCGGCTCGTTTCTCGGCCACCGAGCCGGCCTCCACCCGCTCGCCGTCGCCGCTTACCGGCTGCTCGTCGGCGGTGGCGTCGCGACCCTCTTCGTCCTGCTCAGAGGCGGCGCCCTCCCGCGCACGGCCGAAGCAGCGAAGCGGCTTCTCGCCGTCGGCGCGCTGTTCGCCCTCTTCCAAGCGAGCTACTTCGCCGCCGTCGCGCTCAGCTCGGTCAGCATCGCCACGATGACCACCATCGGCGCGGCACCCGTCGTCGTCACGCTCGCCTCGGTCCGCAAACCCCACCGCTGGACGGTGCTCTCCCTCGCCGGCACCGTCGCCGGCCTGGTCCTGCTCCGCTGGTCGCCGGACGATCCCGCCCACCTCGTCGGCGGCCTCGGCTTCGCGCTCCTCGCCGCGGTCGGCTTCGCGACCCTGACGTTGCTCACCGCGAAGCCGGTCGACGGCCTCGAACCGCTGTCCACGACGGCGTTCGGCTGCCTGACCGGCGGTCTGCTGCTCATCCCCGTGGCGAGCTGGACGGGCATGGCCCTCCCACTGCACGCGGACGTCCTCGCGGCGGCCTGCTACCTCGGCGCTGTGCCGACCGCGCTCGCCTACGTCGCCTACCTGCGCGGCCTGGCGACGGCGCATCCCGTCCTGGGTGCGCTGTCGGCGATGCTCGAGCCGCTGACGGCCGCGGTCCTGTCCGCCGCGTTCCTCGGGGAACGGCTCGGTGCCACGGCCTGGTGCGGCGCCGCCGTCCTGGTCGCGGCGCTGGCGATCGGGTACTGGCGCCCCGAGCCGCGCTGACCGGCGCCGCCCCTCGGCTCAGCGCGGGTCGAGGGGCAGCGTCCGCCCGAGGATCGCGAACGGCCGCGGGTCGCCGGCGAAGTGGTAGTCGCGCAGGACGTCGACGAAGCCCGTCCGGCGGTAGAGCTTCCACGCCCGGCTGGTGCCCTCCGGCGTCGACAGCAGGACGTTCGCGCTCGGCACGCTCTCCAGCAGGCTCCGCAGCAGGTCCTCGCCGATCTGGTGGCCCTGGTTCTCCGGCTTGACGTGGATTTCGGTCAGCTCGAAGTAGTCCGAAAGCCAGCGCTCGGCCTCTTCGGGCCCGAACCGGCGGCTCAGACCGTGGCGCACCTGCTCGTGCCACCACTGGCCGGCCCGGCCGCGGTAGCCGTAGGCGAGCCCGAGCAGGACGTCGTCGGCGTCGAGCGCGGCCATGCAGCGCCAGCCCTCACGCAGCGCGTGGGTGAGCCACATCGGCGCGCGCTGCTCGGCGGTGCCTGCCGGGTACCGCATCGCCCGGACGTAGATGTCCAGCGCTTCGGGCAGCCGTGCGCGGAACTCGTCCGTGGAGAGCTGGACGTAGCGGGAGCAGCCGGCGGGCATCGCGGTCACGGCTGTCCATCTTCCTCCGCGCCGCTGAGCGCGCCCGGGGTGCCCCCGGTCAAGGCGACCAGCTCCGCGAAGGTGGTGGGGTAGACGGTCTTGGGGTGCCCGGCGGCGGCCCACACGACGTCGTGGGCGCGCAGCGCGGTGTCGACGAGCGTCGGCAGCGGCCCCGGGTGCCCGGTGGGGGCGACCCCACCGATCGGCTGCCCTGTGTGCTCGCGCACAAAAGTCGCGTCGGCCTTCCCGATTTCGGCCCCGGCCAGGCGTTCGAGGGTGGCCGGATCGGCCCGGTGAGCGCCCGACGTCAGCGCGAGGAGCGCTTTTTTGTCGGACCCCAGGCGGAAGATGAGGCTGTTGGCGATGGCCCCCACGGGCACGCCGAGCGCTTCGGCCGCCTGCGCGGCGGTCCGGACCTCGGCGGGCAGCACGCGGATGCCCTCGGCGGCGGCGTGCTGCCCGGCTTCGGCGAGCGCGGCCGCCACCTTGGCGACGGCGGGGTGGTCCAGCGAACTCATGAACCTATGAGATCACGCCACCGACCTGGTGTCCCGCACCACGTCCGGGGATTCCACCCGTGGGGTTGAGCGGACACCGGGTCGGGGTTACTCTGGAATTCGTTCGAACAGGCGTTCGACATCGGTGAGCGCGCACCGGTCAGGTGCCCGGCGGCGGGGCGGGGGAAGCGTCCCGCCGCCGGGTGCTCGATCGGGGCTCACCCCGCGCAGGAGGAGGGTCGTCATGTCCGTCAAGGTCGTGTCCCCCACGGAGTCCGGGCAGCCGCAGCTGCCCATGCCGCTGCGCCCGCCGGTCACCCCGGCAGCGGCCGGCACCCACCACGTCCGCCCCCGGCGCCGCCCGTCGGTGGACGGGGCTCGCCCCCGCTCGTCGGCGGCGGATTTGGGGCAGCCCGAGCTGCCGATGACGCCGCTGTCGCCGTCGGCCGCGGAGGGTGCGGACGCCGATCAGGCCCGGCTCTCCGAAACTCTGCGCTCGCCTGTTGCCGGTCAGTCCGAGACGTCGCTGCGCCCGCCCATCGCGGACGCGGAGGTCGAGCAGGCCCAGCTGCCCATGCCGCACTCGTCGGTGCCGGCGGCGGACTCGGGGCAGCCTGAGCTGTCCCCGTCCACGGCCGGCGCGGATCGCGGTCAGTCCGAGCTGGCCATGCCGCACTCGTCGGTGTCGGCGGCGGACTCGGGGCAGCCTGAGCTGTCGCCGCCCACGGCCGGCGCGGATCGCGGTCAGTCCGAGCTGCCCATGACCCTGCGCGCGCCCGCTCCGCCCGTCGCGGCCGGGCTGCTCGCCCAAGCTCGGCGCGGGCTCGCCGCCGCCGAGCGGGAGCCCGCTCCCGCCGAACGGTTCATCGGCGCCTACCTCGCCGCCCTGCGCGGTGCCGCCGCCGTGCTCGCCGCCCGGGGGCGGCCGCACCGGGGGCGTGCGCGGCCGGCCAGTACCTGGGTGCTGCTCGACTCCGTCGCCCCCGAGCTGCGGGAATGGTCGGCCTTCTTCGCCGGAAACTCGGCCGCGCGCGCCGCCGCGCAGGCCGGGATCACCGGCAAGGTCACCGCCGAATCGGCCGAGGGGCTGGTGCGCGCCGCCACGTCGTTCCTCGAACTCGTCCGCCGCCTGGTGCACGGCCTCCCGATCACCGGGGAAGCCCATGTCGCGTGAGCACGGCCCGGTCGACCGCGGGCGGCTGCTCACGGCGCTGGGGATCGAAGGCCGGGTGCTGGCCGAAGCCGTCCACGCGGCGCCCGTCGAAGCGCCGGTGCCCGCCTGCCCGGGCTGGTCGCTCGGCGAGGTGGCCCGGCACGTCGGCAGCCTCTACCGCATGGTCCGGCACCGGCTGGCCGACGGCCGCAACCCCGAAGACTGGCAGCGCGACCCCGAACCGGGCCAGAGCCTGGCGGCTTACCTGGAGGCCGGCCTGGCCGAGCTGCTCGACGAGCTGGCCGCGCACGACCCGGAAGAGCACGCCGACACCTGGTGGCCGGCGGACCCGACGTACGGGTTCTGGCGACGGCGGATGCTGCACGAGACGCTGGTCCACCGCGTCGACGTCGAACAAGCGGCGGGCACTCCGGAGGGCGGCATCGCCGAAGACCTCGCGATCGACGGCATCGACGAGGCGCTGACCCTCTGGTTCGGCCAGAAGCTGCCGATGCTGGGGCTGACCGGCACGAAAGCGGGCTCGGTCGGCGTGCGCAGCGGTGCGCACAGCTGGATCGCCCGGGCCGGGCCCGAGTCGACGGAGGCCTGGCGCTGTTCGGCCGAGGAGGCCGAGGCCGCGGACGACGTCGTCACGGCCGCCGAACCCGGGCGGATCTACCTGTGGTTGTGGGGCCGGTCGTCCCTGACCTCGGTGACCGTGCGGGGAGTGCACGACCAGGCCGCCCAGCTCTGGGCGCTGATGCGGCTCGCGACCCGATGACCCGGCCGGTGGGGAAGCCGAACCGGAACTGTCGGTGGTGGCGGCTAGCCTGCGCCGCATGAACACGCGCCTGGTGAACGTGGTGATCGACGCGGCGCGGCCGAGGGTCCTGGCGGACTTCTGGGCCGCGCTGCTCGGCTGGCGTGTCGCGCTCGAGGAGGCGGACGAGGTCGACGTGCGCGCCCCGGAGGCCGACGGCTGGGACCTGGACCTCGTTTTCGTCCCCGTGCCCGAGGCCAAGGAAGTGAAGAACCGGATCCACCTGGATCTGGCGAGCACGACGCTCGCGCACCAGGAGGAGCTGGTGTCGCGCGCCTTGGAGCTGGGCGGCAGCCGGGTCGACCTCGGGCAGGGCGCCGTGCCGTGGGTCGTGCTGGCGGATCCGGAGGGCAACGAATTCTGCGTCCTCGAGCCCCGCGACCGGTATGCGCAGGCGGGCGCGGTGGCCGCCATCGTGGTCGACGCCCACGATCCGGAGCGGCTGGCGGCGTTCTGGGCGCGGCTCACCGGCCGGCCGGTCGGCGCTCGCGAGGGCGACGTCCTGGTGGGGCTGCGCGCGCCGTCGGGGCGTGGACCGTGGCTGGAGTTCCTCCGCAACGACGACGTGAAGCGGGTCAAGAACCGCGTGCACCTCGATGTCGCGCCGCCGTCGGGGGCCGACCACGCGGCGGCGGTGTCGGAGGTCGTCGCGGCGGGTGCGGCGCCCGCGGACCTCGGCGGCCCGGACCTGCCGTGGCGCGTGCTGATGGACCCGGAAGGCAACGAATTCTGCGTGCTGACTCCCCGCTGACCGTTGCGGCCGCGTTGCCGAGCCGCGGTGAACGCTGACCTGCGCGAAACACTCACGTCCCGGAGCGGCAACAACCGCGGGGGACCGTGGGGGCATGGAAACTTCCCGTGCGGTGCCCCAGCTCGATCCGGCGGCCCCGGTCGACGTGCCGAGCACGCCGACCGCGTGGCGGGTGCGGATCCGGATGCACGACCACCCCGGCACCCTGGCCCGCATCGCGATCCGGCTCGCCGACCTCGAGTGCAACATCCTCGGCCTGACCGTGCTGCCGGTGCCCGGCGGCGTGCTCGACGAGATCGTCGTGCGCCCGGCGACCGGCCTGCCCCGGCGGCACCTGGCCGAGGCCATCCGCGCCGAGGGCTGCGAGTGCACGGCGATCATCGACGCCGACGTCCACGAGCTGGTCGACCCGGCATCGTCGACGCTGCTCGCGGCCCGCCGGGCGGTCGACGACCCGGCTCGTCTCGCGGAGGTGCTGAAGGACGTGCTGGCCGCGGACGTGGTCACGCGCGTCCCGACGGCCGAGGCGAACCCGGCCCGCACCGAGAGCGGGCACCGGGCGGTGTTCGCGCTGGGCGGCGGCGAGGCGCTGGTGGCGCGGCGCCAGTGGGCGCCGTTCGTGCAGCTGGAGCTCACCCGCGCCGAAGCGCTGGTGACGCTGCTGGCCGCGACGGCCCGGAACGTCGCGGGCCCGGCGGTGCTGAACCGCCCGGACGGCGCGGCGATCGTCCTGCGCAAGGGCCTCCCCGCCGACGCGGAAGCGGTATCCGAACTGCACCGCCGTTGTTCGACGGCGACGCTCTTCCGGCGCTACCACACGGGAGTCCGCACGGTCCCGCGCCGCTGGCTGCACCGGCTGCTGGTGCCACCGCGCGGCACGAGCGTGCTCGCGGTCTTCGGCCGCGAGGTGATCGGGCTGGCCCAGCTGATCCCGTCCTCGACCGGCGGCGCCGAGATTTCCCTGCTGGTGGAGGACGACTGGCAGCGCCAGGGCATCGGCACGGCCCTGCTGGCCAGAGTGGCGGCGCTCGCGGAGGCCGAGGGCATCACGGAGCTGCGAGCGGACTGCCTCCCCGACGACGAGGTGCTGGCCCGCACGGCGGCCCGAGCGGGCTTGCGGACGGAACGCCCCACCGAGGACGGCACCCAGCTGCGGATGTTCCCGCTGGCTTGAGCGGATGGCGGGATGGCGGGCCGGCGGTCGAGGCTCGCCGGAAGCCGGCAGCGGTTCGGCCGCACTCAAGTAGCGGCCGGTTGCGGTGGCGACCCACGGCAGCTCGCCCGAAGCGGTTCGGCTGCCGGGGGACGGCTCGGCGCAGGAACTTGCGCGCCCGGTCGGCTGTATAGAAGGCCCGCGGCCGCGCCGCGGCCAGCCGCGGTGGCGGCCCGCAGCGGTTCCCCTATCGGCGGCTAACGGCTGGCCACGGCGCTCGGCCGAAGGGGTTCGGCTGCCGGGAGGGCGGCTAGGTACAGCAACTTGCGCGCCCGGCCGGCTGTATAGAAGGCCCGCGGCCGCGCCGCGGCTCGCGGCCGGCTGTAGTGGCGGCTCGCAGCGGTTTCTCTATCGGCGGCTGGCGGCTAACGGCTGGCCATGGCGCTCGGCCGAAGGGGTTCGGCTGCCGGGAGGGCGGCTCGGTGCGGCAACTTGCGCGCCCGGTCGGCTGCATAGAAGGCCTGCGGCCGCGCCGCGGCTAGCGGCCGACTGCGGCGGCGGCTCGCAGGGGTTCCGCGGTTGGTGGCTAGCGGCTGGCGCCCGCTGCGGTGGCGGCCCGCGGCGGTTCTCCCATCGGCGGCTGGCGGCTAACGGCCGGCCATGGCGGCTTGCCCGAAGGGGTTCGGCTGCCGGGAGGACGGCTCGGTGTGGCGGCCTGCGCGCTCCCCGGCCGGTGGTTGCCGGGTCTTTCGCCCGTCTCGGCTGGTCAGCGCTTCCAGAACCAGTCCTTGTCGCGGGCTTCGCGCAGGGCCGTCTTCTTGCGCTCGGCGGTGAGGCGGTCCAAGTAGAGCACGCCGTCCAGGTGGTCGGTTTCGTGCTGGAGGCACTGGGCCAGCACGTCCTCGCCCTCCACCTCGATCGGTTCGTTGCGGATGTCGACGCCTCGGACCTTCGCGTGTTTCGCGCGCTTCGTGGGGAACCACAGTTCCGGCACCGACAGGCAGCCCTCGTCGATCTCGTGCGTCTCCTCGGACAGCTCGACGATCTCCGGGTTGACGACGTACCCGGCCAGCCCGGCGACGTCGTAGCTGAAGATGCGCAGCCCGACACCGATCTGCGGTGCGGCCAGACCGGCGCGCCCCGCCGGCTTCACCGAGTCCATCAGGTCTCGCACGAGCGCCTCGAGCTTCTCGTCGAACACGGTGACCGGGTCGCAGACGGACTTGAGGATCGGGTCCCCGAAATAGCGCAGTTCGCGCATGGCCATGAGCAGAACATCCTTCGTGCGTGTCGGACTGGCAGCTTAGGCCCGCAGCCGCAGGCCGGAAGGCGTGGCCCGGAAACCGGCGTCCCGCAGAACCTCCGCCAGCTCCGAGGTCAGGGCTTGCTCGCCGTCCGCTCGCTGGACCGACAGCTGACCCAGCCAGCCTTCCCGGACCGCGGCCGACAGCGCCTGCGCCGCGTCCGACAACGGTTGCCGTTCTTCCGTGAAACTCAGCAGCGACCTGCCTCCTCGCTCGACGTACAACGCCGGAACTCCGTCCACCAGCACCGCCAGCGCCCCTGCCTTGCGCGCCGGACGGTGTTTCGTGTCTCCCGTCGCGGCCGGCCAGGGGAGCGCCGCGCCGTATGGCTGGGCCGGGTCCGCGGCCGCCAGCACCACCGCGCGGCCGGGCTCCGGGCGGCCAGGGCCCGACAGCGCGCGCAGCCGGTCCACCGCCCCCTTCGCCGCGAACTGGGCCGCGCCGAGGCCTTCGACGACGTAGCCGCGGATCACCTGGCCGGTGTCCTCCATACCGCGGAGCACCTTGTAGATCCCCGAGAACCCGCCGGTGACGCGTTCGGTGTCGAGCGCGCCGCGGGTCAGGACGCCGTGGCGCTCCAGGAACGCCTCCGTCCGCGCGTGGGCGCGCCGGGTCGCGTCGGTTTCGCGGGTCGGGGTCAGCGCCCAGCGGCCGGCGACCGTCGGCGGCCCCGACCGTGACGGCATCTGCGGCCGCCCCGCCCGCAACCGCGCGTACCGGCCGCGCGGCGCCTGGCGCCGCGGCTTGTGCGCGCCGTGCCCGGCCACCTGGGCCCGCAACGGCCCCAGCGTGTCGCCCGTGACCAGCCCCGCCCACACCAGGTCCCACAGCGCCGCCACGACTTCGGCGTCGTTCGGCGCCTTGTCCACCAGCACGCTCGCGCGGTCCACCAGCTGGCGGAAGAACAGCGCCCCACCCTCCAAAGTGGACACGAGCGCGTCGTGCAGCGGACCGGTCGGGATGTCCTCGACGACCTCCGGCAACAGCAGATCGGCGACGTCCGTGGGGGCGAGGGCGATCCAGCCGTCCCCGCCGGACAGCGCGCCGCAGCCTGCCCACGTGACCTCGCCCGCGGTCGTCAGCTCGTCCAGCAGCGCGGGCGAGTAGCCCGGCAGCCGGCCGGGCAGGATCAGCGACTCGACCGCGCTCGCCGGCAACGGCGCCCCGGCGAGCTGCTCGACCACCGACAGCACGTCGTCCGCCGTCGGCGCCGCCCGGACGCGGCCACCGAACCCGTGCCACGACGGCAGGAACCGGCCCAGCGCCGCCGGTTCGACCGGCTCCACCTCGGCCCGCAGCTTCGCCAGCGACACTCGCCGCAACCGGCGGAGTACCGCGGAATCGCAGTACTCGACACCTACACCGTGCGTGTCCGGATGCCCGACCGGGCTCAGCTCGCCACGCACCAAGCGGCCTTCGCCGGTCATCCGGTCGAGGACGCCGGTGACGACCGCCATGCCCAGCCCGAACCGCTCGGCCACGGTCGCCGCCGCGAACGGCCCGCGGCTGCGAGCGTAGCGCGACAGCAGGTCGCCGAGCGGATCCGCGACCGGTTCGGTGAACGCCTCGGGCACACCGACCGGCAGCGCGGTGCCCAGTGCGTCGCGGACCCGGCCGGAGTCTTCGATCGCCAGGAACCGTTCCGTGCCGCCGATCCGGACCCGGATCGCCCGCCGCGCCGCCTCCAGCTCGGTGAGCCACTCCGGCTGGATCCCGCGTTCGGCCGCCTCTTCGACGGTCAGGTCGCCGAGGAACCGCAGCAGGTCGGCGGCGTCCTCGGCAGAGCGGGCGTGCCGATCGGGGTCGAGCCGCTGCAGCGACCGTTCCACCTCGCGCACGGCCTCCGGGTCGAGCAGCTCCCGGATCGCCTCCGTGCCCAGCAGCTCGGCCAGCAGCGCCGAGTCCAGCGACAAGGCCGCCGCCCGCCGCTCGGCCAGCGGCGCGTCGGTCTCGTACAGGAACATCCCGACGTAGCCGAACAGCAGGCTGCGCGCGAACGGCGACGCGGCCGGCGTCTCGACCTCCACCAGCCGGACCTTCCGGGCCCGGACGTCGGCCATCAGTTCGCGCAGCCCGCTCACGTCGTAGACGTCCTGCAGAACCTCCCGCATTGCTTCGAGGACGACCGGGAACCGCTCGTACTTCGACGCGACCGACAGCAGCTGCGACGCGCGTTGCCGTTGCTGCCACAGCGGAGTGCGGCGCCGCGGGTCCCGGCGCGGCAGCAGCAGCGACCTCGCCGCGCACTCCCGGAACCGGGCCGCGAACACGGCCGAGCCGCCGACCTCCGCGACGATCAGCTGCTCGACCTCCTCGGGATCGAGCAGGATGTCGTCCGCGCCGATCGTGACGTCGCCGCCCTCGGCGTCGAGCGCGTCCGGCAGGCGCAGCACGATGCCGTCGTCGGAGTGCGCGACCTGCGCGTCGACCCCGCGGTTTTCCCGCAGCCGCGCGGCGATCGCCAGGGCCCACGGCGCGTTCACCTGCGCGCCGAACGGCGAGTGCACGATGATCCGCCAGTCGCCCAGCTCGTCGCGGTAGCGCTCCAGCAGGAGCGTCCGGTCGTTCGGCACGTGCCGGGTGGCGGCCTTCTGTTCGGTCAGGTAGGCGAGGAGGTTGTCGCACGCGCGCTCGTCCAGCCCCGCCGCGGCGGCCCGCTCGCGCGCCTTCAAATCGTCCGATGTGGACAGTTCGCGGACGAACTTCCCCAGCGCCCGGCCGAGTTCCAGCGGACGACCCGGCGCGTCGCCCTTCCAGAACGGCATCCGCGCCGGTTCGCCCGGCGCGGGCACCACGATGACCCGGTCGTGCGTGATGTCGGTGATCCGCCACGACGACGTGCCGAGCAGGATGGTGTCGCCGACGCGCGACTCGTACACCATCTCCTCGTCGAACTCGCCGACGCGGGAACCGGGCTTGTCGTCCCCGCCCGGCGTCATCACGGTGAACAGGCCGCGATCCGGGATGGTGCCGCCGGAGGTGACGGCCAGCCGCTGCGAGCCGGGCCGCCCGCGCAGCTCGCCGGCGATGCGGTCCCAGGTGATCCGGGCCCGCAGCTCGCCGAACTCTTCACTCGGGTACCGGCCGGCGAGCATGTCGAGCACCGCGTGCAGTGCGTCGTCCGGCAGCGACGCGAACGGCGCCGCCCGCCGCACCAGCGAAGCGAGGTCCGTCACCGTCCACGGCTCCAGCGCCACCATGGCTACGACGTGCTGGGCCAAGACGTCCAGGGGGTTGCGCGGGTAGCGGACCGCTTCGATCGCACCGGTCGCCATCCGTTCGGCGACCACGGCGCACGAGACGAGATCGCCGCGGAACTTGGGGAACATGACGCCGGACGACACCGCGCCGACCTGGTGCCCGGCCCGGCCGACGCGCTGCAGCCCGGACGCGACCGTCGGCGGCGCCTCGATCTGCACCACCAGGTCGACCGCGCCCATGTCGATGCCCAGCTCCAGCGACGACGTCGCCACCACGCACGGCAGCCGGCCGGACTTGAGGTCCTCCTCGACGCGCGTGCGCTGTTCCCGCGACATCGACCCGTGGTGCGCCCGGGCGATCACCGGCGGCGCGCCGGTGCTGACCCCGGACTGCCCGACGGCTTCGGCCGGGAACGAGTCCTGTGGCGTCAGCTCCGTCTGTTCCGCGGCCAGCTCGTTGAGCCTCGCTGTCATCCGCTCTGTGAGCCGCCGCGAGTTGGCGAACACGATGGTCGACCGGTGGGATCGGATCAGGCTCAGCACGCGCTCTTCGACGGCCGGCCAGATCGACGGCCGCTGCACGGGATTGCCGGCGATCTCCTCCAGGGTGCCCAGGCCGCCCGGCGCGATGTCGCCGGGCGGGAACGCCTCGGTCAGCGACTCCAGCGACTCCAGCGCGTCGAGCGGGCTCGGCGCCGGTCCGCCGCGCGGCGCGTCGAGGTTGCTCATGTCCTCGACCGGGACCTCGACGCGGACTTCGATGGTCTTCGCCAGCTTCGGCTGGACCACCCGCACCGGACGGCCGCCGGCGAGGAACGCGCTCACCTCGTCGACCGGGCGGACCGTCGCCGACAGGCCGATCCGCTGCGCCGGCTTCGGGAGCAGCGAGTCCAGCCGCTCCAGTGACAGCGCGAGGTGCGCGCCGCGCTTGCCGCCGGCGACCGCGTGCACCTCGTCGACGATCACGGTCTCGACGCCGCGCAGTGACTCCCGGGCCGACGACGTGAGGATCAGGAAGAGCGACTCGGGCGTGGTCACCAGCACGTCCGGCGGGGTTTTGGTGAACGATCGCCGCTCGGCCGCGGTGGTGTCGCCGGTGCGCATGCCGACCTCGATCTCCGGCACCGGGAGCCCGAGCCGCCGCGAGGCCTGCGAGATGCCGGCGAGCGGCGCGCGCAGGTTCCGCTGGACGTCGACGGCGAGCGCCTTCAGCGGCGAGACGTAGAGGATCCGGCAGCGTTTCGTGGCCTCCGCCGGTGGCGGCTCCACCGACAGCCGGTCCAGCGCCCACAGGAACGCGGACAGCGTCTTGCCGGAGCCCGTCGGCGCGACGACGAGGGCGTGTTCGCCCGCGTGCGCCGCCCGCCAGGCCCCTTCCTGCGCCGCGGTGGGCGCCGCGAAGGCCCCCGCGAACCAGTCCCGGGTCGCGGGGGAGAAGAGGTCGAGCACGTCAACTGCCACGTCGTCCATCATGCGCGGCACCACCGACAGTTTCGGACCCGCTCGCCAGGATCACGCTCTGGGCGAACTGCGGGTACGTGACGTCGACCCGGGGTTCGTCGGTGATCAGCCGGTAGTCGCGGTCGAGCGGCGCCCAGTACGAAAAAGGGGCCTGGCCCAGCTTGGAGCGGTCGGCCAGCACGTACGCCTCGCCGCCCGCGTGCAGCATCGCGTGCTTGACCGCCGACTGCTCCAGTGATGGGCAGCACAGGCCCCGCTCGGCCACCAGGCCGTCCGCGCCCAGGAACACCCGATCGGGTGAGATGTGCCGCAGCTGGGCCAGCACGCTCTCGCCCAGGATGGCTTCGTTGGGGTGCCGCAGCCGGCCGCCGAGGACGATCAGGTCGATCCCGGCGAAGCCGGCGAGCTCGCGGATGGCGGTGACGCCGTTCGTGACGACGGTCAGCCCCTCGCGGTGGGCGAGGTGCCGGGCGAGCCTGCCGGTCGTCGTGCCGGCGTCGAGCAGCACGACCTCGCCGTCACGCACCAGCGCGGCGGCTTCCCGGGCGATGGCGTCCTTCGCCGCCGCGTGCTCCCGGTCCTTCTCGTGCGGGCTGCGTTCGGTGTCGAGCGCGCCGCCGTAGGTGCGGACGACGTGCCCGGCCCCGGCGAGCGAGGCGAGGTCGCGCCGGATGGTCGACTCCGAGACGCCGAACTCCTCGGCCAGTTCCGCGATGGCGCCCGAGCCGTCGCGGACGGCTTCGAGCAGCATCGCGCGCCGGTCACGTGTTCCTGGTCGCGGCTGGGACATGCGCCAAGCCTTCCACAGGGACCGGTTTCAGCCCGAAGAACGCCAGCCCGGCGGCCACGGCGAGGAACGCGGCCAGCACGACGAACCCGGTGGTCGCGCTGCCCGTGACGTCGGTGAGCCAGCCGACCAGGTAGGGGCCGGCGAACCCGCCGAGGTTGCCCAGCGCGTTGATCAGGCCCATCGCCACGGCGACGACCTCGATGCCGAGGATCCGGCTGGGGATGGCCCAGAACGGCCCGTACGGCATGTAGACGCCGGTCGCGACGACGCAGAGCAGCACCAGCTGCACCGCCGCCGGCCAGTGCACGAGGTTGCCGAGCAGCAGCCCGGCGATCGCGACGACCAGCGGGATGGTGACGGCGAGCCGCCGGTTGCCGGTCCGGTCCGACCAGTGCGCGCACGCGACCATCCCGGCCAGCGCGAGGACGTACGGCACGGCCGACAGGAACCCGACGGCGGTCGCCGAACCCCCGGTCATCGTCTTCACCACCGACGGCAGCCAGAGCGAAAAGCCGTAGAACCCGGTGATCCAGAAGAAGTAGATGCCGATCAGCAGCAGCACCTGCCGGTTCGCTAGCGCTTGCCGGTAGCCCTGCTTCGCGAACGCGGGCTTCGCCTCTTCTTCGGCCTTCAGGGTGGTTTCGAGGTACTCCCGCTCTTCGGCGGAGATCCAGCGGGCCTTCGCCGGCCGATCCGCCACCGCGAACCACCAGACGACCGCCCACAGCAGCGGCGGCAGGCCCTGGAGCACGAACACCCAGCGCCAGGACATGTGGTCGAGCATGAGCCCGGACAGCGGGGACATGACGATCGCCGAGATCGGCAGGCACGTCATCCACAGCGCGTTCGCGCGGGCCCGTTCGGCCTGCGGGAACCAGGACGCGAGCAGGATCAGCACCGCCGGCCAGACACCGCCCTCGAACAGCCCGAGCAGCAGCCGGGCGAGGTGCAGCTGGGTCTCGTTCCGCACGAGGCCGCACAGGACGGCCGCGAACGCCCACGCGATCATCAGCACCAGCACCGTCTTGCGGGCGCTCCACTTCACGGCCAGTACCGCCGCCGGGATCTGCAGCACGAGGTAGCCGATGAAGAAGATGCCGCTCGCCAGCCCCTTCGCGCTGGCCGACAACGGGAAGTCTTCGCCGATGTAGGGCAGGATCACCGCGACGTTCGTGCGGTCGAGGTAGGCCAGCATGTACATGACCACCGCGACCGGGATGACGTACGCCCAGCGCTTGCGGGGGATCACCGGACGCCCGGTGGGTAGATCGAGGGCAGCTTCCGCGCGTACGGCGCCAGCGTCGCCGCGGCCTTGAACGCGGCGACCATCGTGCCGTGCGAGGCCCGGCCGGTGCCGGCGATGTCGAACGCCGTGCCGTGGTCGACCGAGGTGCGCAGGATCGGCAGGCCGACGGTCACCGACACCGTGCCGTCGAAGTCGTACGTCTTCGACGCGATGTGCCCCTGGTCGTGGTACAGCGAGAGCACGCCGTCGAACCGGCCTTGGATCCCTTGGTGAAAAACGGAATCCGCCGGGATCGGGCCGACGACGTCGAGCCCCGCGACCCGGGCGGCGGCCACGGCGGGGGCGATCGCGATGATCTCCTCGTCGCCGAACTTGCCGTTCTCCCCGCCGTGCGGGTTCAGCGCCGCCACGGCGAGTCTCGGTTTCTCGGTGCCGAACACTTCGAGCGCGGTGTACGCCTCGCGGATGGCGTGCTCGATGTTCTCCCGCGTGATCTGGCCGATCGCCTCGCGCAGCGAAAGGTGCCGGGTGGCGAAGAAGATCTTCAGCCCCGACACCCAGAACATGGTGTTGAACCGGGTCGAGCCGGTCAGCTCGCCGAGCATCTCGGTGTGCCCGAGGTGCTGCGAACCCGCCGCCCAGATCGCCTCCTTGTTGATCGGCGCGGTCACGACCGCGTCGACCTCGCCGGCCAGCGCGAGCCGGGTGGCCACTTCGATCGCGCCCACGGCGGCGGCACCCGCGGTCGCGTTCACCTCGCCCCACGGCAGGTCTTCCAGGACCACGCCGAGGTTGAGGATGTCGATCACGCCGGTGGTGAACCGCGCGTCGGCGACCGTGGCGATGGGGTTGATCTCCAGGTTCAGACCGAGGTGCCGGACCAGTCGTTCCAGCACGATCGCGTCGCCGACCGCGACCCCGCGCGCCAGCTGCAGCGACTCGGGCTCGGCGAGGGTCTTGAGGGTGATCTCGGGGCCGATGCCCACGGGGTCGCCGAGGGTGACGGCGAGGATGGGGAGGTCGCTCACGGGTTCTTCCTTCCGGTGGCCAGCACGTGGTTCAGGTGTTCCAGGCAAGCGACGGCGGCGTCGCGCCCGCCGATCAGCCCGCCTTTCGTGGCGAAGGGCAGCCCCGCGTGCGGGCCGCCGGAGAGCCGCCCGGCGACCGCCAGTGGCAGTACTTCGGTGTCGATCTCGAAGCCTTCGGCCCCGAGTGCTTTCGTGACCTCGACGGCGATGTCGCCGCCGGTGGCGTAGAGCCCGCCGATCCGGTGGGTGCCGAGGACCAGCCGGGCGGCTTCGCCGAGCGCCGGCGGGATCCGGGCCGCCACCGCCGGGTCGACCGGGGTGCCCGGCGCGGGCGCCCGGGTCCGGATGCCGACCACGCGGTGCCCGGCGTCGAGCAGCTTCCCGGCAGCGGCGGCGATGGCGGACGGGTCGGGGTGGCTCGCGTCGACGTCGACGTACCGCGCGTCCAGCACCAGCTCGGTTTCCAGCAGCTGGTCGTGGGTCTGCCCGGTGATGCTGCCGACCACCGCGAGGACCGGCGGGACGGTGCCGTGGCCGGGCGCGAGCCCGAGCGCGGCCGCCAGCCGGACACCGAAGGGCCCGGAGTCCACCGAGATCCACCGCGTGCCTTCGGCCGCCAGCCGGGCCGCGGCCTTGGCGACGGTGGTGAGGTGCCGGTTCGTCGTGGCGTCGCAGACCACGATCCCGGCGGTGCACCGCAGCGCCGCCTCGATCGCGTCCACGCCTTCTTCGACGACGTCCAGCGGCAGCTCGGCGATCTCGCGGCGCGTGGGCTGGAGCAGCGTGCGGATCCGGGACGTCTTCACCGGCGCCAGCGGGTCGCGCGCCGCGGGGCTTTCGGCCAGTGGGACGCCGTCGACCAGGTGCAGGCCGCCGAGGGTGACCCGGCCCGCGTCCGGGAACGCGGGCACGACCAGGGCCCGCGCGTCCGGTGCCGTGGCCAGGACGGCCTCGGTCTCCACGCCGACGTTGCCGCGCAACGTGGTGTCGACGCGCTTCACCGTCAGCTCGACGGGACCCACGCGCGCCACCGCCTCACGCACCGCTCGCGCGGCGTGTGAGGGGGAAGCGTGCCGGGTACTCAGGTTCACCACGAGAGCGTCGATCCCGCTCTCCGCGCGGAAGCAGGGCGCGTCCGGTTCCAGCGGCGCGGTGACGGAAACCGCGCGCAGCCCGAAGCGGGCGTACAGCGCTCCGGTCGCGTTGCTGCCGGTCAGGTCGTCCCCGAGGACGAGCAGCTTCGGCACTTCACGCTCCCTTCTGCGCGATCTGCGCAACTTGATTGATCGAACTGCGCAACTATCGTGCACCGTGATCACCGCCGAAGTCAAGGAGCGGCGACTTTCGCGGGTCCGCACGCACGGTGACCGCGCGCATGGCAGCATCACGGCGAACGCCGTCGAGGCGGGTTTTCGTGAGGGGAGTGCAGTGCGGATCCTGTCGGTGGACCTCGGGACGTCCAACACCGTCGCCGTCCTTTCGGCGCACGGCATGCCGCCCCGGGTCGTCGAGGTGGACGGCTCGGCCACCATGCCGTCGGCGGTGTTCGCCTCCGAAGACGGCACGATCATGGTCGGCCGCGACGCCGAGCGCCGCGCCCGCCTCGACCCGACGCGCTTCGAGCCGAACCCCAAGCGCCGCATCGACGAGCAGACCCTGCTGCTCGGCACCGACGTCGTCCCGGTGACCGACGCGCTGGCCGCCGTCCTGCGCCGCGTGCTCGAGGAAACCTCCCGCCAGCTCGGCGGCGAACAGCCCGACGAGGTCCGGCTGACCCACCCCGCGCAGTGGGGCCAGACCCGCCGCAACGTCCTGATGTCCGCCGCCCGGCTCGCCGGGATGGGGCAGAACATCCTGCTGGTGCCCGAACCCGTCGCCGCGGCCGCGCACTTCGCGTCGTTCCCCGGCAAGTCCCTCGCGCCCGGCCAGGCGCTCGCGGTCTACGACCTCGGCGCGGGCACCTTCGACGTCGCCGTCGTCGGCGCCACGCAGAACGGGTTCACCGTGCTCGCCGAGGACGGCCTGCCCGACCTCGGTGGCCTCGACGTCGACCAGGCACTGATGGTGCACGTCGGGCGCGAGGTCTCCCACTCGGACCCGCAGCGCTGGCAGCGGCTCCTGCGCCCCGAGTCCACCGGCGACCGGCGCACCCGGCGCGCGCTGCAGGAAGACGTCAAGGCGGCCAAAGAGGCACTGTCACGGCACCCGCAGACCGAAGTCCCGATGCCCGAGCCGTTCAAGGACGTCCTGGTCACGCGCGGTGAGCTCGAAGGCCTGGTGCGGCCGGCGATGCTGCGCAGCGTCGAACTGCTTTCGCGGACGCTGCGCTCGTCCGGTCTGACCCCGGACCGGCTGGCCGGCATCTACCTCGTCGGCGGGTCGAGCCGGCTGCCGCTGGTCGGCACGATGATCGCGGAGAAGCTCGGTGTCGTGCCGGGCAGCCTCGACCAGCCGGAGACCGCCGTCGCGCTCGGGGCCCAGCACGTCGCCCGGGACGGCCTGGGCATGCGCACCCAGAACGTCGAAGGAGCCGTGGCGGCGGGCGCCCCGCACCGCCCGCAGTACGCGCCGCCGCAGCCGCGGTACCCGGGCTACGCTCCGGCGAACTTCCCGCCCAGCGGCCCGCAGCAGGTGCAGAACCCGGCGCCGTCGAACTTCCCCAGCTACTCGCCCGCGCCGGAGCGAGCCGAGGCGAAGCCGCGCGGGAAGAAGAAGCTGCTCATCGGCATCGCGGTCGCGGTCGTCGTGGTCCTCGCGGCCGGGCTGACGTTCGTCCTGACGTCGTCGTCCTCGACGGCCACCTACACCGCCGACCAGTGCAGGACGCCCGGCCAAGCCGACGACAAGGGCCTCACCGGCTGCCTGCGCCAGCTCGCCGGGAAGATCGCCGACACCGGCGACTGCAAGCCGGGCATGGGCAACGGCCCGGCGGCGCCGGCGGAGAACCTCGGGGTGGCCTCGACCTGCTCGGCGCCGGGCCGGGCGGGCACGCAGGTCACCTACGTCCAGGGCGACAGCGCCGACACGCTCAAGCAGTACACCGACGGCCTGCTCTCCTCGGCGGGCGGCGACCGCACCGAGGCCGACTGGGGCGGCAACGGGCTGAAGGGCCACTACTCGTCGGCCGCGGGCCGGACAGCGGCGGTGCTCGTGTTCACTGTGTCGGACCGGCCGCTGGTGGGGTTCATCTACCAGCTGAACTCGAGCGACCAGGCCGAGGCGACCACTCCGGACACGCTCGCCAACTACTTCGAAGCGAGCGTCCAGCCGGGCGGGTAGCGAACGGACCGTTCGCGCCCTCCGGTTAGAGTGGTTCCGATGCGGATCACGGTTTTCCGGCGGCTGATGGCCGACGAGTTCGGGCCCGGGCGGGCCCAGGTGCTGGCCAGGGACCACGTGCTCAGCGCGCTCGGCGGCCGCACGGTCGACCAGGCGCTGACCGCCGGAATCCCGGCCAAGGACGTCTGGCGCGAGGTCTGCGACGCCTTCGACGTTCCGCGTGAACGGCGCTGACCTGGGCGGATGTGCGCTGCCCTGACCCGGGCGGGCGAAAACCCTAGCGCAAGGGTGTGTCGCTGCGGACCTCGAACAGGTGTTCGTCTAAGGTGTTGTCCACATCGGGTCCAGCGATCCACAGATTGGGCGCCGCGCCTGGAATTGTCGGTCCCCGCCGCTAGCGTCGGACCGGACAGCTGAAGAACCGACACAGAGCCCTCGAGACGGGGGGCTTCGACCAGCGAGGTGGACTTCCATGCCTGCAGCACCCGACAAGGACAAGGCGCTCGAGCTCGCGCTCGCGCAGATCGACAAGCAGTACGGCAAGGGCTCGGTCATGCGGCTCGGCCAGGACGGCCGCGCGCCCGTCTCCGTGATCCCGACCGGCGCGATCGCCCTCGACGTCGCGCTCGGCATCGGCGGCCTGCCCCGCGGCCGCGTCGTCGAGATCTACGGCCCGGAGTCCTCCGGTAAGACGACGGTCGCCCTGCACGCGGTGGCGAACGCACAGCGGGCCGGCGGCATCGCGGCGTTCATCGACGCGGAGCACGCGCTGGACCCGGAATACGCCAAGAAGCTCGGCGTCGACACCGACGCGCTGCTGGTCTCCCAGCCGGACACCGGCGAGCAGGCGCTCGAGATCGCGGACATGCTGATCCGCTCCGGCGCGCTCGACATCCTGGTCATCGACTCCGTGGCCGCGCTCGTGCCGCGCGCCGAGATCGAGGGCGAGATGGGTGACTCGCACGTCGGTCTCCAGGCCCGCCTGATGAGCCAGGCGCTGCGCAAGATGACCGGCGCGATGAACAACTCCGGCACCACCGCGATCTTCATCAACCAGCTGCGCGAGAAGATCGGCGTCATGTTCGGCTCCCCGGAGACGACGACCGGTGGTAAGGCGCTGAAGTTCTACGCGTCGGTCCGCCTCGACGTGCGCCGCATCGAGACGCTGAAGGACGGCGGCGAGCCGGTCGGCAACCGCACCCGCGTCAAGGTCGTGAAGAACAAGATGGCCCCGCCCTTCAAGCAGGCCGAGTTCGACATCCTGTACGGCCACGGCGTCTCCCGCGAGGGTTCGCTCATCGACATGGGTGTCGACCAGGCGATCCTGCGCAAGTCCGGTGCCTGGTACACCTACGAAGGCGACCAGCTCGGCCAGGGCAAGGAGAACGCGCGGAAGTTCCTGCGCGACAACCCGGACATCGCCAACGAGATCGAGAAGCGGATCAAGGAGAAGCTGGGCATCGGCGCGCAGGTCGACGCCGAGGCCGTCGAAGCCGTGCCGGCGCCGGTCGACTTCTGATCGGGGGAGGGGGCTGCGGGATTGGGTGGGGTGTGCTCGCGGAGTTCGCTCGCCCCCATCCCTCCGCCGTGTTCTCCGGGGGTCGAACCCCCGGACCCCCGCCAGGGGGCAAGCCCCCTGGACCCCCCGCGTGGTCGCGTTGCGTGGTGACACGTG
>NZ_JBEXVF010000074.1:0-43803 GCF_040629235.1 Amycolatopsis sp. NPDC005961 | reverse complement strand
GAGGCAGCCTCGCGCGCCCGCACCCCCAGTGGCCCGGCGGTCACCCCGCCGTCGCGGACAGGAGACAAGGAGGATCACCCTGGATACGGCGTGATCCCACGAAAATCCCTGGCCGGATGCGGGGTCACCGCGTGAAGAAGCCCCCGAGCGGAGGTCTCAGCCGAGCAGCAGTCCCGGATCGAGTTCGGGCGGGCCCGCGGGCCACCACTCGCCGCCTTCGCGCCGGTACGGGTGCCACCGGCCCCGGCGGTCCAGCCGCACCTGCACCTCCCCGGCCGTGCACCGGTTGCGGTCGAACACCGGCTCGTCGTCGGTGACGTCGGCGAGCGCGGTCCGCGCGGCGGCCAGTGCCGCCTTCGGCGGTGTCCACGGCGCGTCCAGCACCTCGAGGCCCGCGTGCCCGCCGTGCGTCCACGCCGCGACGGCCCGTTCGAACTCGGGTCCCTCGCCCAGCCGCGAAGCCACCGCGGGAAACGCGGAAGCCAGCCGGATCGTGTCCTGCCGCCGTCCCGGCCACGGCTCGCCCGCCAGCAGCGCCCGGGCCTGAGCCGACGCGTTCGCGGCCAGCAGCGCGAACGTCTCCGCGGGCATGCCGGGCGCGGACGGGATCGACGGTGCGCCCGACGGCCGGAACCCGGCCAGGTCCGGCAGCTCGCCGGGCGTCCGGTCCTCGACGACCAGGTCCTCGCGCGGCGCCGTGCGGCTCTCCAGCTCGTCGCGGATCTCCCGTTCGCCCTTGCCACGCATCAGCAGCAGCACGAACGGGTCGGCGTCCAGCAGCCACGACGCCTGGAACGACAACGCCGCCGCGTGTCGGCACGGCAGCTCCCAGCCCGCGCAGTCGCACTCCGGGTCCAGGTCGCCGATCCCCGGCAGCAGGTGGACGCCGGCGTCGTCGGCCGCGGCCACCAGGTCGGGCGGCATGTCCCGGTCCAGCAGGGCCGCCAGGTGTCCCGCGCGTGACGCGACCCGGTCGAGGAACCGCGTCCAGTCCACTTCGGACAGTTCGGCCAGTCGCAGCTCGGTGCGGAACGGGCCGCCATCTACGTCGTCCACCGTCGCCGCGATCCGGCCCGGGCTCACCGTGATCGGCCCGACCAGCCCGGCCGCGGCGTACCGGCGGCCGGCCTTGAGCTGACGCAGGTCCAGCGCGGTGTCCTCCATCGCGCTCAGCCACGCCCGGCCCCACCACGACTTCGCGAAGCGTCCCCGCGCCCCGGCGGCTCCGAACGCGGGGAAACCGCGCACCAGGTCCTCGCTCATCCGCGGCTCCTCAGCTCGACGAGCTCCGCGAGCTCGGTGTCGGTCAGTTCCGTCAACGCCGCCTCGCCGCCGGCCAGCACCGCGTCGGCCAGCGCCCGCTTCTCCCGCAGCATCGCCGCGATCCGGTCCTCGACCGTGCCCTCGGCGACGAGCCGGTGCACCTGCACCGGCCGGGTCTGCCCGATCCGGTACGCCCGGTCGGTCGCCTGGTCCTCCACCGCCGGGTTCCACCAGCGGTCGAAGTGCACGACGTGGTCGGCGCGCGTGAGGTTCAGCCCGGTGCCCGCCGCCTTGAGCGACAGCAGGAACACCGGCACCTCGCCGGCCTGGAACCGCTCGACGAGCTCTTCGCGCCGCGCGACCGGGGTGCCGCCGTGCAGCAGCAGCGTGCCGATCCCGCGGGCGGCCAGGTGCTGCTCCAGCAGCCGGGCCATGGCGACGTACTGGGTGAACACCAGCACCGCGCCGTCTTCGGCGAGGATGGTGTCGAGCAGTTCGTCGAGCAGTTCCAGCTTGCCGGAGCGGCCGCCGGGTGCCTTGAGGTACTGCGCCGGATGGTTGCAGATCTGCTTGAGCGCGGTCAGCAGCTTGACGATCCGCCCGCGCCGCGCCATCCCGTCGCTCGCGGCGATGCCGGCCATCATCTCCCGCACGACCGCCTCGTACAGCGCCGCCTGTTCCGGGCTCAGCGCCACCGGCTGGTCGGTCTCGGTCTTGGCCGGCAGCTCCGGCGCGATCCCCGGGTCGGACTTGCGGCGCCGCAACAGGAACGGCCGCAGCAACCGCGAAAGCCGTTCGGCCGCGGCGGCGTCCCCGGCCTCGATCGGCTTCGCCCAGCGCGTCCGGAACTCGCCGAGCGAACCCAGCAGGCCCGGCGCCGACCAGTCGAGGATCGCCCACAGCTCCGAGAGCGTGTTCTCCACCGGCGTGCCGGTCAGCGCGACCCGCGCGGCCGCGGGCACCAGCCGCAGCGCCTTCGCCGTGCCCGACCGGTGGTTCTTGACGTGCTGGGCCTCGTCGGCGACCAGCAGACCCCACCGGATCCCGGCCAGGGGCGCGGGATCGGTGCGCAGCGTGCCGTAGGTGGTGAGCACGAATCCGTCGAGGTCCTCGAGCGAGCGTGCGCCACCGTGGAAACGCCGCACCGGCACGCCCGGGGCGAACCGGCGGATCTCGCGTTCCCAGTTGCCCAGCAGCGACGCCGGGCAGACGACGAGAGTCGCCCCCGAAGCGCGGTGCAGGTGCAGCGCGATCAGCGTGACCGTCTTGCCGAGGCCCATGTCGTCGGCGAGACAGCCGCCGAGGCCCAGGCCGGTCACCGTGGCCAGCCACTGCAGGCCGCGCAGCTGGTAGTCCCGCAGCGTCGCGGCCAGCCCGGCCGGCGGCGCCTGCGGTTCCGGCGGCGCGGACAGCCGTTCCTTCAGCTGTGCGAGCCAGCCCTCGGTGACGACCTCGACCGGCTCGCCGTCGACCTCGGTGGTCCCGGTCAGCACCGCGCCCAGCGCGTCGACCGGGGTCAGCGGCTTGAGTGTCCGCTCGCGTGCCTTCGCCGCCAGTGCCGGGTCGACCAGCACCCAGCGGTCGCGCAGCCGCACCACCGGGCGGCGGGCCTCGGCGAGCGCGTCCAGCTCCGCCTCGGTCAGCACCTCGCCGCCCAGGGCGAGCTGCCAGTCGAACTCCAGCGCCCGGCCGCCGCCGAAGAACGACGGCAGGTCACCCGGCGCGTCCCCGGCGGTCACCACGGCCCGCGCGGTCAGCGACCCCGCCAGCTCCGCCGGCCAGTGCACGTCGATGCCCACCGCCGCCAGCCGCGGGGCCGCGGACGCGACCAGCTCGGTCACGTCGTCTTCGCCCAGGACCAGGTCGTCCGGCACGGCCGAGGTGAGCAACGGGCTCAGCGCCGGCCACACCTGCGCGCCGCGCCGCAGCGCCAGCACGACGTCGATGCGCGCCCGCGGCCCGAACCGCCCGGTCTCCCACAGCTGCGTCGCGTCGGCGACCTGACCCGGGTCGGCGAGGCTGTGCACCTGGACGACGGCGTGGAAACGGCCGGTGTCGAAGCCGCCGGGCGCTTCGATCCGCAGGGACACCCGGATGCCCGAGTCGAGGCCGGCGGCCAGTTCGCCGGCCCAGTCCCGCACGGACTCCGCGCGCTGCGGCGCGACGGCGGCGAACAACCGCGTCCCGGTTGCCTTCGCCGCGGCGGGCGTGCGGGGCAGTGTGTCGGCGACGGCGTCGAGGAACGCCCGCAGCAGCGGGCCCGGCGCCCGCTCGTCGACCGGCATCGCGGCCGCGAGATCCCGCAGCCACGCGGCTTCCGCCGGCTCGAGGGGTCCGACGCGCCAGGCGTCGTGGCCGGCCTCGGTGACGCCTGGCAGCAGCCGTCCCGCCGCGACCAGGCGCAGCGCGGCCTGCGCCGCGGTCGCCCAGAACCCGTCGGTGCCGCCCAGCAGCTCCGGCAATCCATCCACAATGGACAGCGCCCGGCCGTCAATGACCAGGCGTCCCGCTCGTGGCGGTTCGCCCGGCCGAAAGTCGATCTTCAGTTCCCCAGCCTCCCGTATCGGCGCACGGACAGCGGCACGAACACCGCGAGCAGCACCAGCGGCCACCCCACCGCCATCAGCACGGAGTGCGTGCTCACCCAGGACGTCCCGGCCGCGCCCGGGTTGCCGAACAGCACCCGCGTCGCCGTCACCGTGGAGGACAACGGGTTCCACTCCGCCACGGTTCCCAGCCACGCCGGCATCGTCGTGGTCGCCACGAACGCGCTGGAGAGGAACCCGAACGGGAATTCGAGGGTCTGCGCGAGCGTCACCATCGCCGGGTCGGTCGTCAGCAGGCCCAGGTAGATCCCGGCCCACACCAGCGCCGTGCGCAGCAGGAGCAGCAACGCGAACGCCACCACGGTCTCGGCCAGGCTGCCGTGGGGCCGCCAGCCGACGGCGAACCCGCAGCCGATCAGCACCGCCAGGGCCAGGACCGCGTTCACCAGGTCCGCCACCACCCGGCCGGTCAGCACCGCCGACGGCGCCATCGGCAGCGACCGGAACCGGTCGGTGACGCCCTTCGCGGCGTCGTCCAGCACCGCGATCATCGTCCCCGACAGCCCGAACGCCATCGTCATCGCGAACATCCCCGGCATCAGGAACTCGCGGTAGGACCCGCCGCCGGGCACGGTCATCCCGCCGCCGAGCAGGTAGGCGAAGATCAGCACCATCAGGATCGGGAACGCCACCACGGTGGCCAGCCGGGCCGGCCGCCGCGCCAGGTGGGCGAGGTACCGCTGCGTGAGCGTCCACCCGTCTTCGACCGCCCACCTCATCGCGACACCTTCCCCGTCAGCTCCAGGAACACCTCGTCGAGCGTCGGATGCCGCAGCGCGACGTCGGCGAACGCCAGCTCGGTCGCGGCCAGCTCGCGGACGACGTCGGTCAGCATCGACGGCTCGGCCGGTGCGCTCACCCGCAGCTCCTCGGTGACCGGCTCGGCGCCGGTGACCCGGGCCAGCAGCGCCGCCGCCGCGCCGGCGGCGTCCGGGTCGGTCAGCACCAGCTCGATCCGGGTCGCCCCGAGCGAGCCCTTCAGCTCGGCCGGCGTGCCCTCGGCGATCACGCGCCCGTGTTCCACCAGCGAGATGCGGTCGGCCAGCCGGTCGGCCTCCTCCAGGTACTGCGTCGTGAGCAGCACGGTCGTGCCGTCGGCGACCAGGGACCGCACCGCCCGCCAGACCTCGACGCGGCTGCGCGGGTCCAGCCCGGTCGTCGGCTCGTCGAGGAACAGCACCCGCGGGGCGGCCAGCAGTGACGCGGCCAGGTCCAGCCGCCGCCGCATGCCGCCGGAGTAGGCCGAGACCGGCTTCGCCCCGGTGCCGGCGAGGCCGAACCGCTCCAGGAGGTCGTCGGCGCGGCGGGTGGCCTCGCGCCGGCCCAGGTGGTGCAACCGGCCGAACAGCACCAGGTTCTGGCGTCCGGACAGCAGCTCGTCGACGGCGGCCTGCTGCCCGACCACCCCGATCGAGGACCGCACTTTCGCTGATTCGGTGGCGACGTCGAAGCCGGCGACCCTCGCGGTGCCGCCGTCGTGACGCAGGAGCGTGGACAGCACGCGGACGGCCGTGGTCTTGCCCGCGCCATTGGGTCCGAGCAGGCCGTGCAGCGAGCCGGCCGGGACCGAGAGAGCGAAGTCGTCGAGGGCGTACGCGTCGCCGTAGCGCTTGCGAAGTCCCTCGGCGTGGATCTGCGGAGTCATCCTCCCCCTTTACTCTGTACAGTGTACGAAGTAGAGCGTAGCACAACTCTGTACGGCGTACGAAAATCAGGTGGGCAGAATGACCGGCGTGAGCACAGAGGAGAACGGCGGCGACCCACGACGGGCGATCGAGCTGCTCTGGGGCGTCCCGGGGACCCCGCGGCGCGGCCCGAAACCGAAGCTGACCACGGCCGACGTCGTCCGCTCGGCGGTCGCGCTGGCCGACGCCGACACCATCGACGCCGTCACCATCCGCCGCGTCGCCGAGCAGCTCGGCGTCTCCCCCATGTCGCTCTACACCTACGTGCCGGGCCGGGCCGAGCTGCTGGACCTGATGATCGACCACGTCCACGGCGAGCTGCCGGTCCCCGACCCGGACCTCGGCTGGCGCGCGGCGCTGACGGCGATCGCCGACGACCTGTGGGCGCTCTTCCACCGCCACCCCTGGCTGCTGCAGGTCACCACCAGCCGGTCGACGCTGGGCCCGCACAGCTTCGCCAAGTACGAACACGAGCTGCGCGCGGTCGACGGCATCGGGCTCGACGACGTCGAGATGGACGCCGCCGTCAGCCTGGTCACCGGCCTGGTCCGCACCACCGCGCGCAGCTCCCTCGACGCCGCCCGGCTGGTCCGCACCAGCGGCCTGACCGACGCCCAGTGGTGGGAGCGCGCCGCGCCGGTGCTGGCCGGCATCCCGGCCGCCGACGCGGCGCACTACCCTCTGGCCTCCCGCGTCGGCCAGGCCGCGGGCGAAGCCCACAACGCCGCCGAAGACCCGGCCTACACCTTCCGCTTCGGCCTCGCCCGCATCCTGGACGGCATCGAGGCGCTGGTGTCAGAGCGTCAGCGGTAGCTTCGCGGGGCGCCAGGTCCCGCCGTCGGGCGCTCGCGGCACGTCGTCGACGACCAGCGCGAGATCCGGGAAGCGGGAAAACAGCGCCGAAAGCGCCACCTCCGTCTCCACCCGGGCGATCGACGCGCCCAGGCAGAAGTGCGGGCCGTGGGAGAACCCCAGCTGCGCCGGCCCATCGCGGGTGACGTCGAGCCGGTCCGGATCGGCGAACGCGCGCGGGTCGCGGTCGGCGGCCACCATCGCGGCCGTCACGCGCTCGCCCGCACGGATCAGCTGCCCGTCGATCTCGACGTCTTCCCGCGCGAACCGCGGCGTGGTCAGCAGCTGCGGGCTGCAGAAGCGCATCAGCTCCTCGACCGCGCCCGGCCACAACGCCGGGTCCGCGCGCAAGGCCGCGAGCTGGTCCGGGTGCCGCAGCAGGGCTTCGACGGCGTTCGCGACCAGGTTCACCGGCGTCTGACCGGCCAGCACGAGGTGCCAGACCAGCGTCACCAGCTCGGTGTCGGTGAGCCGGTCGTCGTCCTCGGCGCGCACGAGGTCGCCGATGAGGTCGTCGCCCGGTTCGGCCCGGCTGCGCGCGACCGCGTCCCGCGCGCCCGCGATGATCTCCGGGATCGCGGCGGCGAAGTCCGCGCCCATGCCACTGGCGACCGCGGCGCCGTACCCCCGCCAGCGCGGCCGGTCGGCGTCCGGGATGCCGGCCAGCTCGCAGATGACGTCCATCGGCAGCGGCCGCGCGAAGTGCGGGATCAGGTCGACGACGCCGTCTTCGGCGCGGGCGGGCAGCTCGTCGAGCAGCCGTTCGGTGAGGACCGTCAGCCGCGGGCGCAGCTGGGCGGCGCGCTTCGGGGTGAACGCCGGCGCGACGAGCCGGCGCAGCCGCAGGTGCTCGGGCCCGTCCTGCTCGGCCATCGTCCGCATGTACTCCAGGCAGTGCTCGGGGATGCCGGGCGGGCGCATGAAGCTCTCCGCCCGGACCTCGAAGCGCGGGTCGGCCAGCATCGCGCGCGCCTGGGTGTAGCGGGTCAGCGCCCAGAACGGGCCGAAGCCGGGGATGACGAGCTTGGCCAGCGCACTCGTCTCCCGCGCCTGGTCGTAGGCGGTGAACGGGTCAGTCAGGACCTTGAAGTCGGTCAGGTCGATCTCGGGGGTCATCCGCCACTCCACATGTTCAGATCAGATGTTATAATCATCTCAGTGGTCACGGTATCTTGACTCCCGACGCCGCGGTAAGGAGGACGATGGTCAGGCTCAGCAGGACCGAGACCCAGGAACGCAACCGCGCGAAGGTCCTCTCCGCCGCCCGCGACGAGTTCGCCGGACGCGGCTTCCGCGAGGCGAAGATCGACGTCATCGCCGAACGCGCCGAGCTCACCCGCGGCGCGGTCTACTCCAACTTCCCCGGCAAACGGGCCCTGTACTTCGCGGTACTGGCCGACCTCGCCGAACGCGCGCCCCGCTACGCCACCCCGCCGCCGGATCCGAGTGCGGCCGACGTCCTGGCCGCGTTCGCCCGCGCCTGGGTCGCCCACCTCCCCCTGGCCACCGACGCCGACAGCGGCGACGCCCGCCTCGGCCGCGACCTGCTACCCGAGATCCTCGCCGACGAGCACACGCGCCGGCCGTTCGCACAGCTCATGCGCGTCGACGCCATCCTGCTCGGGCTCGCCCTGGAACGGACGCGCCCGGGAAAGCGCCTGGTCCGCGTCGCCGAAGCCGCCCTCACGACGCTGCACGGCGCGAGCCAGCTCGCCGCCGCCGCGCCCGGCTTCGGCGAGCCCTTCCACATCGTCGCCGCCTGCACCGCCCTGCTCGACCTGGACCTCGACGACGACTGGCCGGCGGTCCCGCCGATCACGAGCCAGCCCCGGCCCGCCGACGAGCCGTGGACCCCGCCGACGGTCACCGACCTGCTCACCGGCGAACCGTTCCGGCCCGGCGACGGCGTCGTCACCATCCTCGGCCTGCACCGCGCCGCCGCCTTCGAAGAAGCCGTCCGCACCGGCGCCGATGTCACCGCCGTGCTCGTCACCAGCGACCCCGGCGAACTCGCCCCGCTGGCCCGGCTCGCCGTCGCCGACCTGCGCGGCTGCCTCGACCAGGCGATCGCCCCGCCGGCCCGGCCCCTGCTGCGGCTGGTCTGCGACACCACCGGCGAGCTCGCCGCGGCCGCCGGCGTCACCGCGGTCAGCGATGCCACCGAGACGGCCGTCCGCGTCGAAGGCGGCCGGATCGTCGCCCGCGCCGAGGGATTCGGCGCCTGTCACGCGGCGGCTGTCGGTCCCGGACCCGGCCGTTCGTCGGGTGGGTGACCCGGCGGAAGGAGCAGCGGTGGACGTCGAGAGCGCGGTCGCGGAGGCGTTCCGCGAGGAGTGGGGCCAGGTCGTCGCCACCCTCATCCGGATCACCGGCGACTGGGACCTCGCCGAGGAGTGCGCCCAGGAAGCGTTCGCCCTCGCCCTGCGCACCTGGCCCCGCGACGGTGTCCCGAAGCGGCCCGGCGCCTGGCTGACCACCGCCGCCCGCAACCGCGCCACCGACCGGCTCCGCCGCGAGACCGCCGGCGCCGCCAAGCTCCGGGAGGCCGCCCAGATGCACGTCCGCGAAGAACCCGACAGCGACGACAGCGGCGTCACCGACGACCGGCTGCGGCTCATCTTCACCTGCTGCCACCCGGCACTGGCCACCGAAGCCCAGGTCGCGCTCGCGCTGCGCACCCTGGCGGGGCTGTCCACCGCCGAGATCGCCCGCGCCTTCCTCGTCCCGGAAGCGACGATGTCCCAGCGGCTGGTGCGGGTGAAGCGCAAGATCCGCCACGCCGGCATCCCGTACCGCGTCCCGCCCGCGCACCTGCTGCCCGAACGCACCGCCGCCGTCCTCGGCGTGCTGTACCTGACGTTCAACGAGGGCTACTCCGCCAGCGCCGGGCCCGACCTGCTGCGCCCCGACCTCGCCGCCGAAGCCGTCCGGCTCGCCCGCGTCCTGGCGCAGCTCATGCCCGACGAGCCCGAGGTCCTCGGCCTGCTCGCGTTGCTGCTCCTGCAGCACGCCCGCCGCGCCACCCGGGCCGGTGCCGACGGCGAGCTCGTCCCGCTCGAGGAACAGGACCGCACCCGGTGGGACGCGGGCGAAATCGCCGAAGGCACCCGGATCCTGGAGACCGCGCTGCGCCGGCGACGACCGGGGCCGTACCAGATCCAGGCCGCCATCGCCGCCTGCCACGCCACGGCCGCCCGGCCCGCCGACACCGACTGGGCGCAGATCGCCGGCCTCTACGGCGAACTGCGCAAGCACGTCCCCAGCGCCGTCGTCGAGCTCAACCGGGCCGTCGCCGTGGGCATGGCCGACGGCCCCCTCGCCGGGCTCGCGCTGCTCGACGACCTGACCATGGACGGCTACCACCTGCTGCCCGCCACCCGCGCCGACTTCCTCCGCCGCCTCGGCCGCCACGCCGAAGCCGCCGAGTGGTATGCGACCGCCCGCGATCTCGCGCCCACCGACGCCGAACGCGCCTACCTCACGCGAAGAATCTCCGAAGCGGTGTCGGTCCCGGCCGATCCCGTTCGTCGGTCGGGCGAACCCCGACCACCGGAGGAAAGCCCATGACCACCCTCGCCGTCCCCGGCGCCACCCTCACCTACGACGTCACCGGCCGCGGCCCGGTGCTGCTGCTGGTCCCCGGCGGCCCCGCCGACGCCGCCGTGTTCACCCACATCCGGCCGGTGCTGGCCGAGGACCACACCGTCGTCACGTTCGACCCGCGCGGCCTCGGGCGCAGCCCCCTCGACGGGGAGCCGGGGGACGACATCATCCGCGAGCACGCCGACGACGTGCACCGCCTGCTCGCCGAAGTCGGCCCCGCGGACGTGTTCGCCAGCAGCGGTGGCGCCGTCACCATGCTCGACCACGTCGTGCGCCACCCCGGTGAAGTCCGCACGGTCGTGCTGCACGAACCGCCGGTCAGCCGTTACCTGCCCGCCGCGGCCCTCGACGGCCCCGACATCCCGGCGCTGTTCCGCGAGAACGGCCTCGACGCCGCCTTCCCCGCGTTCATGGCCCTCGTGGGCGTCGACCCCGCGCCACCACTCGACCCGCGCGGCGAAGGCAACTTCACCTACTTCTTCCGGCACCTGATGGCCGCCACCGGCGCCTACGAACCCGATCTCGGCGCCCTCCGGGCGACGTCCGTGCGACTGGTCGTCGCCGTCGGTGAGAAGTCCGGCGGGACGACGGCCCACGAAACCGGCCTCGGGCTCGCCGCCGACCTCGGCCTCACGGCCGCGGAGTTCCCCGGTGACCACGGCGGGTTCGCCACCGAGCCGGAAGCTTTCGCCGCGCGCCTGCGCGAAGTACTGGAAGGACGCTGAATGCGGTACCTGCTGATGATCGCCGGCGACGAAACCGCCGAGTCCCACCAGTACGACGGGTGCGACGGCTGGGGCGAGGACCTGGCCCGCCGCGGCAAGATCCACGGCGGAGGCGGCCTGCGCCCGCCGTCGGAAGCCACGACCATCCGCGTCCGCGACGGGGAAGTGCTGCTCACCGACGGCCCGTTCACCGAGGCCAAGGAACAGATCGGCGGCTACGTCGTCCTCGAAGCCGACGACCTCGACGAAGCCCTCGAGATCGCGGCCAAGCACCCCGCCGCGACCTACGGCAGTATCGAGGTCCGCCCGATCTTCGTCCCGGAGGAACCCTGATGCCGTCCATAGTGGACCGACCGGCCCAGCGCTACGTCGCCGAGCGCGCCACCCTCGGGATCGAGGAGTTCCCGCGCATCGCCGACCGGCTGCCGCCGCTCATCGGCACCCTCGCCGGCCACGGGATCGTCCCGGCCGGAGCACCGTTCTTCCGCTACCGCGTGCTGCACCCCGGCCCGCGGTTCACCGTCGAGGCCGGCGTCCCGGTCGACGGCGAGTTCGCCCCCGCCGCACCGGCCTTCCTCGGCGAGGTCCCGGCCGGGAAGTACGTCCTCGACACCTACGTCGGCGCCCCCGACGGCCTGGCCGCCGCCACCGCGGAGGTCCTGGCCTGGGGCGCCGCCGAGGGCGTCACCTGGGACGTGACCGAGAGCGCGGACGGCGAAGAGTGGGGTGGCCGCCTGGAAGTCCTGCGCACCAACCCCCTGGAGGTGCCCGACCCGAGCCAGTGGGTCACCGACCTGCTCTTCCGCCTCGCGGACTGACTCAGTTCCTGGTGAGCACGGCGGCCACCAGGCAGCCGAACCCCGCCGTGCTCACCACCGCGCGCAGCACGTTCCAGCGCACCCACGCCGCCTCGAAGTGCGCGCGCACCGCCGCGAAGTCGTCCCCGCCGGACTCCAGCGCGTTGTTGAGCGGGATGTTCAGCGCCCCGGTGATCACCAGCACCGCCACCAGGCACGCGAACCCGGCGATCACCCACGGCCGCGGCCCGGGGTTCAGGAAGATCGCCACCCCCGCCAAGAGCGGGGCGCCCAGGAACGTCAGCATGAAGACCGGGTTGACGATCGCGACGTTGATCCCGCGCATCGCCTCGACGAACGTCTTGTCGTCGCCGCGCGCCAGACCCGGCATCACCGAGCACGCGTAGGCGTAGAACAACCCGGCGAGCAATCCGGCCGCGACGAGCGCGGCCACCAGCACCACAGTGGACATCGGTCTCTCCTTCCCCTTCACCGGGCCCAGACCCCGGTCGCCGCCGCGTCCCGCGCGAAGTCCCGGAAATCCGTCGCCGGCCGCCCCAGCACCCGTTCGACGTCGTGCGTCACCGACTCGTTGCGGCCGTCGAGCACCCGCGCGAACAGCTCGGTCAGCGCCCCGGCCTCTTCTTCCGGCACGCCGTACTCGACGGCCGCGGCGGCGTACTCCTGCGCGGAAACCGGAACATAGCGGACATCCCGCCCCGACGCGGCCGAGATATCGGCGGCCGCGTCGGCGAAGCTCAGCAGCCGCGGCCCGGTCAGCTCGTACAGCCGTCCCGTGTGGCCCGGCTCGGTCAGCACCTTCACCGCGACGTCGGCGATGTCGCGGACGTCGACGAACGGCTCGGTGACCGTGCCCGCCGGCAGCGCGATCTCCCCGCCGCGCACGGCGTCGAGCAGGAAGTGCTCGCTGAAGTTCTGCGCGAACCAGCTGCACCGCAGGACCGTCCAGCCGGTCCCGGCGTCGGCGACGATCCGTTCGCACGCCTCGGCTTCCTCCTCGCCACGGCCGGAAAGCAGCACCAGGTGCCCGACGCCCCGCGCCACGGCCAGTTCGGCGAACGCGCGGATGTCAGCGGCCGCCTCGGGCACCACCAGATCGGGGTAGTAGGTCAGGTAGACGGCGTCGACGCCCTTCAGCGCCGGTGCCCAGGTCTCACGGTCGGTCCAGTCGAACGGCGGCGCCCCGCGCCGCGACGTGATCCGCACCGGCAGGCCGCGCTCCCGAAGCCGGTCCGCCACGCGGCGCCCGGTCTTGCCGGTGCCGCCCACCACCAGGAAGTTCGTTGTCATGGCCCTGAGTCAACCGGCTGCCGGTGAGACTCTCCATAGTTCAAAGCCTCGATGGCATGTTCCAGCGTCTACACTTCGGGCATGGACCCGCTCGCCGCGCTCCTCGACGGCCCCCGCGCCCACGGCGCGTTCCTGCTGCGCTCGGTGCTGACGCCGCCGTGGTCGCTGCGCATCGAGGACGAAGCGCCGTTGACCGTCGTGTCGGTCGTGCGCGGCGAAGCGTGGATCGTCCCGGACGACGGCGAGAGCGTCCTGCTGGGCGAAGGCGACGTCGCGATCGCCCGCGGTCCCGACCCGTACCTGGTCGCCGACCACCCCGCGACGCCGCCGCAGGCGCTGATCCTGCCCGGCCAGGAGTGCCGCACCCCCGACGGCGGGCACCTCACCGCGTACGCCGACCTCGGCGTCCGCACCTGGGGCACCGGCGGCCCGGTCGTGCTGCTCACCGGCACCTACGGCATGGAAGGCGAGATCAGCAAGAAGCTCCTGGCCGCGCTGCCGACGCTGATCGTGCTGCGGGCGGCCGATTGGCCGACCCCGCTGGTCGGGCTGCTCGCCGGGGAGATCGGCCGGGACGTGCCCGGGCAGGAGGCCGTCCTCGACCGGCTGCTCGACCTGCTGCTGATCGCCGCGCTGCGCGCGTGGTTCGACCGGCCCGACACCGACGCGCCCGCCTGGTACCGCGCCCACGACGACCCGGTCGTCGGACAGGCGTTGCGGCTGCTGCAGCACCAGCCGGGCGAGCCGTGGACGGTCGCCAAGCTCGCCGCCAACACCGGCGTCTCCCGGGCCGCGCTGGCCCGGCGCTTCGCCACGACGGTCGGCGAGACGCCGATGGCCTACCTCGCCGGCTGGCGGCTCGCGCTCGCCGCGGACCTGCTGCGCCAGCAACCGGACGCCACCATCGGCGCGGTCGCCCACCAGGTCGGCTACGGCAGCGCGTTCGCCCTCAGCGCGGCCTTCAAACGCGAGTTCGGCGTCAGTCCCCAGCGGTACCGGACGGCGTGAACGGCACGGAACTGTGCTCGTGGACGATCTTCCAGCCGTCCTCGCCCCGGCGGAACCCGACGGTGGCGCGCACCCACATGTCCACGACCGTGTCGTCGGTCATCGTGCCGCGGACCTGGAACAGGTAGTGCGCGAACGCGACGTCGCCGTCGGCGACCACCTCGAGGTCCTCGATCCGCAGGTCGATCGTGGTGCGGTAAGCGCCGAACCACTCCCGCAGCCGGGCGCGTTCGACGTCCTGGCCGGTGTCGCGCAACGGCCCGAGCGCGTCGAACAGCGTGACGTCCTCGGCGTACTGGGCCACCAGCGTCTCGACGTCCTTCGCCGCGACGGCCGCGACCCGGGATTCGACGAGCAGCTCCGGGGTCATTTCAGCTCCTCGCCGAGCCGGTCCAGCCAGTCGCCGGTGCCCTGCTCACGCCACTCCGGTTTCTCGGCGTCGTCGAGGAGGGTGTCCTGCTCGGTCAGGACCAGGCGGGTGCCGTCGCCGTCGGCGATCAGCTCCACCGTCGTGATCGAGACCGTGGCGAGCGAGTCCCCGCCGCTCAGCGTCGTGGAGTAGACGATCCGCTGGTCCGGCACGATGTCGTGGTAGCGCGAGAGCACCGACAACGGCGTGCCGTCCGGCCCCGCGGCCTCGACCGTCTCCCGGCCGCCGACGCGGAAGTCCAGTTCGTGGGTCCCGCTGGGGACGAACCACCGGGTCTTGGCGGCCGGCTCCGACCACGCGGCGAACACCCGCGCCGGCGGGACGGGGTAGGTGCGTTCGAGCGTGAACGTGGCGTGCTTGACGGTCATGTCGTGCTCCCTTCCGAGGGATCGGGCGGCTCGGCGAGGAAGTCGCCGAGCCGGTCGAGCCTGCTCTCCCACGTGGTGCGCTGCCGGCCCAGCCAGTGCTCGCCGGCGCGCAGCATCTCCGGTTCGATCCGGCAGGTGCGGACGCGGCCGGCCTTCTCCGACCGCACGATCCCGGCGGCCTCGAGGACCTGCAGGTGCTGCACGACGGCGGCGAGCGACATGGTCAGCGGCTCGGCGAGCTCGCTGACCGACGCCGGCCCGCGCACGAGCCGCTCCACCAGCGCCCGCCGCGTCCGATCGCCCAGGGCGCGGAACACCAGGTCCAGCTCATGGTCAAGCATGTACTTAAGTATGCGCGGCCGACGCCAATAGTCAAGTAGTTACTTGAGCATTGCCGCGACGTCTTCGGGCAGTTGCGCGTCCGGGATCTCCCGGAGGACGGCGAGTGCCCTGGTCAGCGCACGTTCGGCGTTGTCGGCGCGGCCGGCGCTGCTGCGGAGTTCGGCGTTCAGGTTCGTCGTGGCCTCGTGCATGGACCGGACGGTCTGCTCGTGCGCCGCCTGCACCTCGGCGAGCCGCCGGTCGAAGGCCGCGCGCCGGTCCTCGGCGTCCTTGTGGGCCTGGTCCAGGGAGGCTTGGTGGGCAGTAGCTGCCTTGGTCAGCTCCGCGTGCGCGGCGTCGAGCCGCGCGACAGCGGCGTCGGCCCGGGATTCGGCCGCGTCGAGCCGCCGGACCGCGGCCTCGGCCCGGGCCTCCGCGTCCCGGCCGCGGTCGCGTTCCGCACCGAGGGTTTCCCGGGTGGCGGCGAGTTCGGCGGTCAGGGTGGCGATCACCGCGGCGCGCTCGCCGGCCAGGGTCGCGGTGGCGTCGGCCCGCTCGGCGACCCGGCCGAGCTCGTCCCGCACTGCCGCCAAATGCCCTTCGACGCGCTGCTGCTCCTGCTGCGCGGCCCGCCGGGCGACGCGTTCCTCGTCCCGCTCCTGGACGGCGGCGGCCTTCTCCTGCACGGCGTCGGCCGCGGTCCTCGAGGCCGCGTCGGCGACATCCCTCGCTTGGGCGGCTTCGGCTTCGGCGAGCCCCCGCTGCCGGCGGTGGTCGTCGGCCTCGGCCAAGGCGGCGTCCCGTTCGGCGAGCGCGGTGGCCGTGGTGGCTTCCAGCTGATGGCGCAGGGTCGTGAGCGTCTCGACGAGCCCCCGCGCCGGTTCGAGCACCCGGTCGACCTGCCCGGCGAGGGCGGTGACGGCGGTGTCGTCCAGTTCGGTGTCGCTCTCCCGCAGCGACTCGGCGTCCGACAGGACAGCCTCGGCGTCTCGGCAGGTGAGGTTCCGCCGCCCCCAGGTCTTCCCGTCCTGGCAGAAGCGAGCCCGGCTCCCCCGCCCCACCGCCGGCGGCAGCGGCGCCCCACAGCGCCGGTACTCGCAAACCCGAGGCTGACCTGCATCTTCCGTCATGATCGAGAGCTTATCAAAGCTTCTGATCAGAACTAGAACTAACTGTTCAAAATCTAAAGATAGTGATCTGGTGCTCTGGGTTTGGATAAGGTCACATATCCAAACCCAGATGAGCCCGACGATCCGAATCGCTCCGCGAAAACTGGGCAGGGCCCGATCTGGTAGTAACGGAGACCCCCTTCCCGACGAGTCAGGAACCGATGAGCGCTCAGGAGTTCGGTGACGTGGTTCCGCTCCAGACCGTCGACGGCGTCTCCTACGCCGTCGCGCTGACGCAACAACCGTGGGAGCTGCCGGTCGACGCGCTGGCGATCTCGGTCGGTGCCACCTTCGGCGGCGTCGGAGACGCGATGCAGGAGGAGTTCCCCCACGTCGCCTGGGGATCGGTCCCGCTCAAGTCCGTCACGCCGGAGTCGCCGGCGCTGCTGGACCTGAGCGCGCACACCGCCGGCCGGATGGTGCGGGTGCGGCTGGCCGTCCTGGCGACACCCCACGCCGCCGGGATGCGCGGCGAGCCGACACCGGACGCGATCACGACCGCGACCACCGCCGTGATCACCACCGTGGCCGGCGCCGGAGCGACCGCCGTCGCCTTGCCGCTGTTCGCCACCGGGCGCCTCGGACTCGAGCCCCGGGTCGCCGCCCGCGCGCTGATCCGCGGCGCGCTGGCCGCGAAGTCGACCGTCCGCGAGGTCGTCTTCTTCTCCGACTACGGCATGAACATCGACGCGATCAAGGAACAGTGGGCGGCCGACGTCCCCGGCGCGGCGGCGTTCGAGCCCAAGCGGACCGCCGACCCGCCGTCCGGCCCCCGGGTGCCCGTGTTCTCCGACGACCAGCTCGCCGGCGGGGTCGCCCGGGACCTGGTCGACCCGAACGAAAGCATCCCGCTGGCCCACGACCACCTGGGCGTGAAACCGTACGTCTCGATGCTGGCCACGGTCATCGCCGCGAAGGACACGCCGCTGCCGTTGTCGATCGGCGTCTTCGGCGAGTGGGGCTCGGGCAAGAGCTTCTTCATGGGCATGCTGCGCGGCCAGGTCAAGGCCCTGGAAGGCACCCCCGGCCACTGCGCCAAGATCGCGCAGGTCGGCTTCAACGCCTGGCACTACGCCGACGCGAACCTCTGGGCCAGCCTCGGGGACGAGATCTTCCGCCAGCTCTCCGAACCCGCCCGGCGCCCCGGTGAGCCGGACGCCGAGCACCAGGCCCGGCTCCGCGAAGGCGCGCGGCTGCGCGAACAGCTCGCGGCCGAGCTGGAGCAGCGCAAGCAGCTGACGGCGGTGACCGAACGCGCCCAGGCCGAGGCCGCCGCGCTCAAGCGCCGGATCGGCGACGCCGAACGGGACCGCAGGGTGCGAGCCGGCAACCTCTTGCGCGCGTTGCGGAAGTCGCGGGCGTTCCACGAGCAGTACGACGGGCTGTGGCGCAAGCTCGGCGTGGATGACCTGGCCGACCAGGGCAAGCTGCTGGCCGCCGAAATGCGCGGGACGCACGGCGAAACCGCGGCACTGGGCCGGATCGCGCGCTACCGCCACGGGAAGACCGCGCTGATCGCCGCGGCTGTCGTGCTACTGGCCGGCGTGGCCCTCGCGGCCGTCGTCCCGGACGTGCGGGCCTGGCTGACCGGCGTCGGCGTCGTGTTCGCCGGCCTCGCCGCCACCGGGCTGAAGCTGGTGAGCGCGGCCCGAACGGGCCTGCGCCGGCTGCGCGTGCTCGCGGAAGACCTGCACGACGGCCTGGACGCCGGTGCCCAGCAGGAGCTGCTCGCGTTGCGCAAGGCCGACGTCGACCAGCAGATCGCCGAACGGCAGCTGGCGGAGGTGGTCACCCGGATCGGGGAGCTGGGCCGTCAGCTCACCGAGCTGAC
This sequence comes from Amycolatopsis sp. NPDC005961, assembly GCF_040629235.1. NCBI lineage: Bacteria > Bacillati > Actinomycetota > Actinomycetes > Pseudonocardiales > Pseudonocardiaceae > Amycolatopsis > Amycolatopsis sp. NPDC005961. Next base: position 25,834 of record NZ_JBEXVF010000074.1, on the reverse strand, counting down.
CCCGGGGCGGCGGCTGTACGCCTTCCTCGCCGAGCGGTCCCGCGGCGAGGACTACCGGGGCAACCTCGGCCTGATCTCCACGATCCGCAAGGACTTCGAGAAGCTCGTCGCGCTGATGACCGCTCCGGCCACCGACGGCGAGGACGGCGCCCGTCCGCTGGACCGGATCGTGCTCTACATCGACGACCTCGACCGGTGCAGCCCCCAGCAGGTCGTGGACGTGCTGCAGGCGGTGCACCTGCTGCTCGCGTTCGACCTGTTCGTGGTGGTCGTCGGCGTGGACCCGCGGTGGCTGCTGCGGTCGCTCAGCACCCACTACGACCGGCTGATCGAAGGGGACGCCGTCGTGCGGGCGGACGGCTGGCACGTGACCCCCGAGGACTACCTCGAGAAGATCCTCAACATCCCGCTGGTCCTGCCGCGGATGCCGGCGGGCAGCCTGCAGCAGCTGCTGTGGTCGATGATCGACACCCCGCCCGCCGACACCGGCGAGCGGCGTCCGGCCGCCCCGGAGCACGACGAGGCGACCGGCGTCGTGGCCCCGGCGGGCGGCCCGGCGCCGGTCATCCCGGTCGAGCCCGGCTCACAGGTGGCCGCGCAGCTGGACCCGGGGCGGCCACCCGAGATCCCGCGGCCGCTGACCGATCCGGAGATCACCCTGCTCTCCCGCTTGGATCCGCTGGTCGACACGCCCCGGGACGCGAAGCGCCTCATCAACCTCTACCGCATGCTCCGGGCCACGCGGGACCTCTCCGACGCCTCGACGTTCCTCGCCGGCGAGTACGAGGCGGTGGTCGTGCTGCTCGGGACGTGCACCGCCCACGGTCGCCTGCTCGGCCGGTTCGCCGACGCGCTGCTGAAGACGGCGCCCGAGACGTCGTGGAGCGACTTCGTCGGGCGCCTGCGGCCGGTGGAGCGGGAGGACCACTGGAAAAGCGAGGCGGTGGGCCGGATCTCCGCCGACGAGGCAGCGCAGTGGGAACACCTCCACCGCAGCCTGGCCGAGCTGGCGCCGGCCGTCACGCTGCCCGACGTCAGCGTCTTCCAGACGTGGGTCCCGCGGGTCCGCCGGTTCTCCTACGTGCTGTCACCCGGCGCCCGCTGAGGCTCGTTTCCGTTCCAGCAGCGCCCTTTCGGCCGCGTTGTGCGTCAGCTCGATCGCCGCCGAGTACGCCGTCACCGCTTCGCCGCTCCGGCCGACCCGGTCCAGCAGGTCCGCGCGGATCGCGTGGAACAGCGGGAACCGCCCGAGATCCAGCTCCTCGACGAGGGCCAGCGCCGTGCCGGGACCGTCGACCTCGGCGACCGCCACCGCCCGGTTCAGCGCCACCACCGGCGTCGGCGCGAGGGCCAGCAGCTGGTCGTAGAGCGCCTTGACCTGGGACCAGTCCGTGGGCGCGTCGCTGTGGACGGCTTGGATCGCCGCCTGGATCTGGTACGGGCCCGGCTGGTTGCGGCGCAGGCAGCGGCGGACGATCTCCTGGCCCTCGGCCACCAGCTCCGCGTCCCACCGGGCTGGGTCCTGGTCGGTCAGCAGCACCACGGCGCCATCGGCGCCGGTGCGGGTCGCGCGGCGGGAGTCGATGAGCAGCATCAGCGCCAGGAGACCCCAGACCTCCGGCTCGTCGGGCATCAGCCCGGCCAGGACGCGGGCGAGGCGGATCGCCTCGCGGCACAGGTCGTCGCGGACCAGGTCCTCCCCCGCGCTCGCCGTGTAGCCCTCGTTGAAGATCAGGTACAGGACGGCCAGCACCGCGGACAGCCGCGCGGGGAGGTCGGCGTCCTGCGGGACGCGGTACGGGATGCCCGCGTCGCGGATCTTGTTCTTCGCTCGGACGATCCGCTGGGCCATCGTGGGCTCGGCGACCAGGAACGCGCCGGCGATCTCCGCGGTGGTCAGGCCGCCGAGCAGCCGCAGCGTCAGCGCGACCTGCGTGGGGCGGGCCAGCGCGGGGTGGCAGCAGGTGAAGATCAGCCGGAGCCGTTCGTCGGGCACGGCGCCCTCCTCGAGAGGCTCAGCCTCGGCGTGCAGCAACGCCGCCTGGGCGTGCTTGTCCTGCCGGGCGGCTTCCCGGCGGAGACGGTCGATGGCGCGGTTGCGGGCGGTCGTGATGATCCAGCCCGCCGGGCTCGGCGGCACCCCGTCGGCCGGCCACCGCCGGACCGCCTCGGCGAACGCGTCCTGCACGGCTTCCTCGGCGACCTCGATGCTGCCGAAGACGCGCACCAGCACCGAGACCGCACGGCCGTACTCCGCGGCGAAGACGTCCTCGACGCTCATCCGGCGAACGGCCGCACCTCGACCGGCAGCGGCGCGACGGCGTCGGCGAGCCGGCTGCCCCAGGCGAGCGCGGCGTCGAGGTCGGGCGCGGTGATGATCGTGAACCCGCCGAGGTGTTCCCGGCCTTCGGCGAAGGGACCGTCGGTGATGAGCGTGTCGCCGTCGGCGGCCCGCAGCACGGTGGCGGTGGACGGCGGGTGCAGGCCGCCGGCGAACACCCAGGCCCCGGCCGTCTTGAGGTCGGCGTTGAGGGCGTCGAGCTTCTTCATCACGTCGTCGAGCACCTCCGGCGGCGGGATCGGCCCGTCGGGCTGGTAGATGCTGAGCAGGTACTGCTTCACGTCGGCCCCTTTCGCTGTCTCGCCCCTCATACGAACGGCACACGCCCGGATCGACACGCCTGACCGGTGAAAGTACCGGTGTCCCGTAACCTCGGCGCGTGCCCGAGCTCGAACCGGTGACCGACGCCGCCCTCGCCGCCGCGAGCCCGCAGGACCGGCTCGCGCTGCTCGACGAAGCCGCCGCCCGGCACGTCGACGAGCAACGGCCGCCCAACACGCTCAAGGCCTACGCCCAGGACTGGCAGGTGTGGCAGGACTACACCGCCGAAGCCGGGATCCCGCCGCTGGCGGCGTCGATCGGCGCGCTGACAGGGTTCGTCGTGTGGCTCGAACGCGGCCGCACGCTACGTCCGGACGAACGCGCCGTGCCGGAGGTGCCGGAGCGGGCCGCGCCGGCGGCCCCGTCGACGATCGAACGGCGGCTCACCGGCGCGCTCGCCGGGCTGCGGCACCACAAGGTCGTCGTCGACCCCGAAGCGAGCCGCGCCGCGTGGCGCGCGTTGAAGGGCTATCGGCAGCGGCTGGCCCGGGAAGGGATCCAGCGCGGCCGCGGCAAGGCCACCATGGTCACGCTCACGGACCTGCGGGCGATGTCCCGGGCCTGCCCGGACACCCTCGCCGGCGCCCGCGACCGCGCGATGCTCCTGATCGGTTTTCCCATCGCCGCCCGGTGTTCCGACCTGGCGAACCTGCTGGTCACCGACGTCGAACCGGTCGACGACCGGGGCCTGGCGGTGACCGTGCGGCACGGCAAGAGCTCCGGCGACATGGTCGTCCCGCGGCGCGAGAGCCCCGACACCGACCCGGTGCGGGCGTGGCACGCGTGGCGCTCCGGCGCCGGGATCACCGAGGGGCCCGCGTTCCGCCGCGTCGACCGGCACGGCAACGTCGGCGAGCCCGCGCTGAGCACGACCGGCGTCAACCAGATCCTTACCCGGGCCGGCGTGCGGGCGGGCCTGCCGTACCCGGTGACCGGCCATTCGCTGCGGTCCGGGTTCGCCACCGAGGCCCGCCGCGCCGGCGCCGACGACCTCGCGATCGCCGACCAGGGGCGCTGGGTGCGCGGCAGCCGCGCGCTGTACGAGTACATCCGCCGGGTCGACCAGTGGAACGACAACGCGGCGGGCGTGCTCGACCTCTGAGTCAGGCGCCGGGGCAGCGCCAGCGACCGTCGCCACCGAGGCGAGCCAGCCCCGACAACGCGGCGGGCGTGCTCGTCTCGACCGTCAAGGCGCCCGGGTCGCGCCGACGACTTCGCCGTCGAGGCGGGCGAGCCAGCTGCCGCAGACGCAGCGCACGTAGTCGAGCCGGTGGGTGGCGGGCCGGGCCGCGGTCGCCGGCAGTTCGGCGAGCGGCCAGCCGCAGCGGGGGCAACGGTTTCCGTCCATGCCTCGATCGTGGTGTAATGACTTTGTGCACTTCAACCCTTACGGCGGCGCGGCCGCGCTCGTGGCGGCCGACCTGGTGAACGCCGGGTCCGCGAGTGAGCTGCTGGGCGGGATGGTCCGCAACGGCATGTCCATCGCCGGGCTGACCGACGACGAAGCCGCGCGGATCGCCGCGTGGGCCCACCTCCTGCGGCCGGTGTTCGCCGCCGACCCGGCGGAACGTCCGGGCCTGGTCAACGACCTGCTGGCCGAGGCCGCGTGCCGGCCGTACATCACCACCCACGACGGCAAGCCGCCCCACCTGCACTACTCCGCCGAAGACGCCGGCCCGGTCGGCCGCGTCCGCGCCTACACCGCGGGCGGCCTCGCCCACCTCGTGTGCGAGGCCCCGGACCGCCTCGGCATCTGCGGACGCGAAGGCTGCGAAACGGCGTACGTCGACACCTCCCGCAACGGCCGCCGCCGCTTCTGCTCGACGCGCTGCGCGACCCGCGTCCACGTCGCCGATCACCGGGCCCGGCAGCTCACCGCTTGACGGCCCGCCAGCCCAGGACGGTCGGCGTGGGTGCGCCGCCTTCGGCGAACCGCTCGAACACCAGCCCCGCGCCGAGGACGGCGTGGAGCAGGTCGGGCAGCGGCCGGTGAGTGGCACCGACCTTGTCCCGCACACCGCGGTCGGTCCAGGACGCCGTCGTCCAGCCGGGCTCCCGGTACCCGGGCCGGAGGACGACGGCCCGCTCGTCGGACCGGTCGGCGAACGCGCCGCAGAAGCACGGGTGCACTCCGATGTGGACGAACACCCCGCCGGGGGCCAGCACGCGTGCCACCTCGCGCAGCACCGCCGGGTAGGCGGGCATGTCGGTGTGCACCATGAGAGACGCGACCGCGGGCAGCGATCCGGTGGCGACCGGAAGTGCTTCGCCGTCGCCGCGCAGCACGGGCAGCCGTCCGGACGCGTGGCGCAGCATGCCGGCGGAGATGTCGACGCCGAGCGGCGTCCGGCCGAGCTCCCGGATCCGGCCGGCGTGGGTGCCGGTGCCGCAGCCCAGTTCGAGGCACGGCCCGGAGCCGGGGCCGAGGAGGTCGCGCAGCACGGGGCCGATCTCCAGGGGATCGTCGCGTTGACCGGGCAGGAACGTCGTCTCGTACCAGTCGGCGATCGCGTCGTAGGACGTCATCTTTCCCGTGTACCGGCAGCCGGCGGCGGTGCGCCAGGGATTCCGCCCCGGGCGGAAGGCACGCGACGGGGGGCCGCTTAGACTGCAGACATGAGCAAGCGCTTAGTGGTCATGGGGGACTCGTTCACCGAAGGCGTCGGGGACGACGACCCGGCCGCCCCGAACGGCGTGCGGGGCTGGGCCGACCGAGTCGCCGAGCAGCTCGCCGCGCGCGAGCCCGGCTTCCGCTACGCCAACCTCGCCATCCGCGGCAAGCTGCTGCCGCAGGTGCTGGGCGAGCAGCTCGAGCCGGGGCTCGCGATGGAGCCCGACCTCGTCTCCCTCTACGCCGGCGGCAACGACCTCATGCGGCCCAAGGTCGACATCGACGCGATGCTCGTCGGCTACGAGGCCGCGGTCGCCCGGGTCCGCGCGACCGGCGCCCGCCTGATCCTCTTCACCGGGGTCGACGGCGTCGAGGATCCGCTGTTCCGCGCCATCCGCGGCCGGGTGGCGATCTACAACGAGCTCGTCCGCGGCATCGCCGCCCGCCACGACGCGCTGCTGGTGGACCTGTGGTCGATGCGGCAGCTGTGCGACCGCCGGTTCTGGGCGCCGGACCGCCTGCACCTCAACGCGCTCGGGCACACCGAGGTCGCCATCGAGGTCCTGCGGGTTCTTGGCGTCGAGCACCCGCTGATCAACCCGGAGCTGGCGCCGCGCGCGGTGCTGAGCCCGGCCGCTCGCCGGAGCGAGAACCTGCAGTGGGCGCGGGAGCACGCACTGCCGTGGGTGCGGCGGCGGGTGAAGGGCGAGTCGTCCGGCGACACCATGGCCGCGAAGCGCCCGACGCTGGAGCCGCTCGTCTCAGCGCCGCTCCCCCGCTGACGGCCGGAGGCCGTCGAAGAGGATCGTCACGGCCCGGTCGCGCAGTCGCGCGTCCGGGCCGGCGTATTCGGCCGCCTTCGCCACGCCGATGATGATCGTGATCAGCTCACCCGGCACGAGGTCCGCGCGGACCGCGCCCGCGGCCTGGGCACGGGACAGCAGCACCCCGAGCGCGCCGAGCAGCCGCTCGCCGATGCCGGACTTCGCGTGCGGGACGCTCACCCCGGCCGCGGTGAGCGCTTCGAAGTAGGCGTTCTTCGCGCTGGACATCTCGATCCAGCTGGCGAGGAAGGCGAAGAACGCGTCGCCCGGATCGGCCGAGTCGGCCGCGACGACCGCTTCGGCCTCGTCGACGAACCGCTGCAGCCGCGCGATGAGCACCGCCTCGAGGAGCGCTTCCTTCGTCGGGAAGTGCCGGAACACGGTGCCGATGCCGACGCCGGCGACGCGGGCGACCTCTTCGGTGGGCGCCCCGGTGCCCTTGGCGGCGAAGACGCTCTCGGCCGCGTCCAGCACGCGTGCCCGGTTGCGCCGGGCGTCGGCGCGCAGGGGTTTCGTCTCGGTGGGATCAGCGGCGGCGGGGGTCACCTCCCGATGGTACTGCGCTGGGGGTCACCGATCCGCCGGCCGCCACGGCCGATGACTTTCGCGGCAACGGTTCCGCGCTGCTCGGGGCAGGCGGCCTACTTCCGGTCGGCTCGGTGACGGGCCGGGTCGTCCAGGGCGTCCAGCACCCGGGCCAGTGCCCGCGGCACGTGGGAGCGCCAGCCGCCGCCCATGATGCGCCGGGAGACCCGCTGGAACTCGTCGTCCGGGTCGAACCCCTCGTGGCTCAGGAAGAGCCGGGTGCCGGTGCCTTCCGGTTCGAGCCGCCAGGTGACCGTCCACTGCGGACCCCAGCGGATGCTGAGCTTGCGCTCGGGCTCGACTTCGAGGACCTCGCACGCCACCGGGCCGCCGGCGAACCCGGCCGCGGGCACCGGCTCGGCCAGCAGCTGGAACCGGTGCCCCACCAGGGGCTTGATGTCGTTGGGCATGTTCATCCAGCGTTCCAGGAGGTCCGGTTCGGTCAGCGCGCGCCAGACCTTGCGGGCCGGGTGGGCGAGGAACTGGTCGACGTGGATCGCGGTCGGGTCGTCGTCGGTCACCGGTCGTCCTCCTCGTCGAGCAGGTCACGCAGGTTGGCGAGCTTGCTCCGCCAGAACCGCTCGTACGGCGTGAGCCAGTCGGCGACCTCTTCGAGCGGGGCGGCGTCGAGACGGTAGACGCGGTTGCGGCCCTGCCGCTGCTCGCTGACCAGGCCCGCCTCCCGCAGCACCCGAAGGTGTTCCGACAGGCTGGGCCGGGCCATCTCGAAGCGCTCGGCGATCGCGCCGGCGGCCATCGGGCCGTCCAGCAGCAGCCGCAGGACCTGCCGCCGGGCCGGGCTGGCCAGCGCGGCGAAGACGTCGTCGTTGACCGGCATCAGTTCGGGACGTTGCCGAAGTCCGACGGCTGCAGCAGGCCGAGCGTGTGGCCGTCGAGGTCCCGGAAGGACGTCGCGCGCCCCCACGGCCGTTCCTCCGGGTCGGCGACCTCGACGCCGGCCGCCCGCAACGTGGCGACGTCGGCGTCGAGGTCGGTGGTCTGCAGCTGGAAGTGCCGCGGGCCCGGCTCGACCCCGGTGACCTGCTGGTCGGTGAGCACCACGCCGGTCTTCGCGCCCTTCGGGACGACCATGACGAACCGGCCGCCTTCGGGCGTGCGGCGGTCGACGACGGCTTCGAAGCCGAGCTTGCCGACGTAGAAGTCCCGCGCGCGGGCGTGGTCGGCGACGGGCAGGGTCAGGAACTGCACGTGGGTGATCGTCATGCCCGCGACAATACGTAGGGGTTCTCCTACATGTCAACGGGGGTGCCGAACCACCGTTCGAGCGCCGCCCGCAGGGCCTTCCGCTCGGTGTCGTCGGGCTCGGCCGAGCTGGTCGCCCAGGCGACGTACCCGTCGGGGCGGATGAGCAACGCGGTCACGTCCGCCTCGGCCTGGCCGGTGACGAGGTCGACGCGGCCGGTCCAGCCGCGCAGCTCGTCGCCGAGTGAGCCGGTGAAGTCCAGCAGCAGCGGCCGGGCCGTCCGGGTCAGCTCGGCGAGCCGGGTGCCGTCGGCCAGCACCAGGTCCGGCGCCCACCGGCCGTCGAGCGGGTGGTCGGTGCCCGGTTCGTACCGGACGTCCGCGCCCGACATCAGGTCGGCGATGTGCTCCACCGTGCTCGGCAGCCGCAGCAGCTCGCCGAACAGCTCCCGCAGCGCCGTGACGTCGCGGCCCGGCGCGATCAGCGCGGACTGGGCCTGGGTGTGCATGACGACGCGCTCGGCGATCGGGCGGCGTTCGCTCTCGTAGGTGTCGAGCAGCCCGGCCGGCGCCCAGCCGTGCAGTTCGGCGGCGAGCTTCCAGCCGAGGGCGACCGCGTCCTGCAGGCCGAGGTTCAGGCCGGGCCCGCCGATCGCGGAGTGGACGTGCGCCGCGTCGCCGACCAGCAGTACGCGGCCGTCGCGGAACCGGTCGGCCAGCCGGGTGTTGCGTCCGCGCAGCCGCCGCAGCAGGTGCGGGCCGTCGCCCTCCGGCGGCCCGAGCGGCAGGGCGAAGCCGAGCACGCGCTCGATGCTCGCGCGCTGGTCGTCGAGGGTCATCGGTGGCTCGTCCGGGTCCTCCGCGGCGTCGGTCCACTCCGTGGTGGTGACGAGCGGCCTGCCGGGGAACGGCGCGTAGACGAACAGGCCGTTTTCGGTGCGGTAGTGGAAGAACGGCGGGATGACGCCGTGCCCGGGGACGCTCAGCCCGCCCGAAGGGGCATCGACGAACTCCGCGGGCACGGTGGCGTTCGCGGTCAGGGACAGGGTGCGGTCCTCGGTGACGCCGGGGAAGCCGATGCCGGCGAGCTTGCGGGTGACGCTGCGCCCGCCGTCGGCGCCGACGAGGTAGCGGGTGGTGAGCCGGCCCAGCCCGTCGGGACCGGTGAAGTCGACGGTGACGGCGCCGGCGTCCTGGGTCAGGCCGGTGAGCTCGTGGCCGCGGCGGATCTCGACGCCGAGTTCGGTGGCGCGTTCGGCGAGCATCGCCGCGACCTGGCGCTGGGGCACGCCGAGGATGTGCAGCGAGTTGCGCTCGGCCAGGGTGAGGTCCAGGCGCATCGCCCCGAAGACGAACGCGGGGACGGGCGGCCCGATCGGGCCGGCGAGGCGGTCGTGCAGCCCGCGGCGGTCGAGCAGGCGCACGACCTGGCCGACCAGCCCGTTGGCGCGGTTCTCCTCGGTGGGCTCGGGCAGCCGTTCCAGTACGAGCGGGCGGATGCCGGCGAGCGCGAGTTCGCAGGCGAGCATGAGGCCGTTGGGCCCGGCACCGGCGATGACGACGTCTTCCATGATGGAACTCCTTGCGGTGAAAGGGCATGACGAAGAAACCCGGCGACCCTGCCGGGCGTGGAGCGAGGGGGTTCAGCGCGGTTCGGGCAGGCCCGCGGCGAGCCGGCCGAACACTTCCCGGATCAGCTCTTCCAGCGGCCGCGGCGACTCGGTCCCGAGCCACTGCCGCGTGACGACGGCGAGCGCGGCGGCGACGGTACCCGCGACGAGCTGCGGGTAGACGTCCGTCTCGGCGTCGGTGCCGGTGCGTTCGGCGACGACCCGGGCGATCTCGGCCTCACCCGCCGCGCCGGCCTTGTGGAACTCGCCCTGCAGCGCGGGTTCCGCGACCATCAGCCGGATCCCGGCGAGCCACGACGGGTCGGGGACCCGGCCTTCGGTGACCGGCTCGCCGAGGGCGAACCCGGCCAGCGTGGCCGCGGTGATGGCTTCCCAGATCGGCTCACCGGCCGGACGCTCACGCAGTGCCGAGGCGATCGCGCGGCCGCGGTCGTGGTGGCGGGCCACGATGGCTTCGCCCTTGGTGCCGAAGTAGTTGCTGAACGTCCGGGTGGACACCCCGGCCTCGGCGGCGATGTCCTCGATCCGGACCTGGGCGTAGCCGCGTTCGACGGTGAGCCGGATGGCCGCCCAGCTCAACGCGATGCGCGTTTCCTGCTTCTTGCGCTCACGCAGTCCTCGGGCGTCCATGAGCCCACCATAGCGGAACTTGCAGATTCTGCAAAGTTGCATGATCTGCAAGTTGTTCATCACCGACCGGACGAGTTGGCGGTCATCGATCGCCTAAACCGTCGACGGGCGTCACACTGTTGTGTGACATCAGCCACCCGGAGGTGTTGCGAGATGGTCCTGGGCGACAACGGAGTCACGCACGAGGTTGAACCGGACAGCAAGTCCGGGAAAGTGCAGGTCAGGCGGGCGGCGCTGGCGAGCGCGATCGGCACGACCATCGAGTGGTACGACTTCTTCCTCTACAACACCGCGGCGGCCTTGGTCTTCCCGCACCTGTTCTTCCCCGCGTCGAGCGCCTACGCGGGCGCCATGCAGTCGTTCGCGACCTACGCGGTCGGGTTCGCCGCCCGCCCGGTCGGGGCCGCGATCTTCGGGCACTGGGGCGACCGGATCGGCCGCAAGGCCACGCTGATCGTCACGCTGCTGCTGATGGGCGTCTCCTCCGGCATCGTCGGGATGCTGCCCGGGACGGCGTCCATCGGGTTCGCCGCACCGCTGATCCTGGTGCTGCTGCGGCTGATCCAGGGCATCGCGATCGGCGGCGAGTGGAGCGGCTCGGTCCTGCTCGCGATGGAGTGGGGCGACCAGAAGAAACGCGGGCTGCTGGGCAGTTTCGCGCAGATCGGCGTCCCGGTCGGGCTGGTGCTGGGCACCGGCGGCATGACGTTGCTGTCGGCGACCCTCTCCCCCGACGCGTTCGACTCCTGGGGCTGGCGGCTGCCATTCCTCGCGAGCCTCGTCCTGGTCGCGGTCGGCCTGGTGATCCGGCTGAAGATCCTCGAAACGCCGATGTTCGCGAAGCTGATCGAGAACCGGCAGACCGCGCGGACCCCGGTGCTCGACGCGATCCGCCACCACTGGCGCGAGATTCTGCTCTCGGCCGGCGTGCGCTTCAGCGAGCAGATGCCGTTCTACCTGTTCACCAGCTACGTGCTGGTCTACGTCGTGTCGCGGCACGAGTTCAGCAAGACGTTCGTGCTCAACGCGGTCCTCGTCGGCGCCGCGTGCGAGCTGGCGATGATCCCGTTCTTCTCGTCGCTGTCGGACCGGATCGGCCGCAAGAAGGTGTACCTGGCCGGGGCGGTGTTCACCGGCGTGATCGCGTTCCCGTACTTCACGATCCTCGCGCACGGCAACCACGCGCTGGTGTTCGTCGCGGTCGTCGTGTCGTTCATCCCGCACGCGTTGCAGTACGGGCCGCAGGCGGCGCTGATCGGCGAGAGCTTCCCGACGCACCTGCGTTACGGCGGCGCGGGGCTGGGCTACCAGCTGGCGTCGGTGTTCGCGGGCGGGCCGGCGCCGCTGCTGGCGACGTGGCTGCTGCACCAGACCGGGACGCCGTACTCGATCTCGGGCTACATCATCCTGTCGGCGGTGGTCACCGTGCTGTGCGTGATCTTGCTGAAGGACCGTTCGAAGGCCGACATCGACGACGTGACCGTGTACCAGCGGAGCTGACGACGAAAGAGGGCCTCCCACCGAAGCCGGTGGGAGGCCCTCTTCACGTGCGTGTCAGCGGCGCGGGCCCTGGGGTCCGCCGAACGGGGGCTGCTGCGGGAACGGCCCGCTGCCCGGGTTCTGCGGGCCGCCGAACTGGCCCGGCGGCGGGGACTGCGGCTGGCCCTGGTAGCCCTGGCCCTGGGGCGGGCCGGCCGGGGACTGCGGCTGCGGCAACGCCGGCTGGCCGCTCTGCGGGGTCGGCGGCTGCTGCGGCGCGGGCGTGACCTCGGTGCCGCGTTCCTCGTCGGCCGGCTCCGGCTCGGGCTGCTGCTGGACCGGACGCGGGATCGCCGGCCGCGCGGGCGGGGCGCCGGTCGGCACCCCGAGGGCCGGGACCTCCTGGCGGGCCACGGCTTCCGCGGCCGCGACGGCCTCGGCGACCTTCGGGTCGCTCTTCGTCTCGAACCAGCTCGCGACCTCTTCGTCCTCGAGGTCGGGCTTGGCCGGGACGTCGTCGTCCTTCGGCGGCTCGTAGCGGAAGACGCCGTCGTCGCCCGGGGCGCCGAGCGCGCGGGCGAAGCCTTCGAGGGCCTTGCCGTAGTCGCTCGGGATCATCCAGACCTTGTTCGCGTCGCCCTGCGCCATCTGCGGGAGCGTCTGCAGGTACTGGTAGGCCAGCACCTCCGGCGTCGGGCGGCCGGCCTTGATCGCGGCGAACACCTTCTCGATCGCCTTCGCCTGGCCCTGCGCCTGCAGGTAGCGAGCGGCGCGCTCACCCTGCGCGCGCAGGATGCGGGACTGCCGCTCGGCCTCGGCCGCGAGGATCGTCGCCTGGCGGGCACCCTCGGCGGAGAGGATCTGGCTCTGCTTCTGGCCTTCCGCGGTCTTGATCGCCGACTCCCGCTGGCCTTCCGCGGTGAGGATCATGGCGCGCTTCTCACGGTCGGCGCGCATCTGCTTCTCCATCGAGTCCTGGATGGAGGGCGGCGGGTCGATCGCCTTGAGCTCGACGCGGCCGACGCGGATGCCCCAGCGGCCGGTCGCTTCGTCGAGCACGCCACGCAGCTGCGTGTTGATCGAGTCGCGTGAGGTCAGCGTCTGCTCGAGGCTCATGCCACCGACCACGTTGCGGAGCGTGGTGGTGGTCAGCTGCTCGACACCGACGATGTAGTTCGAGATCTCGTAGACCGCGGCGCGCGAGTCGGTGACCTGGAAGTAGACGACGGTGTCGATCGACACCGTCAGGTTGTCCTCGGTGATGACCGGCTGCGGCGGGAACGAGACGACCTGCTCGCGCAGGTCGATCCGGGCGCGCACCTTGTCCAGGAACGGCACCAGGAAGGTCAGTCCCGGCGAGGCCACCGTGCGGAACCGGCCCAGCCGCTCGATCACCGCCGACTGCGCCTGCGGCACGACCATGATCGCCTTGGCTACCGTGATGATCACGAAGAGAGCCAGTAAGACGACCACGACGATCGCTACTGTGGTGGTCAAGAGATCTTCCCCTTACCTAGTACCATTCTTGCGCGGTTGACGGTGTTCCGGGCGCCGCGGGCGGGCTCACCGCGAGCTTCAGCTCCCGGGTGACGATTCCCCAGCGTCCTGTGGTGTCGTGCAGGACCGTCCACACTGTACGGTGCAGGTCCCCCGGCGCGGTGACGGCGCGCTCGGCCGTGGTCAGGCTCGCTTCCTGCCGCAACGCCGTGGTGGTCAGCTGTTCGATCGCGATGGCCGGGTTGGTGATTTCGTACGTCGCCAGGCGCGGATCCGTGACGGCAAAAGTGACTTCGAATCCGATGTGGACTTCCCGCCCGTCGCCGGCCTCGATGACGCGGGGCGGCGCGGACAGGATCTGGTCCCCGAGGTCCACGCGCGCCCGGACGGTGTCGGCGAACGGCACCACGAAGTGCCGTCCGGGGCCGAGCACGGTGCGGAAGCGCCCGCCGCGTTCGATCACCGCGGCCCGGCCCTCGGGAACGATGACGAGCCCCAGGCTCACGGCTCGGCCGACACGACGGCGGTGGCACCGGCGATTTCGACGACGGTGACGGACGTGCCGGGTTTGATCGGTTCGTGGTGCTCCGAAAGGCTGCGCGCGGACCAGACGTCACCGGCCAGCTTCACCTGCCCGGCCTCGAAGTCCACTGTGGACAAGACGACCGCGCGGGCGCCGATGAGGGCCTCGATGCCGGTGCGGTGGCCGGTGCCGGCCAGGAAGCGCCGCTTCAGCGCGGGCCGGACCAGCACGAGCATCCCGACCGAGGCGACGGCGAACACGGCGACGTCGATGAAGATGTTCCCGGTGAGCACGTCGGCTCCGGCGCCGAACAGCGCGCCGACGCCCAGCATGATCAGCACGAAGTCACCCGAGAGGACTTCCGCGATCATCAGGGCGATGCCGACGATCAACCAGACCACTGCCCATGCCATGGCTCAATGCTCTCAGATCGCGCCGGTTCGCACCGGCACAGTGACTCGACGTGACCTACGCGTGACCTTGGACAATTCGGACATTCAGGCCTCTTCCGTCGGCTCGGTGACGAAGTCGATGAGGCGTTCCACGGCCCCGATGAGCGGGGTCTCGAGGTCGCGGAAACTGCTCACCCCGCTCAGGACACGTTGCCAGCCTTCGTAAGGTTGCCCCCAGCCGAGCGCGTCGCAGATGCCCTGCTTCCACTCGGTGCCGCGCGGGATCTTCGGCCACGCCCGGATCCCGACCGCGGCGGGCCGCACGGCCTCCCAGACGTCGATGTACGGGTGCCCGGTGACCAGCACGTTCTCGTCGTGGACGGCCTCGACGAGCCGGGACTCCTTGCTGCCCGGCACGAGGTGGTCGACCAGCACACCGAGCCGCCGGCCGGGGCCGGTGCCGAACTCGGCGATCCGGTCGGACAGCACGTCGACACCGTCGAGCGGCTCGACGACGACGCCTTCGACGCGCAGGTCGTGGCCCCAGACGCGTTCGACGAGCTCGGCGTCGTGCTTGCCCTCGACCCAGATGCGCGAGTCGCGGGCGACGCGCGCCTGCAGGCCCTGCACCTTCACCGACCCGGACGCCGACACCTGCTTGACCGGCGCCTTCACCGTCTTGACCGGCACCAGCGTCACCGGCTTGCCTTCCAGCAGGAACGCGGCGGGCTCGAGCGGGAACACGCGGTGGCGTCCCTTGCCGTCTTCGAGCACGACGTTGCCGTACTCGATCCGGATCACGGCACCGCAGAACCCGCTGGCCGGGTCTTCGACCACCAGCCCGGGTTCGGCGGGGACTTCCGGCACCTTCTTGCGGCGCCGGCCGGCGAGCACGTCGTCATAGGAATGGGAGCGCACGACCAGGCAACCTAGTGGGCCGGGGTACCCGGACGGGTCATGCCACGCCGGTCAGCGCGCCAACTCCAGGACCGCGTCGGTGAACGGCGTCCGTTCGCCGCGGCGCAACGGCGAGAGCGCGACGAGCGGGGCCATCGCGACGCACCAGGCCCGGACCCGTTCGGCGTCGAAGTCCGTCACGTGCGGGGCGAGCGCGGTGAGGCCGTCCTCGATCGTGCCGCCCTTCGCCATCGGGACGAACATCCAGTCGATCGCGTCGAGCGAAGGGTCGCCGAGGCCGGGGCGCGGGTCGATGGCGACGGCGCCGCGACCGGGTCCGGCGTCGAGGACGTTCGCGGGGTGGAGGTCGCCGTGAATCAGCGTGACCGGTCCGCTGGTGGCGAGCGCGAGCGCCCGCTCGCGGCCCTTCTGCAGGACTTCGGCGCTCAGGTGCTCGGCGGCCGGGGACTCGCGGCGGCGGCGTTCGGAGAGGGTGAAGATGAACTCGATGCCTTCGGCCAGGCTCCGGAACTCCCCGGCCGGATCGACGGAGTGCAGCTGGTCGAGCATCTCGCCGATCTGGGCCCACGGGACGTCGCTGTCGAGCTGGGTGCCCGGCACCAGGCCTTCGAGCAGGATCGCGTTGGCGTCGAGGTCGGCGTCGAGCACCTGGACGACGCGGGAGCAGCCCGCCCAGGCCCGCAGCCCGGTGACCTCGAGCCGGGCGACCTCGGGATCCGGGGTCAGCTTGAGAACGCGCAGGTCACCGCCGGGACCGGTGCACAGCAGGGTGCGGCCGGTGTTGCCGGGCCGCGCCTCGCGCACTTCGAGGTTCCACGTCGCCGTCAGCCGGGCGACCAAGCCGGGAAGCGCGTCGCACCACGGCTCGGCCAGCTCCGCGCCGAAGCGGTCGACCAGCCGGGCGCGGGCCGCGTCGTCGATCAGAACAACGGCCACGGGATCGCGCGCCAGTCGTCGCCCGGTTCGGGGAAGATGCCCTCGGTCAACAGCAGGTCGGTGCGTTCGGCCAGCGCCCGGATCTCGAACTTGGTGATGTGCTCGGCCAGCGTCTTGCCGAGGCCGCCGTCGAGCTCCGAGCGCAGCTTCCGCAGCTTCTCGACGGTGTCCGGCGGCACCGGCTCGCCGATCCAGCCCCAGAGCACGGTGCGCAGCTTGGGATCGGTGTGCAGGCAGATGCCGTGGTCGACGCCGTAGACGCGGCCGTCGAGGCCGGGCAGCAGGTGCCCGCCCTTGCGGTCGGTGTTGTTGACGACGATGTCGAGCACGGCGAGGTCGCGCAGCCCGGGGTGGTCGGCGTGGGCCAGCACCGCGGGTTCGCCGAGCCGGTCGTGGGCGTGCAGCACCTCCCGCCAGCCTTCGGGGACCTCGTCCGGCGGGAGGACTTCGACGACGTCGTCTTCGGTGGTTTCGATCCACAGCTGGACCATGCCGGGGCCGAACGGCCCGTCACGCAGCACCGTCGGCGGGATCGCGCCGACGCCGGCGGCCTCGCTGATGATCGCGGTCGCGACCTCGCGCCCGGCGAGGGTGCCGTCGGGGAAGTCCCACAGCGGCCGCTCCCCCGACACCGGCTTGTACACGACGCGGCCGGTGACGCCGTCGAGCTCGATGGCGCAGAAGAGCGTCACGTTGGAGGCGTCGACCAGGCGTCCTTCGACGTCGATGCGGCCGTGGGTGACGAGTTCGCGGGACGCGGGGTCCGCCGGGTCCGGCTGGTCCGCCGGCGAGTCGGCCATGGTCAGTCTTCGTCCGCGTCGGTTTCGCGCCGGTAGCCGTTCTGCCGAGGGCAGATGTGCCCGTTCGGGTCGAGCGGCTCCCCGCACAGCGGGCAGGGCTTGCGGCCGGCGTTGACGACGCGGTCGGCTCGCTCGGCGAAGGCGCGGGCGGCGGCCGGGGTGAGGAAGACGCGGACGGCGTCCGGACCCTCCTCGGTGTCGTCCAGCACGACCGTCTCGTCGACCTCGCCCTCGGTGATGGCGAGCAGCTCGATGACGACGGCGCTGCTGTCGGCGTCCCAGCCGAGACCCATGGTGCCGACGCGGAACTCCTCCTCGACCGGCACGGTGAGGGGGTCGACGTCGAGCTGGTCGTCGGGGACGTCGTCGGGTACGTCGGCACCGAAGCGGCTGGCGACCTCTTCGAGCAGCGAGCCGAGGCGTTCCGCGAGGACGACGACCTGCTGCTTTTCGATGGTGACGCTGATGGTGCGCACGTCCTCGGAGGCCTGGAGGTAGAACGTGCGATCGCCGGGCTCGCCGACGGTGCCGGCGACGAAACGATCCGGCTGGCGGAAGACGTGGATTACGCGAGACATAGCACTGTCGACCCTATGCCACGGACGCATGATCGGCATCCGCCGCCCCTGCCGTGCGGGCCGCTAGCCTCTGGGGGTGTCTCGGATCTCCCCGTACGGAACCTGGTCCTCACCCATCACCGCCGCCGAGGTGGCCGCCGCCGGCGGCGGCCCGCAGTGGCTCGACGTCGTCGGGGACGAGGTGTGGTGGGCCGAGGCGCGGCCCGGTGAGCAGGGACGAGTCGCCCTGGTGCGAGCGGTGCCGGGCGGTACCGAGGACGTGCTGCCCGCGCCGTGGAACGTCCGCAACCGGCTGCACGAGTACGGCGGGCGGCCGTGGACCGTCGTCGAAGGTGTGGTGGTGTTCACGCACTGGGCCGATCAGCGGGTTTACGCGGTGAGCGAAACCGGTGTGGTGCCGCTGACACCGGAGCCCGCGGAGCCTCAGGGCGTCCGGTACGGCGACCTGCGGGCCGGGCGGCCCGGGGAGGTGTTCGCGGTCCGCGAACGCGCGGTCGGGCCGCGGCCCGCCGACATCGAGCGGGAGCTGGTGGCGATCGCCCTCGACGGCGGCCCGGAACGGGTGCTGGCCGCCAGTCACCACTTCCTGACCGTGGCGAAGCTGTCGCCGGACGGGCGGCACGCGGCGTGGTTCGGCTGGGACCACCCGGCGATGCCGTGGGACGGGACCGAGCTGTGCGTGGCCGCCGTCGCCGAGGACGGGTCCTTCGGTCCGCACCGGGTGCTGGCCGGCGGCGCGGACGTCTCGGCGTGCCAGGTCGAGTGGGAGACGCCGGAGACGCTGCTGGCGCTGCTCGACCCGGACGGCTGGTGGAACCTGCACCGCGTCGGGCTCGACGGGGCGCTGACGAACCTCGCGCCGGTCGAGCGGGAGCTGGGCGGGCCTCTGTGGAAGGCCGGTTCGCGGTGGTTCGTCCCGCTCGGCGGCGGGCGGCACGCGGTGCTGACCTCGGGACGGCTCGCCGTGCTCGACGAGGCGGACGGCTCGGTGACGCCGGTGGCCGAGGAGCTGACCGCGTGGTCGTCGACGGGGTTCGCGGTCTTCGGTGACGGCGTCGCCGGGGTCGCCGGCGGCCCGGTCCGCGAGGCCGCCGTGGTGGAGGTCTCCCTCGACGGCGCGGTACGGGATCTGACGCCGCAACCGGAGCTGCCGGCGGCGTACCTGCCGGTGCCGGAGGAGCGGGTGTTCACGACGGCGGACGGCGAGGCGGTGCCGGTGGTGCTGTACCGGCCCGCGAACCCGGACTTCGCGGCGCCCGAGGGTGAGCTGCCGCCGCTGCTGGTGCACGTCCACGGCGGCCCGACCGGGCAGTACCTGCCGATGCTGGATCTGGAGCTGGCGTACTTCAGCAGCCGCGGCATCGCGGTGGCGGCGGTGAACTACGGCGGGTCGACCGGTTTCGGGCGGGCCTACCGGGAGCGGCTGCGGGAGCAGTGGGGCGTGGTGGACGTCGCGGACTGCGTCGCGGTGGCCGAGGCGCTGGTGGCGGCCGGGCTGGCCGACGGCGACCGGCTGGCCATCCGCGGCGGCAGCGCGGGCGGGTTCACCGCGGCGGCGTCGCTGACCACGACGAAAACCTACCGGGCGGGCACCGTGATGTACCCGGTCCTGGACCTGGCCGGGTGGACCGGCGCGGGCGGCGACACGCACGACTTCGAGTCGCGGTACCTGGACGGGCTGGTCGGGCCGCTCCCGGCGACGCGGCAGCGGTACGTCGAACGGTCGCCGCTGGCGAACTCGGCGTCGCTGGCCGGGCCGGTGCTGTTCCAGCAGGGGCTGGAGGACCGGATCTGCCCGCCCGAGCAGGCGGACCGGTTCGTGGCCGGGCTCGCCGGGCGCGGGATCCCGTACGCCTACCAGCGGTTCCCCGGGGAGCAGCACGGGTTCCGGCAGGCCGCGACGATCGTGGCGGCGCTGGAGGCGGAGCTGTCGTTCTACGGTCAGGTGCTCGGGTTCGAGACGCCGGGCGTCGCGCGGCTGGAGCTGTCGAAGTGAGGCCGCCGCGCCTGCGGGCGGGTGACACGGTGGCGCTGGTGGCGCCGGCCGGGCCGGTGCCGGCGGACCTGCTGGAGAAGGCGGTGCCGGTGCTGCGCGGCTGGGGCGTCGAGGTGCGGATCGGGCCGTGCGTGCGCTCTTCACCCGGATCCCCGGGGTACTTGTCCGGTTCGGACGCCGCGCGGGCGGCGGAGTTCACCGAGGCGTGGCTGGACCCGGGGGTGCGGTGCGTGCTGGCGGCGCGGGGCGGCTACGGCGTGCAGCGGATGCTGGACTTGGTGGACTGGGCGGCGTTGCGCGAGGCGGGGCCGAAGGTGCTGGCCGGGTCGTCGGACATCACGGCGCTGCACCAGGCGGTGGACGTCCACTTGGGACTGTCCAGTTTGTTCTCCCCGATGCCGGCGAGCGTGCTGTTCGACGACTTCGCGGTGGAGCACCTGCGGCGCACGTTGTTCGACCCGGAGCGGAACCTGGTGGTGCGCGGCGGTTCGGCGCTGGTGCCGGGCCGGGCGTCGGGCCGGTCGACCGGCGGGAACCTGTCGCTGCTGGCGGCGGGGATCGGGACACCGGAGCAGGGTTCGGCGCGGGACGCGGTGGTGCTGCTGGAGGACGTCACGGAGAGCGTGTACCGGCTGGACCGGATGGTGACGCAGTTGCTGCGCAGCGGCTGGTTCGAGGGGGTCCGCGGCATCGTGCTGGGATCGTGGGCGGCGTGCGGCGATCCCGCCGAGGTTCGCGCGCTGCTGCTGGAGCGGCTGGGCCCGTTGGGGGTGCCGATGGTGGAGGAGTTCGGCTTCGGGCACGTGGCGTCGTCACCGACGTTGCCGCTGGGGGTGCCGGTGTCGCTGGACGCGGACCTGGGGACGTTGACGTTCGACTCCCCCGCGCTGACATGACGCCGGACGAGGCCCGCGAGCGCTTCGCCGCGGCACGGGTGGCGCGCCTGGCGACCGTCTCCTTGGCGGGAGTACCGCACCTGGTGCCGGTGACGTTCGCGGTGCGGGGTGATCAGGTGGTCTTCGCGGTGGACCACAAGCCGAAGTCGACGACGTCTCTGCGGCGGCTGGCGAACATCGCATCGAACCCGGCGGTGTGCTTCCTGGCGGACGCGTACGCCGAGGATTGGTCGCAGCTGTGGTGGGCTCGGGCGGACGGCACCGCGCAGGTGCTGCCGCCGGGTGCCGAGCCGGTTTCGTGGCTGGTGGCGAAGTACTCGCAGTACGCGGAGCGGCCGCCGGAGCACGCGGTGGTGGTGACGGAGATCCACAAGTGGAGTGGCTGGTCGGGCTCGGCCTGAATTCGCTACCCGACAGTGGGCCGGCGTGGCATCGTCCGGCCATGGCTTACGAGGAGCGGGAGCACGCCGGGCGCTTCTACGGGGTGCAGTTCACGTACGCCCTGCCGGAGGACGCCTGGTTCGTCGAGCTGACCGACATCACATCCGGTCGCATGATCATGACGGGAGTCGTGCCCGACGAGGATCCGTCAGTGGAGCCGACCGTGCGCCTGCACGCACCGGAGGAGTACCGCGTCCCGCACGAGATCATGGTGTGGTTCATGGCGAAGGTCGCCGAGGAGATCGCGCGCAGCCGCCCCGCCTAGGAGGAGTTGTCCCGGCAAGCCAGGTGAGTTCGGCCTGGCAGGAACTGCGTAGGCAGGCCGCGCCCTAGTCGCGGAGGAACTTCTCCGGGCGGCGCCACGCGTCGATCAGGCCCAGCGGGTCCGGGCGCAGCAGCGACGCCGCCGAGTACAGGCTCGCCACCACCACCAGCGCGATGAACCACCAGTCGTACAGGGCCTGCTCGCCCGTCGGGTAGTACACCAGCGTCACGAACACCGATACGGCCACCACCAGCGCCAGGTGACGCGGCTGCCACTTGAACGCCGACAGGAGCACGAAACCCCAGGTCAGGTACCACGGCAAGGTCGGGGGCATGAGGATCGCCACCGCGAGCAGGGAGATACCGGCCCGGTAGACCGCCTCCGTGCCGCCGCCTCGTCCCAGCCACCACTGGCGGATGCCGAACGCGATCAGCACGAGCATGCCGGCCGCGCGGGCGACCGTCACGAACGGGGAGACCTGGACGTCCACCACGATGTGGACCAGGTTGTAGAACACCTCGCCGATGCCGGTGGGGATGTTCAGCCAGTTCGCGATGAGCTGCGGGGCCTTGAGGCCGGACCACCAGCCCATGTTCAGCGAGCCCAGCGAGATCCACGTGCCCGCGACGAACACCGGCAGGAACAGGCCCACCGAGGCGGCTCCGGCGCGCAGGAAGTTGCGGACCTTCGACTCGCCTTCGAGGTGGTTGGCCCACATCCAGACGATGAAGGGCAGCGCGATCGCCGCCGTCGGCTTGATCAGCATGCCGATCGTGACCAGGACGACCGCGACGACGTGCTTCTTCTCCAGGGCGGCGAGGACGCCGATGGTGAGGAACGCGAGCATCATCAGGTCGTTGTGCGGGCCGCCGAAGAGGTGGATCACCATCATCGGGCTGGCCACCGCGAGCCACAGCGCGACCGGGAGCTTGCCACCGAGGTGCTTGACCAGCCGCGGGAGCGCCCACAGGGTGCCGGCCAGGCCGACCAGCAGGACCAGGCGCATGAGGATGACGCCGAGGATCATGTTGTCGCCGGTGGTGGCGACCACGCCCTTCGAGATCAGCAGGAACAGCGGGCCGTACGGCGCCGGTGTCGTCTGCCAGAGCGGGTGGACGTTCTGCACGACGTTCGGCAGGACGTCCAGCTCGGCGGGGCCGTTGGCGTACGGGTCGAGCCCGTACAGCAGCTGCGCGCCCTGGCCGAGGTAGGAGAAGACGTCACGGGTGAACAGCGGCGGCGAGACGATCAGCGGCGCCATCCAGCACGCGGCGGCGACCAGGACGGGACGGCTGCCGACGCGGCCGAGCAGCACGTAGCGGCCGAGGCGGACCCAGGCCCACACGACGAGGCCGAAGCCGGTGTAGAGGACGGCGTTGGCGAGCATGCGCCCGTGGCCGTAGCGGATCCACGAGAGCGGGCCGTGGCCGAGCACGGGGTCCTTGATCAGGATGCCGCCGGCGCCGAACGCGGCGAGCATGAGCAGGGTGCTCCCGACCGTGCCCATCGCGATGGTGCGGTACGGGAATCGCGAAGGCGTGAGGAGCCGCTCGGCCAGCGTGGCCGAGGGCGTCTGCGCGGGGTCGGTGGTGGTCGCCATTTCCGTTCGGAGGTTACACACTGCGCCCGGGCGGGCTTTCCGCAGTGTCGGTTTTCCGGTGTCCCGGCGGGGTCAGCTCGCGACGGTGCGTCGCTGGGCGGTCCCGCCGGGCAACGCGGCCAGCAGGGACTTCGTGTACTCGTGCTGCGGGTCGAGCAGGACCTGTTCCACCGTCCCGGTTTCGACGAGCTCGCCGCGGTACATCACCGCGACGCGGTCGGCGATGTTCCAGGCCAGGCCGAGGTCGTGGGTGATCACCAGCGCCGCCAGGCCCAGCTCGCGGCGCAGCCGCAGCAAGAGCCCGAGGATTTCGCCGCGCACGGAGGCGTCCAGTGACGCGACCGGCTCGTCGGCCACCACCACCGACGGCTCCAGCGCGAGCGCCCCGGCGATGACGACGCGCTGGCGCTGGCCGCCGGAGAGCTGGTGCGGCAGCCGGTCGGCGTACTTCTCCGCCGGCCGCAGTTCCGCGGCCTCCAGGGCGCGGTGGACGACCGCGCGCTCGTCGGCCAGCTTGTGGATCCGCGGCCCTTCGGCGACGGCCTCGTACACGGTGTGGGCCGGGTTGAGCGCGCTGGTCGGGTCCTGCAGGACGAGCTGGACCTGACGGCGGTACGCCTTGAGCCCGGCACCGCCGGAGGGCACCGGGTTCCCGGCGTACCGGACGACGCCGGAGTCGGGTTTCTGCAGGCCGAGCAGGGTGCGGGCGAGCGTGGTCTTGCCGGAGCCGGACTGCCCGACCAGGGCGACGATCTCGTCCCGCGCCACCGTGAGGTCGACCCCGGCGACGGCGTCGATCCGCTTGCCGGTGCGGTCGCGGAAGGACACCCGCAAGTTCTCTGCGGCCAGCAGCGGCTCTCCCACCGCCCGTTCCGGAGGTTCGGGTGGCAGCGGCGTGCTGGTGGCCGGCGCGAAGCGCGACACGGGGTCGCCGACGGTCGGGAACGCCGCCGCGAGCGCCCGGGTGTGCTCGTGCTTCGGGGCGGCCATCACCTCGGCGCTGGGGCCTTCTTCGACGATCTGCCCGTCGTACATCACGGCGATGCGCTTGCAGGTGGCGGCGAGCACGGACAGGTCGTGGCTGATCATGATGAGGCCGATGTCCTGCTCGGCGACCAGCCGGGAAAGCAGGTCGAGGACCTGGGCCTGGACGATGACGTCGAGGGCGGTGGTGGGCTCGTCGGCGATGATCAGCCGGGGCGAGCAGGCCAGCGCCATCGCGATCATGACGCGCTGCTTCTGCCCGCCGGACAGCTCGTGCGGGTAGGCGCCGGCGCGGCCCGGGGGCAGGTCGACCTGGGTGAGCAGCTCGGCGACGCGGGCGTCGACTTCGGCGTCGGTCAGGGACTTCCCCGACGGCGGGTGCAGCCGCAGCGGCTCGGCGATCTGGTCGCCGATCTTGCGGACCGGGTTGAGGGCGTGCATGGCCCCCTGGAACACCACCGACGCCTCGGCCCAGCGGACCGCGCGCAGGCGGCCCCACTTCATGGTGGTGACGTCTTCGCCGTCGAGGACGATCTCGCCGGTGATCTTCGCCGTGCGCGGCAGCAGGCGCAGGACGCTCATCGCGACGGTGGACTTGCCCGAGCCGGACTCGCCCGCGACGCCGAGGGTGCCGCCGGGGTCGAGGGTGAGGCTGACGCCGCGGACGGCGGGGACGTCCTGCTCGCCGACCGCGTAGGTGACGTTGAGGTCCTTGAGCTGCAGCAGCGGGGTGGTCACTTCTTCAACCTCGGGTTGAGCACGGTCTCCAGTCCCCGGCCGACCAGGGTGAAGAAGAGGACGACGAGCACGATCGCGATGCCGGGCGGGAGCACGTTCCACCAGGCGCCGCGGCTGATCGCGCCGTTGTTGAGCGCGCTCTCCAGCACCAGGCCCCAGGTGACGGAATTGGGGTCGCCGACGCCGAGGAACGACAAGGTCGCGTCGGCGATGACGGAGTTGCCGACCACGAGCGTGGTGTTGGCCAGCACGAGCGGCATGACGCCGGGCAGGACGTGCTTGCCGATCACGTGCAGGTGGCCGCCGCCGAGGGCGTGGGACCGCTCGATGTAGGGGCGGCTTTCGATGGTGAGGGTCTGCGCGCGGACCAGGCGTGCGGTGCTGGGCCACGCGGTGAGGCCGATGGCGATGATGATCGTGCCGACGCCCTTGGGCAGCACCGCCGAGAGCGCGATCGCGAGGATCAGCGACGGCAGGACCAGGAAGAAGTCGGTGAACCGCAGGAGCGTGGCCGACACCCAGCCGCCGAAGTGCGCGGCCGTGATGCCGATGAGCGTGCCGATGATGACTGACAGCAGCGCGGCGGAGAACCCGACGAGCAGGGAGATCCGGCTGCCCCAGACGGTCATCAGCAGCACGGACCGGCCGAAGTTGTCGGTGCCGAGCCAGAACTCGCTCGTCGGCGGGGACAGCGGCTGCCCGGTGGCCTTGGTGACGTCGAGGCCGCTTTCGTCGCTGATCAGCGGCAGCAGCAGGGCGACGACGACGGTGGCGCCGAGCAGGATCAGCCCGATGAGCGCGGCGCGCTGCGCGGCGAACTCGTGCCAGGTCCGGGCGATCGAGGCGCGGCGGCGGCTCCACGCGATCTGCCGTGGCGTCTCGGCGGTGGTCATGAGGTACGCACCCTGGGGTCGAGCACGCGGTAGAGCAGCTCCGCGAGCAGGTTCATCAGCACCACCGCGCTCGCCAGCACGGTGAACACGCCTTGCAGCACCGGCAGGTCGGGGCCGTGCAGCGCGTCGTAGGTGAGCTGGCCGAGGCCGGGCCAGCTGAACACGGCCTCGACGGTGACCGCGCCCGCGACGACCGCGCCGAACTGCATGAACACCAGCGTGGTGGTCGGCAGCAGCGCGTTGGGGACGGCATGGCGCTTGCGGACGAGGTCGTCGCGCAGGCCCTTGGCGCGGGCGGTGGTGAGGTAGTCGGCGTTCATCTCCCCCAGCAGCGACGACCGCATGATCAGCATGTACTGGGCGTAGAACACCGCCAGCAGCGTCACGCACGGCAGCACCAGGTGGTGCAGGACGTCGAGGGTCTGGGAGAGGACGTCGGGCGCGGCGTCCGGGGAGTGCATGCCGCGGCTGGGGAACAGGCCGTTGGTGACCACGAGCAGCATCAGGCCGAGCCAGAACTGCGGGACCGACCAGAGGGTCAGCGCGATGCCGGTCTGGGCGCGGTCGAAGAGGCTGTCGCGGCGCCAGGCGGCGCGGATGCCCAGCCACAGGCCGATGATGACGGCGAGGACGGTGGCGCTGCCGACGAGCAGGATGGTCGGCGCGCAGCAGCACCGTCGGGCCCTCGCCGTTGCGCAGCACGCCCAGCACCCCGGTGCCGGCGATGCCGGTGTGCACCTCGTAGCCGTCGC